>QHUA01000154.1:15556-25885 GCA_003221805.1 Gemmatimonadota bacterium
GCGCCGCGCGGCAGACAGCTGTCCGTCCTCGGTCTCGATGCGGCGGGAATTGCGCAGCGCGCGACCGATGCGTTTGGATTGGAGAGCGCTCGGAGCACTCACCTCCGCGCGGTTTGATGCGGCTTGGTGTCATCGGGCATCAGGGATACGAAGAGCTTCCGGAGATCCTCCGCACGCTCTTTCGCGTGGCGCCCAAGCTTGGTATCGAGCCGCTGCTCGAGCAGGGCTTGCACGAGGTGGCGGGGAAGGGTGCGCGGCTGGAAGACCCGGCACAGCTCGATGCGCTGGTAACGCTTGGCGGCGATGGGACGCTGCTTCGCGGCGCCCGGTTTCTGGATGGACGCGACATTCCAATTCTCGGCGTCAACCTTGGCAGGCTCGGGTTCCTCACCAGCTGTCAGAGCGAGGATTTCGAGCCGGCCCTCAAGAACCTGGCGGGGGGAGATTACGTCGCCCAGCCGCGGATGGCTCTCACCGCTCGCGCCATCGACTCGGAGGGCGAGACGCGAAAGCAGTGGAGGGCGCTCAACGATTTCGTCCTGCACAAAGGCGGCTTCGCCCGTGTGGTTCGACTCAACGTCTTCATCGACGGCGAGAGCATCGGCACCTACGCCGCGGACGGCGTCGTGATCTGCACTCCGACTGGATCGACGGCGTATAGCCTTTCAGCCGGCGGGCCGGTGGTGGTGCCGACCGTGGAGTCGATCGTAATTACTCCAGTTTCCCCTCACACTTTGGCAATCCGTTCACTGGTCATTCCAGCCGACGCGGAAGTGACTGTGGAAGCAAACGAGACTCCCACCGAGCTTCTGGTTACGGTCGATGGGCAAGTGGGCACCAGCTTCGTGAAAGGTGAGAAGCTCAAAGTGAGAAAAGCCGACAACCCCGTTCGTATCGTGCGCTTTCCGGGCGCGACGTTCTTCGAGCGAATGAGGGTGAAACTTGGATGGGGCGGGTTGCCCGAACGCGACCAGGCTGGCTGATGTTGACCGAGCTGCGCATCCGCAATTTCGCAATCATCGAGCAGGTGACACTTCCGCTCTCGTCCGGCTTCAACGTTCTCTCGGGAGAAACGGGCGCCGGGAAGTCTATCATCGTCGGAGCACTGGGCCTCTTGCTCGGCGAGCGCGCCAGCGCCGATCTCATTCGCTCGGGCGCGGACAAGGCGACTGTCGAAGGAGTCTTCGACATCAGCAAGCTGAAGGACATTTCGAAGCTTGCCGACGACAGGGGAATCGAGGTCGAGGAAGAGACGCTCGTTTTGAAGCGTGAGATCGCGACGAGCGGTCGCGGCCGCGCCTGGATCAACGGCACCACTGTAACCGCGAGCGTCCTCGCAGAAATAGGACGACAGCTCGTCAATCTTCACGGGCAGCACGATGCGCAGACGCTGCTCGACAGCGAATCGCAGCGCCGAATTCTGGACGCCTTTGGCGGCGCCGATCGACAGGCCGAGCTCGTTCGCAGCGCGCACGGGGAAATGTCCGATGTGCGTCGCGAGATCGCGACTCTGACATCGCGACGTGCGGACGCGGAAAAGCGGGCCGATTACCTGCGACACGTGGCAAAGGAGATCGAGGACGCCCGGCTCTCGTCGGGCGAAGACACCAAGCTAGAGGACGAAGCGCGCGTTCTGGAGAACGCTGACGAGCTGCGCACGCTGGCGAGCACGTTGAATGAGCTGCTGTCGGGTGAAGAGGCGAGCGTGCTGAGCCAATTGGGCGCGGCGCAGCGGCCGTTGTCCTCGATCGAGAGAATCGATCCGTCGGCGGTGCGGATGCAGGAGTTGTTCGACACCGGCTTCTATGCGCTGCAGGAGCTGGCGCGCGCAGTCGACGACTACGCCGGATCCGTCGAGCTCGACCCGGCGCGCCTGGAAGAAGTCCGTCGCCGGCGCGACCGCGTCTTCGGATTGCTCAAGAAGTACGGGCCGACGTTGGAAGATGTGATCGCGGCGGGAACTACCGCGCGCGCAGAGCTGGATCTGATCGATACGGCGCAGTTCGATCTCGCCAACCTGACGGCGCGCGAAGCCGATGCGCGGCGCCGATTGTCGAGGGAAGCCGAGAAGCTGTCCGAGATGCGTCTCTCGGCGGCGAAGAAGCTCGCCAAAGCGGTCGACGCGCTTTTGCCGCCGCTGGGAATGCCCGATGGCCGTTTCAGTGTCACGCTCACTGCGCGCGACGAGCCGACCGCGGAGGGCGCGGAGGATGTCGAGTTTCGCGTAGCGCTGAACGTTGGCCACGAAGATCGTCCGCTGGCGCGGGTGGCGTCGGGCGGAGAGTTGTCACGCGTGATGCTGGCACTGAAGACGATTCTCGCACGGGTCGATCACGTGCCGACGTTGATCTTCGACGAAGTGGATGCCGGGATCGGCGGACGCGTCGGGCTCCAGGTGGGCGACACGCTGCGTCGCGTGGCCAAGGAGCATCAGGTCTTCGCAATTTCACATCTGCCGCAGATCGCCGCGCGCGCACACCATCACATCGTCGTCGCCAAAGGCGCCAAAGGCGGTGTGACGACAGCGGACATCACCGTGCTGGAAGGAACGAGCAGAGTCAACGAGATCGCGCGGATGCTGGGAGGAGACCCGGAAAGCAAGGTCAGTCGGGCGCATGCTAAGGAGCTGCTCGAAAGTGCCGGCGCTCCGGGATAACTACACCGAACTATTTGCCGCCGAAAATCCTCGCATAAAGCCTGAGCTGAATCTGGTCCGTAAAGAATTTCGGCTGGTTTCCGCCGGATCCGTTCATGGTCTGCCAATGGAGGTATGTCACCTCGAACGGCACGCGCGCCTTGCCCTGGTCGAATGAGTAGAGATTCGAGAACGAGATTCCGCCGCCAAAGCGGTGCTCGGTCTGCTCCGTCTCGAGGTCCAGCGTCGAAGCGTCGATGGTGATGTCGGCGAATCCGGTGGTCGCAGCCGGAATGGTGAAAGTTCCGCTGTAGTGATCCTGCTGCTTGTGGCGGTACATGTACCACGCGGAGACGGCGAGAAAATCATTGACGACGATGCGCGGCGCGGTCTCGAACTCGAAGGCGCTGCCAAGCTGTCGGCTCACCGATTGACGGCGATAATACGGGGCCAGCTCTTCGTTCGGCTTATCCAGGATGCGCATCGTCTGCGTATCGGAAAATGGCTTGTTGAAGCGGACGATGAACGACTCCCAGAAGTGGCTGCCGATCAACAGGTCGCTGAACACTCTGCCTTCGACCGCTTTCGCTCCGCGTCCAGTGCCGATGTCGATGAAGTTGTCAGGCGACTCGATCTGTCCGCTCGGGATGCGAAAGATTCCTCCCACTGCGGCGCGGAAATTCAATCCTTTCGGCGACATCCTCGCCTCGGTGCTGCCGCCGAAAGTATCGAATACGGAGAACTTGCCACCGACGTCGATGTCGCCCACATGCGAGCGACTGACTGACTGCAGTGGATCAGCCTGAATCCCGAAATTCGGATCCGTGAGAATCGTTTGCGCATCGCGCACGCTCAGTCTCGCCTGCGAAGCGAACGGTCCATTCGTCGTGATCGGGTTGCCGGCGCCGAGGAACTGGGAATAGAGGGCTTTGAAAGCGGCCACCCGTGCTTCGATGGAAAGCTGGGCGTCAGTCCCGACAATCGGCACGAATGGCGACGTGATGTAAACGCCGCCGCGCGCGTTGTACGGCCCACCAACAGGTCCGACCGCGCCCCCGGCGAACGCTCTCGAATTGGCGATCAGCGACTGCGCACTCGCCTGATTCTGGAGCAAGGCAGGGCACGAAGGTGAGGCACCCGGATTCGCCTGGCAGGCGGCGAGAGACGCTTCCAGCTGGTTCGACGCAGTGACGAACTGCGTATACATCGTTGTGTTCTGCGTTGTCGCCACGGCGACGGCCAGGCCCGGATTAAAGCCGAGATTCCCGTTTGTCCCTGCAGTATTGACGTTGAAGAACGCGGACGTCTGGGTGTGCACGTACGGGATCTGAATGCCGACCGAGAATCTCTTCGACAGGCCAGCCTCAAAGACGAATGGGAATGCAGCGACATGGTCGCGCAGGTTCACCACTGTGTTTCCAAGTGATGCATACCAGGTCGGATTACCCGTCAGCTGCTGAATGCCTGCCTGCAACGGGGCGAGGTTCGGAAACTGCCTGACGCCAATGGTGTCGAGTGTGAAATCGATGCCCAGTGGCTCGAGAGCGCCGTCCGGGCGACCGGGCGTATCCTTGCCATAGCGCTCGTTGAACCAGGTCCACTGACCGAGAGTACGAAAGCGGAACACGCCTCGGGGAAGCACTAGTGCATCGTCGCCAACACCGAGCACGCGCTGAGCGCCCGCGGGGTTGGCGAAAATCGCGATGATTGCCAATGCTACGGTGGAAACGCTGACCAGAGGACGGCGCATAGACTCTCCGCAGGATGTGAAGGAGCAAGAGGGGCGTTCGTCTGAGTGGGGGACGTCCGCCGGCGGGGAGACGTTATCATTCCGCTCGACGTTTTGTCAACTTGGATTTGGTGGGCAGAAAGCGGCGGGATTCGTGGCGCTTGTTAGCAGGAAAAATCGCCGGTAGCTTTGTCATTGCTTCGCGGGAATAGCTCAGTTGGTAGAGCACAACCTTGCCAAGGTTGGGGTCGCGGGTTCGAGTCCCGTTTCCCGCTTCCGTTCTTCTCGGGCTCAGTGTCGCACTTCCCGCTGGCTCGTCGTTCTCCGCTCGGGTGGCGAAACCGGTAGACGCGAGGGACTTAAAATCCCTTGGGATAAACTCCCATGCGGGTTCGATCCCCGCCCCGAGCATCCAGTGAGCGTCCCGCGTTGCTCGCGAGTCTCTCAATGCCTGTTCACAAAAACCCGCACGCATCATGAGCGCAGCGACGGCGATGAAATTCGCGCCGCGACGAATCGACCGGGTCCTCCTGATCGTGAATCCCGCGTCTCGTCGCGGAGACCGCATCCGGCGCAAGGCACTCAAGGCGTTCGAGGATGCCGGCGTCGACTGTGATCTGATGCAGACCGAGTCGCCGGGGCACGCGACGACGCTCGCCAGAAACCACGCACATAAGTACGACGCCGTGTTCACGCTCGGCGGCGACGGAACCCTAATGGAGGTTCTCGGCGCTCTGGCGCACCAGGGGCCGCCGATCGGAGTTCTTGCCGGCGGCACCGCCAACGTGGTGGCACGTACGCTGGGCATTCCACTAAATCCCGCCCGCGCAATACCTTTGCTGCTCGACGGCGACGAGGCGCTGATGGACCTGGGACGTCTCGGCGATGGTCGACGCTTCGCCATTGGCGTTGGTGTCGGTCTCGATGCCACGATGATGTCTGAAGCACCGGCCCGACTGAAGAAGCGCTTCGGCTTCATGGCGTATGTGATTGGCGGTTACAAAGCCATACTGCGCAACAAAAAATTCAGCTTGCGGCTTTCCGTCGACGGCGTGACTTATGATCTCGCAGCTTCTGCGGTGCTCATCGCCAATTTTGGAGCCGTGCTCAACAATCTGGTGGCGTTCGGCGATGGAATCGTGCAGGACGATGGACTGCTCAACGCTTGCGTTTTCTCGCCGGCGAATCTCTGGGACGCGCTGAGGATTCTGTGGCGGATGATTCGCAAGGATTTCAGCGCCGATCCGTGCCTCTTTTACAAGTCCGGCCGCGATTTCAGGGTGGAAACCCTGCCGCAGATGCCCGCCCAAGCCGACGGAGAGCTTTTAGCGGGCACGCCTCTCACCGTACGGGTCGATCCGCTGGCCGGGTGCTTACTTATTCCTAAGAAACGTTAAGCACCCCGCACAAAAAAAAAGGGCGAGTGCGCGCTCGCCCTTTTTTTTTCGCTTCTCGATTTCCTAGAACGGCAACTCTTCCTCGCTGCCTATCAACACCGACTCGGCAGCCAGCGCCTGCTTCGGTTCGTTGGCAGCTGCGTCGGTATTGGTCGGTGCCCCTTTGGGCGGCCAGATGACTCCATCGCAGGAGCGGTTCTGGCACTTGTAGTCGGGAGCGCGGGGATTCCGCTTGGTGAGTCGGTTATCCCACATCCGACCCCCGCACTTGGGGCAGCTAACAGTTTCCCCGTCGGTAAGGATTGAGGTCGGCATGGGCCCAGCGACCGTCGGAGTCCCGTTTGCCTGCACGTGAATGACGTCCGGTTTTCCGTAGCGCCGAACGTACGCTGCCTGTGGATCCTCCACGGGTCTGGCGTACTTTCCGTCGCCGTCTATCTCCACCCAATTCTGCTCGTATGCGTAGAGCTCGTTGGCGACGCCGAACCTTACCGCGGCTCTCTTGAACGCGTCAGTCGACGCCTGCTTGTAGTCGCGCCCGGTTCCGACATCTTCGCGAATGACGCCGAGAATCTGTAGACGCGCCTTGAAGGAGATTTGCGCGCCGTCGGCATCGTCGCCGACGAGGGTGGGAAGAAGGTCGAGGGTGAGATCCCATTCACCCGGCACGACAGCGTCGAGCCTTTCTCTAACTGTATTTGCTTCAATGTACGCGACGAACCGCGCGAAATACTTTCCGTCACGCGCTGTCACCTTGCCATCCTGTCTCCAGGAAATCGCTGCCGAAGGAACTGGGGCCGAAAGCCTGGCCCAGACATCGGTCTTCTCAATGTAGGCATCCTGTCTCGCAATCATACTCTCATCCATCCGTTGTTAGTCGCTAAGTCCTGCGTCTCGTGAATTTTTGCACGTCGCTCACCACACTGCACTGTTTGCCGTGCTCGCAATACCAGCCGTGCCGGTCGAAGAAAACGAGGTGGTGGATCTTGGTTCGGTCGAGCGTTTCTTCCACGCGGTATAGCTCCGTCACCGAGGTGCCTTTGCCGCACAACTGAACGGGGTCTATCGGTCGAATCCGAACTCTTCGTTCCACTCTTGCCTTCTCCCGCCGCCTACCGTTGAGGTTCCTCCTTACTGGTGGCAATGTAAACTCCTGCAATACCGTCTCTTACGAACAGTGGCTTCGGCACATATTCGGGTACTCAAAGGTATCCCCTTTGTTCGGGGAACGCAAGCCGTTTGAGGGCACAAGTTTCGCTAATTCCTGTGGGAAAAAGCAGACAGGGAGGAGAGCCAATGGATCCCGGAAGTGAGTTTCTCAAGGCACAGGTAAACAACGCGCTGATTCAGCACGGTGCCTTTCTGTTCGCTATCGAAGAGCACGAGGAGAACGCCGACGATCCGCGCTTCAGGGATCTTTGCTCGCGTCACATTCCAAACATGCGGGAGCACCAGCGGCTGCTCATGGAATATCAGTCCCAGATCAACCCGGACGCCACATCGGGGAAAACGGTGATCGGGGCGGCGGTCGGAGTTGTCCGCGAGCTTGCCGACGCTGCGCGCGAGAGCGATTTCCATCGACTCGTCCACGACATCGTCATGGCCCGGCAGTCCGAGGACACCTTCAAGACTTTCCGCGAGGGGGGCAAGATGATGGGAAATCGGACGCTGCAGGAGATCGGCGACATCGGGGAGCGCCACCACGACGCGTACGTGAAGGAAGCGAACAGGCTCGTGCAGCACATGTTCGTCGAGCACGTTCAGGGTTTGGACGGGACGACGCGTCCGATCGTCGACGCCCGGCTCGACACGCGGCGCTGAAGCCTCGGCGCTCTGTCGCGCACGCGATCGTCCTGACAGTCCCGCAATGCGGCGCTAACTTCCGCGCATGACCGATGTTGTATCGCTCGCCGCGGAGCTCCTCGCGATTCAATCGACGACTGGATCAGAAGCGGCCGCCGTTGATTTCGTCTCGCGGTGGCTTGTCGCGCGCGGCTGGAACGTTACGCTCCAGGAGGTAAGTCGCGGTCGCGCGAACATCTGGGGCTCGCGATCAGGCAACGATGGCGGCGTCACTTTTTCAACGCACCTCGACACCGTTCCGCCTTTCGTTCCACCGCGTCTCGAAGGGACCAGGCTATTCGGCCGCGGCTCGTCCGATGCAAAGGGCATCGCCGCATCGATGATGGTCGCCGCGGATCGACTGGTCAGCAATGGTGAGAAGCGTGTGGAGGTCCTCTTTGTGGTCGGGGAGGAGAAGGGATCCGACGGCGCGCGGGCGGCCAACAACCTGCGAGCCCGCAGTCGCTACCTGATCAACGGAGAGCCAACCGAAAGCAAACTCGCCAGCGGCGCCAAAGGATCACTGCGCGCGACGATTCGAACACGCGGACGCGAAGCGCACTCGGCGTATCCGCATCTCGGAAAGTCTGCCATTGAGCCGATGCTCGAGCTCCTGCCGACACTTCGCAAACTTCCACTCCCTTCCGACCCTATGCTCGGCGAGACGACGGTCAACATCGGAACCATCAAGGGCGGGACGGAAGCGAACATCATCCCTGCTCACGCCGAAGCGGAGATCATGTTTCGTCTCGTCGGCGATGTCGAGCCGATCAAGAAAATGGTACTGGATTGGGCGAAAGGGCACGCCGATGTCGAGTTTGGCTCGCACATCCCCGCCCAGCGGTTTGCGACGGTTCCGGGATTCGAAACGGGGCCGGTCGCTTACACGTCGGACATTCCGCTGCTGTCGAATTGGGGCGAGCCGCTGCTGTTCGGACCTGGCTCCATTCATGTAGCACACACACCGGACGAGTACATCGATGTCGAAGAGCTCCGCCAGAGCGTCGACACTTATGAAAAACTCGCCAAAACACTTCTCGCACGATGACGTCGCCACCGATTCCTGGAAAAAGAAAAACGAAATGGCCGGTCGCCGTGCTCGGCGCGACGGGCGCCGTCGGGCAGATGTTCGTGCGACTGCTCGTCGACCATCCCTGGTTCGAGATCGTAGAGCTTGCGGCGTCGGAGCGCTCGGCGGGGAAGAAGTACAGCGACGCGACACGCTGGCTCGAGGGCGCGCCGCCACCAACGGCGATCCAGAATCGCCGGGTCATCGCTTGTGACCCCGGTGTAATCAGCGCGCCCATAGTGTTCTCGGCGCTCGATGCGGTCGTCGCCGGGGAAGTCGAGATGGCATTTGCCAAGGCGGGGAAGTTCGTTCTCAGCAACGCAAAAAATTTCCGGATGGAGCCGGACGTGCCGCTCGTCATCCCCGAGGTGAACGGGGACCATCTAGCGCTGATCGAATGCCAGCGTAATCGGCGTGGGTGGAGCGGGGCAATCGTGACGAACGCGAACTGCTCGGCAACGGTGGCAGCGGTTGCTCTGGCACCACTGCATCAGAAATTTGGAATCCGCCAGCTCTTTCTGTCGACGATGCAAGCAGTTTCGGGAGCGGGGTATCCCGGCGTGCCGTCGTTGGACATTCTGGGGAACGTCATTCCTTACATTGCCGACGAAGAGCCCAAGCTAGAGCGGGAGGTGCTCAAGCTCCTTGGCACTTACGCCGATGGCGAAGTGACGAGCGCGGGGTTCAAGGTAAGCGCGCACACGAATCGCGTCCCGGTCGAACACGGCCACACCATCTGCATGACCATCGGCTTCGAGGACAAGCCGAGTCCCGAAGCCGCGATCGAAACTATGAGATCGTGGGAAGGGCTGGCTTCGACCGCGGGATTGCCGACACGGCCAAAGCACCCTCTCGTCGTGAGCGACGCGCCCGATCGCCCGCAACCGAGGCGTGACGTCAACGCCGGCGACGGCATGACGGTGACGGTGGGACGCGTGCGTCGCGACGCGATCCTCGACCTGCGGCTTGTTGCGCTCGGACACAACATGATTCGTGGCGCCGCGGGCGGCTCGGTGCTCAACGCCGAGCTCCTCGCCAGCACCGGTGGTCTCGACCCTACGTGATCGTCGTAAAGTTTGGCGGCACTTCGGTCGGAGACGCCGAAGCGATCGAGCGGGCGGCCGAGATCGTTAAAGGCAGGCTCCCCAGACAACCGGCAGTCGTCGTCTCGGCGCTTGGCGGTGCCACGAACTCGCTGCTCGCGATCGGTGAGCAATCAGCGAAGGGACATCTGATCGGCGCTTTGCGTGGAGTGGAAACTCTTCGCGACCGCCACTTTCAACAGTGCGAGAAGCTCCTGGGGACTTCCGAAGAGGCATCCGACGTGGCTGCCGAGATGAGCGCTACCTTCGACGAGCTGGCGAGTCTGGCGGAAGCGCTGTCCGTACTCGGCCACGCGACGCCGCGCAGCTTCGATGCGATAGCCGCGTTCGGGGAGCAACTGTCATCGCACCTCGTTGCCGCGTTCTTCAGGTTGCGTGGAATTCGCGCCGAACACGTCGATGCCCGCGACATCTTCATGACCGACGACAATTTCATGCTGGCAGAACCGCAGACCGATGCCATTGCCGAAGCGGCGCGCGACATCGTGCAGCCTCTGATCCAGGAGGGGAAAGTTCCGGTGATGGGCGGTTTCATCGGTCGCACTCCCGGAGGG
>QHUA01000219.1 GCA_003221805.1 Gemmatimonadota bacterium
TACGTCGTTTTCGGGGAAGAAAGTGATTTCGCGATTCTCGGAGCGCACTCTCTCGAGGGCCTTAATCTGCGTGTTGATCCGGTCAAGAAGCAGCTCGTCGATGCCGGCCCGATTCCCGCCGTAGCCGCAGCCTAAGCTGTCTTGATGTCGAGTCGCTCCGCCGCGGCTGCGACCGCGTCACTCAGCGCCGGCGCCGGTGCACGATCCCACGACTGGATTCCCCACAATCGCTCCTCGAGTGACGCTCGCTCCTCGAGATTCATGCTGTTGAGGAGATAAACCCAACGGTCCGAGCGCGAGTAAATGTAAAGCTCCAGCTGGGGACTCAGAGTGAGCTGGTCCTCCGATGTGAACAGCGTGATCTCAACCCCGCCGTAAGTCGAGAGCGGCATTTTCAGTCTTGCTACAGCATCTCGTATGTCGGGCAGCGCGACGGTTTCTCCACGCCACGAGGTCTTGGAACGCGCGTCATAGATGTAGACGTCGACCGCCGGCGCCATCAGCTCGCTGAGCGTATAAAACAAATCCACTACCCGCTCGGCGTTGGCGACGACCTTTGCCTCGTAGACGTCGCCGGTGCGCGTGAAGGTGAAGCCGTCCTGTCCTGACCTGAATCGCTTCCAGACGGTGGAGTCGGGGGTGCGCGTTCTAAAGAGCATTGAAAAAAGGACGCATATAATTGTGTCTGAGAGGACGTTTCCCGTTACCCGTATTTCGTGCCCGTACCCGCTTCCCGTAACCTGTAACCTGTAGCCCGCGTCCCGTTACCCGCTTCCCGCTTCCCGCTTCCCGTTCCCCGCTTCCCGCTTCCCGTTTCCCGCTTCCCGCTCCGCCATCTCCAGCAACTGCTGGTGCCTGTTCTTGCGTGGGTCGACGATCACCGCGTCGAGGAGTTTTTTCAGAATTGCCCCGACCGCCGGACCATGGACTCCCATTTTTTCGATATCCGTGCCATCGATCGCCAGATCGGAAAGCGCGATTGGATCCTTCCACGCGATTTTTGTCGCCCGCTTGTAGACCGACGCGATCGTCTGCTTGTAAGGAGCCGGCTCACCAGCTTGCCGCGCCGCCCACCAGAAGGCGTCCGCCAGACGCAACAATGAGGCAAGACGCGTGCGCCCCGCACTTGCCGCCCACTGTCGAAGCACAGCACTCGGCGGATACTGGTCGCCCCATGGATCCCTGGCGTAAACCTCCTCCGCCTTGAGCAGCGCCTCTGTCATCGCCGGACCGAGTTGCTGCCAACGCTCGACAAGGATCGCAATCCATTCCGTGTCGCTGTTGGAGAAGCGGAGATCTTTGAGAGTTTTGCGGACGGTCGCCGCCGGAACGGATGCCAGCAGGCAGGCGATCCTGGTCGAACGACGGGCGGGTCGGCGCGGCAACAACGGACGCCGGAGATGGTCCAGCGGCGCCAGCTGCCGATCGGTCACCAGCGCCAGCGATGGAATCAGCGTGTTGAAGGCCCCGGTATCACGCCACATCCCAAATGCTTTGCTCGGGAACCGGACCTGATCCATCGTCTTTTCGATTTCCTGCTTCACTCGCTCGGCGGAGAGACGCCCCAGCTCCGGCGAACTTTCGACGATCGCGTCCCAGGTGTCGCGCTCGATGTCGAAACCGAATCGGGCAGCGAAGCGGATCGCGCGCAAGGCACGAAGTCGATCCTCGCGCATCCTCTCCCGGGCGTCGCCAACGGCGCGAATCAGTCGGCCTTCGATGTCGGCCTGTCCCTTGTACGGATCGCGAACCTCGTCTTTGCTCGGCGAATACGCGATGGCGTTGATGGTGTAATCGCGGCGCGCCAGGTCGTCGTCGAGTGATGCGCCGAACTCAACGACGGCGTGTCGACCATCGGTGTTCACGTCGCGACGGAACGTCGTCACCTCGTGCATGACGTTGTTCTGGTCGAGAACGCCGAT
>QHUA01000220.1 GCA_003221805.1 Gemmatimonadota bacterium
GTCATCCGCTTTGGAGATTGCATCGAGGAAGCGCTCGCCGTATCGCTCGAGCTTCATCGGCCCAACTCCGCGGACGTCCTGAAAGGCATGCAGCGAACGGGGGCGACGCACCGCCAGCTCCGCCAGGGTTCGATCAGAGAATACAATATATGGAGGAACGTGTTCCTCGCGGGCGATTGTCGTCCGCAAGGACTTGAGGTTTGCCAGGAGACGCTGTTCGTCGTCCCCGAGCATCAAGTCCTCTGTCTTGGTGACCTTGCTGGCTGCGGCGCGCGGCTGAGCAGTTGGCTTCGATGGAGCCCGCCGCGCTGCGACGCCGAGGCAGTTGTCGCAACCCCCGCAGTCCGCTCGCGCCCCCGGGTCGCCAAAGTAGCGCAGGACGAAGGCTCGCCGGCACTCCCTGGTATACGCGTAGCGCTGGACGGCCTGGAGCTTGGAGAGCTCCGCCGCCCGGCGCCTGTCCAGCGATTCCCAGTCGACCGCGAACTTCGAGAGTGGCGCGCTCCTCTCGCTCATATAGAGTCCGGCCCCGAGCCTTTCCCAGACCAGGAACTGCTTCTGCTGGAGGGACTCGAGCAGCGGCGTGCAGGCAGCCGACCCGCCCAGACCCGGCGGCAGGCCATCTAGATCGATCACAGCCCCCGCCGATAGCGACGTTCCGACGCCGCGCCAGAGCGCCCGCAACAATCCGAGCTCCGCGTTTGCCTCACCCGTCAGCTCTCGCTTGATTCGTTCCGGCGTCGCCAACAGTCGCACGACGACGCGCGCTCGCTCGCCGTTGCTGATCGTGATTGCGCCGGCACGCGCGAGGATCTTGACGGCGCCCTCCACTTCTCGCGCATTCGCCTTCGGCTTGATGTGGCGCGCGACATCTTGGGGCTCCAGGTCAAGAAAGCCCTGTTGATTCGAGTTTTTCTTCAGCGCCTCGTATGTCTGCTCGACGACCGAGCGTTCTGGATACGAGCCCTGAATGAAGAACTCGTGAGTAAATCGATCAGGAAACGCGTGGAGCAGAAATACGTCCGAGTGTAAACCGTCCCGTCCGGCGCGCCCAGCCTCCTGATAGTAGGCTTCCAGTGTGCCGGGCATCGCGTAGTGAATGACCAATCGCACGTTCGGCTTGTCGATGCCCATGCCGAACGCGTTCGTTGCGACAATCGCGCGAATCTTCTCCGACATGAACGCTTCCTGCACCTCATGACGCCGCCCATCATCGAGTCCGGCGTGATAACCGCCGGCGCGGATCTTCGCGCGTTCCAGTACGGTCGTGAGCTGATCGACTGCACGCCGCGTCGAGGCATAGATCACTGCCAGTCCATCTCTGGTGCGCAGGATTTCGACGAGCCTTTCCTCCTTTTCAGCATCGTTCTTCGCCGGCACGACGTAGTACGTGAGATTCGGCCGATCGAAGCCGGTGATGATGGTCTCCGGGTTCTTGAGCGCCAGCTGCCGAACGATGTCGCGCCGAACTTCGGGTGTTGCCGTTGCCGTCAGAGCAATGGTTGTTGGTGAGCCGAGCGCGGCGTGCACCTTTTTCACCCTCAGGTAACTCGGGCGGAAGTCGTGACCCCACTGGCTGATGCAGTGCGCTTCGTCGATTGCCAGCAGCGAGACACCGGCTTTTCTCAATCGCTCCGCAGTTCGTCCCGAGTCGAATCGCTCCGGCGCAACGTAAAGGAGCTTGATCTCGCCGCGATCGACGCGGGCGAGCCGATCTGAAACCTGCCCCGCCGTGAGCGTGCTGTTGATAAAGGCCGCCGGCAGTCCCTTGGCAGTGAGGGCGTCTACCTGGTCCTTCATCAGAGAGATGAGCGGCGAAACGACGACAGTCAGGCCGGGGAGAATCAGGGCTGGGACCTGAAAGCAGAGTGATTTGCCACCGCCGGTCGGTAGCACGACGACTGTATCGCGGCCGGCGAGGACCGCTGAGACAGCCGCTTCCTGGCCCGGCCGAAACTCGTCGTAGCCAAAAGCGCTTTTTAGAACTGCGCGCGCGTCCTGAATTGTCGGGTTCGCCATCTGAAGAAAGTTACTTATCCCGACGGCCGCGGCGTGGCGATCAAGCGCGGGTGTAATTCAAATGCCTTCGACTAGCTTGGCGTACTGCGCCGGGTCGGCGTTGCCGCCGCTGATCACGCAGCAGACGCGCTTACCCTTGAACCGATCGGGTTGCGCGAGCACTGCCCCGAGAGAAAGCGCTCCGGTTGGCTCCGCCTTGAGATTCGCGAGTGCGAAGAGCAGCCGGACCCCTTCCTTGATCTGCTCTTCGGTGACTTCGACGACGCCGGCGAGGCCATGAGAGAGAATCTTCCAGTTGTTGTCGCCGAGCCGGAGCACCTTGGCCCCATCGGCGATCGTATTTGATTCCTCGGCCAGTGCGACAACGTGTCCGGCGCGGAACGACTGGGCCGCGTCGTTCGACACAAGCGGCTCGGCGGCCAGCACTTCGATTTTCTTGCCACTGTCCTCTACTGCCTTCACCAGTCCCGACGTGAGCCCGCCGCCCCCGATGGGAGCGATGATGAAGTCGAGATCGAGGCCGAGAGCGAACAACTCTTTGGCCAGACTGGCGTTTCCTTCGATGA
>QHUA01000155.1 GCA_003221805.1 Gemmatimonadota bacterium
CGCTGCAGGCGAAGCTGGACATCATGATCGATGTGCTCACCGGACTGACGTTCGCCCACAAGCGCGGCATCATCCACCGCGACATCAAGCCGGCCAACATTCGCGTCACCGAAGAGGGGCGGGCAAAAATCATGGACTTCGGGGTGGCGCATCTGGCGTCGTCGAGCATGACGACGACAGGATCCTTGCTGGGGACGCCGAGCTTCATGGCCCCGGAACAAGTCACCGAGGGGAAGACCACCCCCGGCACCGACATCTTCGCCGTCGGCGGCGTTCTGTATCAGCTCCTCACCAACCTGAAGCCGTTCGAGGGGCCGACGCTGCAGAATCTCTTTTTCAAGATCATCACCGAGAAGCCGAAGCGAGTCAGCGAGCTGATGCCGGGACTGCCGCCGGCGCTCGATCGCATCGTCGACAAGGCGATGGCCAAGGAGCCGGCCGACCGCTACACGAACGCGCTCGACATGGCGAACGATCTCAGTGCGGTTCGGGCGAAGCTGAGTGGGCCGTCGTACCCCGAGTCTGTTTCACTCAGCTTCTCGGTTTCCAGCGCCATCGAACAGGCGCGGAAGAAGCAGCAAACGCGGACGCGAAGCCTGGCGTTCGCCGGTGGATTTGCGGCGGCGGCGGCGATCCTGATCGGGTGGGGGATCCTGTTCAAGATCCGCCACCCCTCGCCGGCTGATGACAAGCCGGCAACTGCTGCCGCGACCTCTGCTCAGACGCCGGTGTCGAGTCAGCAGTCGACGGTTCCGCCAATGACTGCGTTCCCAGCCCCGCCAGCGGCAGAAAAGTCGGCAGCAACAACACAGAGTGCGCGTTCAACGCGGACTGTCACCCCCACAAAAACTGCGGTGAAGACTCCGCCGCCCAAAGTGGCGCAGAAACCAGCTCAGTCGCCGGTAGTATCAGCGCCGGCACCGACGAATCAGATACCGACCGCGGTTACACAGCAGCAGGTCGTGACGCAACCGCCGCCGGTCGTTGTTCAGCGTCAGGCGCAAGCGCCGGCTCAGGAAGTGCCGCCGCCTGCTCCCGCTCCCAAACCCGCGACCGCCGCCGACATCGCGCCGATCGTCGAGGCTTACGCCCGTGCCATCGAGTCGAGAGACATCAACGCCATGCGTCGAATAAATCCGGGACTCACGCCGGCGCAGCAGCGCAATTTCGAGACTTTCTTCCAGCGAGCGCGGGACATCAACGTCACCTTCAAAGTCGACAACGTCGAAGGCTCAACATCGTCGGCTGACGCTCGAGTGGTGGGAACCTACGCGTACACCGATTCTCAGGGAAACGCAGTGCGGCAGCCCGTCAGCCTTGCCGCGACGCTGCAACGCGACGGCAACGCGTGGAGACTGATCGCGATTCGTTAGAACGTGTACTCGATGCCCGCGGTGTAGACGAGGTTTGGTCGCAATCCGCCGCGGTTGAGCGGAAAGAGCGTGTTCAGAACGATAGTGGTGGCGCGGGCAGGCGCGATCTTGAACCCGAATGATCCGTTGACGATGTCGTCACGGATAGATGGGATGTTGGTCGGATTCAGTGTTCGGCGAAACGGCGAATCGTAGGTGACGATACCTGGCAGCACCAACTTGCTGTCGCCGACCTGGAGCTCCGTCACCAGATCGGTGGCGAGCGTGAAAGTGTCGGACATTCTCTGATCAAATCCGACCGTGCCGAGCACCGCGTCGTTCTGCTGGTTGCCGGCGTGATGCAGATAGCCGGCGTTCAGGTGCGGCGAGAAATCGCCGAACTTCGAGTTGAGGATGATGAGCGCGCGTCCGGCAAACTTGCCGGCGCCGAGCAGATCTTCCCTGCTGCCAGTGGGGAAACGACCATCGACTAGAATCGCGAAGCTGGCGTCGGGCGTTTCGCGCATATTCAGCTTCAATCGCAGCGCGACATCGCCCAATCCAGACGCCGATCCAAGGCTCTGACGGTGCGCGGTGAGCACCGGGTTGGTGGGTGTGCCGGAGAAGTAATGCACCGCGCTGTCGCCACCGAAGGGACGGATTTGCGCGTCGCTCTCGCCGCGAAATTCCGCCTGCACGATGGGAATGACGACGCTGAAGTCGAATCGATTCGTCACGCCGTAGGTGACGTACATCGACGTCACTCTGACATTGAGGTCCATCGACAAATGAAAGTCCATCGCGTCGTTCTCGAGACGCGGGATGCCGTAGAGCGCACAGTCGCCGCCAAACTGCTGGCTGCAACCGGGGAAATTCACGTTCTGGTGGGTGAAGACGAGATTGATGTTGCCCATGTCAACGCCGCGCAGCGTCGCGAACCGAAAGCTGGTACGACTGATTCCCGCCAGCATGCGCCCTTGTCCCAACGTCTGCGCACGCTCGGCGAAGATCGGTCCGGAGGATGTCGATGTGAGCACCGGCACCCCGGCCTCGAAGCGGAAAGTTTCGCCGCCGCTTGTCGAGCCGATGGGGATGCTGCCGATGCTGGTGCCGAGGGCGTCGGTGAGGAACGCGATGAGGGAGCCGTTCTCGGCGTTCGAGGAAGGAATGAAATGGAGCCCGTGCGCCTGCAAGGCCGCTGGATTGTTGGGATCGCCGGATCCCGCAAGGAACAGCGGTTGCTGACCGGGACCGAAGATGAAGAGATCGGAGATTCGGTCGTGGAGATGCTGTGCGCGCGAGACGGATGGCTGGATGAACGATGCGACGCATCCGAGGACGATCAGCGTGCGGATATTGCCAAGCCGCGAAGCGCGAGTGAGCATAGTTGGATGGAAGGAGGCCATCTCGGTCGCTCGGAGCGCTATATCATAGCGGCGATAGGGCCAGTCGGCAAACGTGTCAGATGGGAGTAATCTTGGACGCGAACGTTGTGGTGGTTGGAGCAGGGGCAGCGGGGTTGTCGGCGGCCGCCGCGCTCAAGCAGAATGGAATCGACGCCACTGTGCTCGAGCAGGACGCGCGCATTGGCGGAACCTGGTCACGGCGCTACGACCGTCTGCACCTGCACACCGTACGCGGATTTTCCGGCCTCGCTCATTTCGGAATTCCACGCCGGTATCCCGCCTATCTCTCTCGCGATCAGTTCGTCTCGTACCTGCGCGAGTACGCCGATCATTTCGGTCTGAAAATCGTTAATCGATGCGAGGTGGAGAAAATCTCGCGCGATCCACAGAGCAATGAGTGGAAAATCGTCACCGGCACCGGCGACACCTGGAGATGCAACGCCGTGGTGATCGCCAGCGGTCAATACCGGATCCCGATCAAACCCGAATGGCCGGGCGCGGAAATCTTTGGCGGCGAGCTGTCGCACTCGGCGAGCTACTCCAATCCGACCCCATTCATCGGCAAGCGTGTGCTCGTCGTCGGCGCCGGCAACAGCGGCGCCGAGATCGCGACGGATATCGCCGAGAACGGCGGGAAGTTCGTGGCACTGAGCATCAGGACGCCGCCGGCAATCGTCCCGCGCGATCCGTTCGGGATGCCGGTGCAGCGCACCGGGATCATGTTGGGTTTTCTGCCGGCCAGGATCGCCGACAGAATCGGACGACTCACCGCTCGATTGGTGCTCGGCGATCTCACCGCGTACAAGATTCCGACGCCGGCGTGGGGACCGTTCTCGGCGCGGCGGATTCCGCTGATCGATGTCGGCTTCGTCAGCGCCGTGAAACGGGGCCTGGTGCAGGTTCGCCCGGCGCTGGTGCGATTGACTGAATCGGGAGCGGTTTACGCCGACGGCTCGTCGGAGCCATTCGACGCGGTGATCGCGGCGACGGGCTTCGGCACCGGACTCGGCGACCTGCTCGATGTCGACGGCGTGCTGAATGAGGCAGAGGAACCGATCGCGGCGTCGGGGGCGCCGACCGCGCAGGCCGGACTTTATTTCATCGGATTCGTCCACAGCCTGCGCGGTAATCTCTTCGAAGCCAACCTCGCTTCACGACGTTTGGCGAGGAACGTTCGCGATTTTCTTGGTCGCTAGGGTTGGAACCCCGGCACGCCAAATTGCCACAACAGGAAGCTCCACTGATCGGCGAGCAGTTGCTCCCACTGGGTCTTGGTCATGGCAATGCCGCCGTGACCGCCCTCATATTCCACCCGCAGTAACACCGGCTTACCGCTCGAAGTCGCCGCCTGCAAGCGCGCCAGCAATTTCGCGGGCTCCCACGGTGTCACGCGCGGATCGTTAATGCCGGTCGTCACCAGCACCGCCGGATACGCCGTTCCGTCCTTGATATGATGGTAGGTGCTCATCTCATAGACTGCCTGGAATCCCTTCGGCGTTCTGTTGGTTCCAAACTCCGGAATGTTGGGGACGCCATTCGCCGATTCCTCAACTCGCACGACATCGGAAAGACCGACGTTGTCGATGGCAGCGGCAAATAGATCTGGACGCTCGGTAATCGCGCGGCCGATCGTGATTCCACCGGCGCTGGTGCCCTGGCCTCCAAGCCGGGCTGGCGATGTGTACTTATGGTCGATCAGGTATTGTGCTGATGCGATGAAATCCCGCCAGGTGTTGTGTTTGTTAAGGAGCTTGCCCGCGAGATGCCAGCCTTCTCCGTACTCGCCCCCGCCGCGCACGTGGGCTACGGCGTAAACACCACCTCGTTCGATCCACGCCAGCATCATCGGATCGAAGTAAGGGTCCAGCGTGATGCCATATGAGCCGTAACCGTCGAGCAGGGTCGGATTCGACCCATCCAGTGCGAGACCCTTTTTGTGAACGATCGACAACGGTACCAGCGTGCCGTCGTAACTCGGCGCCCTCACTTCCTCGGCGACTACGTCGGACGGGAAATCGAACGGGCCATGTGGTACGAGAGTGGTTTCAGTGATCCGATTGGTGGCGGGGTCATACGCATAGTCCGATGCAGCGCGATTCCACGAGGTGAGACCAAACAGTGCGCCACTGACACGAGGATCGATGGCGTCGAACCAGACCTGACCATCAACCGGCAGCGAAATCTTCTGGGCCACCCCGGCGTTGGGACCAGTGAATGGAATCCGCAGTATTTTGCCGATTCCACCGTCCAGTAATTGCACGTACAGGGCATCGGTCGCGGTGGCAACGTTTCGAATGACCGCATCGCTCTCGGGCACGACAACGGTTGCTTGGGCGAAATCAGGATTGCCGATGCTTGTGCGAACGACCTTGAAGCGTGGCGCTCCCTTGTGGCTCACCAGGTAGATGTCGTCGCCGTGCACGTCGAACGCAGTCACCTCGTCGTCGACATCGACGATCTTCCGCCAGGGAATGTCGCGGTCGTTGATCGAAGCCACCGGCGTAGCATAGAGCGTGATCTCGTTCTGGACGCCGTGACCAATCAAGCCGAACAGCCAGGGAGAGTTTCCCGACGGAAAAGCGAACGGCAAATCGGTCGGAACGATTTTCACCCGCGTTGACACGTTGTAGCCGAACACGGCGCGATCGGTCTCGGGATCGGTGCCGGGCACGTGCAGGTAAACCGTGCTTTTCTGCTCGCGCTCGGTGACAGGCATGCCCGGTAACATCTTCTGCATCCGGTTGTGGAAGAATGCATGTCCGTCAGGAAGCCAGGCGGGACCGCCAAACCAGCTGCGATCGATCGTTTCCGGGAATTCGCGACCGGTTGCGACATCGATAGTGTGAATCACTGCGTCCTCTGATCCGCCCGGCGAAGCGCCGTACGCCAGTTTGGAGGCGTCGTACGAGGGAGTGTAGTAGTTGAGGACGAACGACGGACTACCGGCCGGCGTGATCTTGACGGGATCGACGATCAGCTTTTCCGGCGCGTTGATGCCGTTTCGGACGTAGATCTTGCCCATCTCCTCCGAGGCGAGACGCTTCTGATAGAAGTAGTGCTCGCCGGGCAGCCGGCGCAGATCGTATACTCTGGCGACGGCGGATTCGTCGAGCTCTTTGATGCGTTTGGCGAGCGCATCGCGTCCCGGAATTCTGGCGAGGACGCCGCGCGTGTAATCGTTCTGGGCCTTGAACCACGCCTGCACTTCGGCCGCCTTCAGGTCCTCCATGTATCGATACGGGTCTTCGACTTTGTTGCCGAAGTATTCGTCGACGACCGTGCGTACCGGCGCTCGCGGCGGGGCCGTGAGAGGGGGCGACAGGGTGCTCGGCGATTGTGATAGTGTCCTGGCTGTCGGTAGGATTAGCGCGATGCCGATAAGCAGCCGGATCTTGCTGAGTGCACGCATGGTGCCTCCGGGCGGGGTGGTGCGCCACCATACGGCCGTTCCTTGAAACGGTCAAGATCTCACTGACTAACGCGGGATGAAGTCGGCCCTCTTCGGGCCGCCGTAAGGCGATTGGCCGGTACACCGTCTACAAACCATTTACAGGAATAACGAATCCAATCGCTCCAGTGGCCGTTGTGTTCGTGTACCCTGAACCCACATGACAATGTCACGACTGGTCCGCGCTTCACTCGCGTTTTCCGCTTCGGCTGGTATCGCCTGCGCACCGGCGCCGTCACTCACGCCCGCTCCCGCACAAGCACTCGGGGGTTCGCTCTACATGCCGCGAGCGGTGCAGCAAGCCTATCGCTCAGGAACGAGATCACTCGACGGCAGACCCGGCCCCAGCTATTGGCAGAATCGCGGACGTTACGTCATTGCGATCACGGCGCTGCCTCCCGATCGCACCATTCGCGGCGTCGAGCAGATCACCTACTTCAACAATAGTCCGGATACTCTGCGCAATCCTGTGATCAAGCTGTTCATGAACATCCACAAGCCCGGCGCGCCGCGGGCGTATCCCGGTCGCCCTGACTATCTGACGCCCGGCGTCCAGATCGATTCGGTGGCGGTGAACGGACAGGCGACCCAATGGCAGGGCGTACAGAATGCGTTCACCTGGCAACGATTCGCATTACCGCAACCGCTCGTGCCGCACGACTCGGTGCATCTGACGTTCAAATGGCATTACGACGTGTCCAAGGATCCCGGCCGTGAAGGAATGCTCGATTCGACCACTTTCTTCCTCGCCTATTTCTATCCGCGTGTAGCCGTCTTCGACGATTACAACGGCTGGGACACGATGACGTTCACCGACATGCAGGAGTTCTACAGCGACTTCAACGATTACGACGTGTCGGTTACCGTCCCCGCGAATTTCGTAGTGTGGGGAACTGGAACTCTTCTCAATCCGACGGAGGTTCTCCAGCCGTCAGTGCAGCAGCGATTCAGGGAGTCCATGACGTCGGATCGGACCATCGCCATCGCCTCGAAAGCGCAAATGGTGGCGAAATCCGTAACTGCCCAATCGCCCCGTAATACCTGGCGCTTTCGGGCGACGAATATCCCCGACATGACATTCAACCTGAGCGATCACTACGTGTGGGATGGCGCGAGTGTCGTTGTCGACGATGCGACGCACCGACGGGCGAGCGTGCAGGCTGCTTACAACGATTCCGCCGCCGACTTCCACCACATGGTCGAGTACGCGCGGCACGGACTCGACTGGCTCTCACACAACTGGCCCGGAGTTCCATACCCGTACGAGAAAACGACCGTGGTCCAGGGCGGGGCCGGAATGGAATACCCGATGATGGTGAACGACGAGAGTTACACAGACACGACCTTTTCAAAACTCGTCGCCGAGCACGAGATCGCCCACACCTATTTCCCGTTTTACATGGGGATCAACGAGAGTCGGTACGCAATGATGGATGAAGGTTGGGCGACGGCCTTCGAGTATCTGATCGGCACCAACGACATGGGGAGGGAACAGGCCGACGCGCTGTTCAAACAATTCCGGGTCAATGGGTGGGCCAACGATCCTTCACCGCTGGAGGATCTGCCAATCATTACTCCGGCCGACGCGCTGAGTCCGAACGCCTACGGCGACAACGCGTACGGCAAGCCCGCGCTCGGCTACCTCGCGCTCAAGGATTTCCTCGGAGACGCGACATTCAGTCGCGCGTTGCACGAGTTCATGGATCGCTGGCACGGCAAGCACCCCATTCCCTGGGATTTCTTCAACACCTTCAACAACGTCACCGGTCAGAACCTGAACTGGTTCTGGAATAGCTGGTTCTTCAGCAATGACTACATCGATCTCGCGCTGGGCGGCGTCGACAAGACGGGTGATGGCTACTCGGCGCGGATAAACAACGTTGGTGGAATGCCCGTGCCTTTTGACCTGGATGCGCACTTCACCGACGGCACCAGTCAGCGGATTCACCAGACAGCAGCGATCTGGGCGACGAATCCGCATAGCGCACGAGTCCCCTTGACGACCCGCAAATCACTGCAGTCGCTCGCGATTGAAACCGGTATTTGGATGGACGCCGATTCGACCAATAATGCCTGGAAGCGACAATGATCGGGCTCGATTTTCGCCGCCATATTTTCGCCGCCGACCCCGTTTACTGATACTCCCACCCATAGCGGCGGCAGTTCGGAAAGTAATTTGCTCTGATTTCGTTTATGATCCCGGTCAAGGTAGTCGCGCCGTTGATCGCGGTCGCGGCTCTCGCGGCGATTGCCGTCGGATTTAGTCAGGCTCCTCTAACCGACGCCCACCCCACAGCCGCCGCAAATGATCGGAGCGCTCTTGGAGAGCCTGACAGCGTCACTCGCGCGGCGATGCACAAGGTCAACTTCTGGATCATCCCCGGGGCGGCGCTGCGCATCCGCACCATGCGCGGATGGATGCGACCACTCCGCGGTGGCCCCGTCCAATTCGACGACAAGAATGCGTTCGTGATTCATCTCGCGTACGCCGAGATCGGCCTCAACGGCGACGACATCACGACGCTAATGAATCACTACATCTTCGCCTATCCCGGCGCACCGCTCAAGAAACTAAAGGTGCACACCCAGGGATCACGGTTGGTGCAAACGGGGATCATGCACAAGATCCTCGACATTCCGTTCGAGATCACCGCGGACTTGTCGGTCACACCTGAAGGGCTCATTCGGCTACACCCGGTGAAGACCCGCATCCTCGGCGTTGACGGGAACGCCCTCATGCGCGCTTTCAATCTCAGTCTCGAGAAAATTCTCGACCTGAGAAAAGCGAAGGGCGTGACGGTGAAAGGCAACGACCTGTTGCTCGATCCGACGAAAATCCTCCCGCCGCCGGCGATCGAAGGACACGCGACCGCCATTCGCGTCGACGGTGACGAGCTGGTGCAAACTTTCGGATCTCCGGCCGATGCCCCGGAGCTCGCTCCGCCCGACACCGCGGTCCCGGCATATATGTACTTCAAGGGTGGAGCGCTGCACTTCGGCAAGCTCGTCATGCTCGACGCCGAAATGGAGGTAGTCGATCGCCGACCGACTGGCCTCTTCAATTTCGATCTCGACCGCTACAAGGAGCAGCTTGTTGCGGGCTACTCCCTTACCCTTCCAGACATGGGTCTGGAGGTGTACATGCTGGGCCTCGAGAAACTCGGCTCGACTACCAGATCTGGACTCGCGCGGAGTCCGCCCGATACATTGGCTGCCCCGGCTTCACTCCGAAAGCCCGATAAAACTCCGGGACGTTAGAGATCGGACCCAGCACTCTCCATTTCGCGGGTGAGTGCACGTCGCTCAGGAGCTGGCTGCGCAGCGACTCGTCGCGCTGCTGTGACATCCAGCCGATGGCGTAGCCGAGGAAGTAACGCTGCAGCGGCGTAAGCCCGCCGATCTTCTTGCCTTCCTGGTACTGCTTCGTTTTCCGGAACGCGTCGAGGCCGAGTAGCACACCGCCGTAATCGGCTATGTTCTCACCCAGACCCGCCTTGCCGTTGATGTGCAGCCCGGGCATGGGCTCGTAGGCGTCGAACTGCTTCGCCATCACCTCGGCGCGCTTCTCGAAATTCGCCGCGTCCGCACTCGTCCACCAATCGGTGAGATTCCCGGCCGCGTCGAACTTGCGGCCTTCGTCGTCGAAACCGTGGGTGATCTCGTGGCCGATGGTTCCCGCCNNNNAATGGTGAAGATGGCCGCCGGCAGGACGATCTCGTTGTTCGACGGATTGTAGTACGCGTTGTAAGTCTGCGGCGTCATCCCCCACTCGGCGCGATCGACCGGCTTGCCGAACTTGGAGATGTTGTCGTTGAACGCCCAACGATTCGCGTTCATCATGTTCTCGGCGTAGGAGCTCCGGCCGACGACCAGCGCCGAATAATCTTTCCACTTGTCGGGATACCCGACTTTGGGATAGACCGAGGCGAGCTTCTGCAGCGCGCGCGCTTTGGTGGAATCGCTCATCCAGGTGAGGCGACTGATGCGCTCGC
>QHUA01000192.1 GCA_003221805.1 Gemmatimonadota bacterium
GGCTTTTCGGTGGAGTGCTCGGAATGCGCCGCACCTTCATCCTCCAGGCGAACGGCGCGAAGCTTCCAACCGATCTCCTCGGCCTCACCTGCGTGCGTTACGACGAAGCGCTGGCCACTACCGATATAACAGTCGTCAATCAAAAGCTTCGGGACGCGATCGAGGGCGAGGGGCGGATCGCCCGCATCGAGGGCCTGTGGTGGCAGTATTCCCTGACAGAGCGCAGCGTGAGAGAGCCTTCAGCTGTGAGCCTCTTGCGTGTCTCGCGAGACCGCAATGGCGCGCTAGAGGTAGCCGGCCGCTCATGGCAGGAGAATGGCAGCCTGTCAGCGAGGTACTGGAGCGAAGCGGTGAAAGAGAGAAAGGAGTCTTCGGGGGTCTTCTACTATTGGAAGGGAGAACGGCCTATTGACCCCAACGCGCCGCAGCTGGAGGGGATCGGGGAGATCCGGATCGAGTCCGCCGATCGCGCGTCCGGCTACTGGACAACTCGAGCGGAGAAGGGACCAAGAGTGAACGCGCGGACTTCCGGCGTCTACTGGCGCGCCGATCCAGAGGACATGACTATCCTGGACGGGAACGACGATCGGCGACGCGCGGAGTTGATCGCAGAGCGGTTAAAAAACTGGAAATCCATCACCACCACCTAAGATCCGTGCCGACGCAGGAGGTCGCATGAAATGGCTTATCCCGTTCATCTCCCTCGCTATCGCCGGGAGCGCCGCTGCCCAGTTGCCTGCCGATGAAGCGACTATTCGCGGCATCGTCCAGAATGAGATCGACACCTGGAATAAGGGAGATGCGGTTGGATACTCGAAGGATTTCGTCACCAACGGCACTTTCACCAACATCCGCGGCCAGTTCTTTACGGGCTACGATGCCTTTCTCAAGCAGCACCAGGTGATCTTCGACACCATCTTCAAGAACACCAACCTCAATCAGCGCGTGATATCGTTGAAATTCGTGCGGCCGGACGTTGCGGTTGTCGAGACAGTTACAGCCGTCTCCGGAATCGCCCAGCCGCCTGCCGGCGTTGCGCTCGACGAAAAGGGCCGGTTACGCACACGATTGATGCAGATCATCGCCAAAGACAATGGCACGTGGAAAATCGTCGCGTACCACAATACGGACGTAAAGGCTGGAATTCCGATTACCGAACCGTAGTGGTCAGATCATCACAATACGAATCGTGAAGCGGATCGCATAGAGTAGTCGCCTCGGAGGATTCCATGAAGAAGCCTTTTGCCGTTTGCCTCGCCGTGCTGACGGCGTGCGCAACCGTAAGCCCCGGACCATCGACCGATGCGGAAGTAGCCAATGCAGCGTCAGACGCGCTTACGCGGTTCGTTGACTCCTGGAACCGGGCGGCCGCGGGAGACGCGCAAGCTCCGGCAAACTACGGCGACTTGTACTGGCCGGACGCAGAGCTCGTCGATCCTACAGGCAATATCTGGAACGGTCAGTCAGCGATCCAGCAAATGCACGTAGATCTCTGGCACACCGCGTTCAAGGGTAGCAGCGTCAAAGGCTTGGTACGAAGGACACGTCGTCTCAGTCCCAGCCTGATGATTGCCGACTTCGACCTGGACCTCGCCTTGTTCAAGGAGGCTCCGTCCGGCAGCACTCAGTCGAACGGAGTCGTCAAGGCACATCTCAAGCACGTGATGGAGAAACGTGGCGCGGTGTGGAAGGTTGTAGCGGCGCAGAACACGTTTTACTCCAACCCTCCGCCAGCCAGGTAACGCACAACCCTGACGCCGTTAAGCAACTCATTGGCGCTCAAACCACTGGGGTGATCGTAACAGGTTCAGCAATCGACGGGATTGGCGACGGCGTGGCCGCGGTGAAAAGCCGCGACACGTTCCGCTGGTGAGAGTCGCTTAGGTGGCTCACCTGGGAGCGACGAAACCTCGCGCAGCACCTGCTCGAATCCGGGCGAGGAGAAGATAAAAAAGGTCGTCAGAGTGTCGCGCCCGGCATTGGCCACAGCTACGCAGGTGCCCTGAGGAATGTATATCGCACCGCCGGGACCAGCATCGTATTTCCGGCCAGCAAGATCGACATGCGCGTTTCCTCGGAGAATGAGCAAGATCTCATCTTCCTGAAGGTGCCGATGCATGCCGATGGCATCACCCGCAGGCAAGTCTGAGCTGCCGAGGACCATACGCTGAGAGCCGGTGGTTACGGGATCGATCTTGATCAGCAACGGCGTTTCACCGCGAAGGAATCGGCGCTCGCCTTCTGCAAGGGCGATTACAGCCGGTCGCGGAGGAGTCGGTATTGCCTGGGGCGCGTTTGTGGCTGACCGCGCACCGCTTGCCTGGCTTGCCGGCGAGTGGCACCCTATCGCGAGAACCATTGAACCGACGAGCGCGTGAGCCAGGAATGGCATGGTTAGACGCGAGGTCGAACGGAGCGGGTGTGCGGTCATTGTTGTCTCGCCGAAGGAGAGAACAAACAATGTCGTCGCAAATTATGGAACGTCGCAAGATGTGTAGTGGCGTATCCACAGCAGCTACGCGTCGCGACCCGTCATCATGGGTTGGTCTATCGTTGAAGCTGGAGAAGCGCGAAGATTGGAGGCCATTCGCC
>QHUA01000156.1:0-9579 GCA_003221805.1 Gemmatimonadota bacterium
TGTTCGAAACCCTGTTGCAGCTGCGCGATCGCATCCGCACCGTGGTGGTTCCCCGCAACAGTGGCGGGGCGCTGCAGGATCCCTCGCTGAGACTGCTACTGAAAGAGTGTGGCTTTCGAAATGTGCTCGAGCTCTCGGAGATGGAAGAGATTCCGTTCGAGCGCGGGTCGATCACCGCCGTCCCGTTCCTGGGCGAGCACGGTGACCTGAACATCCTCTCGAAGTCCGCGTACTTGGTCCGGATCAATGAGCACTCACTGCTTTTTGTCACCGACTCCTGCAACATCTCACCGCAGCTGTACGAACACATTCATCGGGAGATCGGCGACGTCGACGTCCTGTTCGTCGGAATGGAGTGCGACGGCGCGCCGATGTCCTGGCTCTACGGGCCGCTGCTGACCCAGCGGCTCGAGCGTCCTAAGGATCAGTCACGTCGGCTGGCAGGGTCGAATTACGAACGCGCCCTTGGCATCGTTGACCAGCTCCACTGCAAAGAGGTTTACGTCTACGCGATGGGTCAGGAACCCTGGCTCAATTACGTGATGAGCCTCAAGTACACAGATACGTCGAACCCGATCATCGAGTCCAACCGTTTGATCGAGGCTTGTCGGACGCGGGGCATCACGGCCGAGCGGCTTTGGGGCGAGAAGGAGGTCTTCCTGCCATAAACAAGCGATCCGGGCGTGCCGGATTGGCAGGATGCGATGACGATGACACCTGCGAGGAAGCTGAGACAGCTAAAGGGCTCCACGGCCATATTGCCTGAGTCTATTTGGGCGTGGAATCAAACGGCGACGGACTATCCGCGTGAGAAGACTGTTGCCGAAGTGTTCGAGGAGGTCGCTGCCGCGCAGCCAGAGGCGATAGCGGTTGTATGCGGCCCGAGGCAGGTCACCTACGGCGAACTGAACAAGCGTGCGAACCATCTGGCTCACAGACTGCGGCGAATCGGCGTCGGGCCGGAGACGCTGGTCGGATGCTGCGTCGAGCGCTCCGTGAACCTGATCGTAGCGCTCGTCGCGATTCTGAAAGCGGGCGGAGCGTACGTGCCCCTCGACCCGTCGTATCCGCGAGAGCGACTTGATTTCCTGCTGCGGGATACTGCCTCGCCTCTAATGCTCACTCAGACTTCCTTGGCCTCGAGCGTGTTGGCGGGACGACACCTCCAATCCATCCTCCTTGACGCGGGAGACCACGCTTCGAGTCCGGGTGATGACGCGAATCCCGTGAATCTCGGCGGCCCGACCGACCTTGCCTACGTGATGTACACCTCCGGGTCCACGGGTCGGCCCAAGGGCGTGATGGTCGAGAACCGCGCCGTTGTTCGACTCGTTCGCAATACGAATTTCTGTCACTTTGGTCCCGACGAGGTGTTCCTGCTCTTTGCTCCGGTTTCTTTCGACGCCTCGACGCTCGAAATCTGGGGCCCATTGCTCACCGGGGGGAGGCTGGTCGTCATGCCGCCGCAAGCGGCCTCGCTCCAGGAAGTCGGTCGCGTCATACGCGAAAATAGCGTGACCACGCTTTGGCTGACCGCTGGGCTCTTCCACTTGATGGTGGACGAGAGGCTAGACGACCTCCGGCCGATTCGCCAGCTCCTGGCGGGAGGCGACGTTCTCTCCGCACGCCACGTTCGGAAGGTTCTCGATAATATCCCGGACGGCTGTCTGATCAACGGCTACGGCCCGACGGAAAACACGACCTTCACGTGCTGCCATTCCATGCGGGTCGGCGATCGGATACCCGATTCGGTTCCCATCGGCCGACCGATTTCGAACACGCGGGTCTACATTCTGGACGCCGCCAGGCAGCCCGTACTACCGGGCGAGCCAGGAGAACTGTACGCCGCGGGCGATGGCGTCGCTCGTGGGTATCTGAATGATCCTCAAGGAACGGCCGAAAAATTCCTTCCGGATCCGTTTTCCGCCGAGCCGGGTGCGCGGATGTATCGAACCGGCGATCTCGCCCGATGGCGAGCCGACGGCGTCATCGAGTTTCTCGGTCGGCTGGACAACCAGGTGAAGATCTTGGGCCACCGCATCGAGCCCGGTGAGGTGGAGACCGTCCTTTGCTCACACGCCGGCGTGAGGCAGGCCTGCGTGATTACGAATTCGGATGGTGTCGACTCGAAGCGTCTGATCGCCTACTATGTGGCGTCGTCGACTTCCCGTGCGACTCCCAGCGACTTGCGCGACTTTTTGACGAGCAAGGTTCCGAGCTATCTGATCCCCGCACTCTTCGTTCCGCTTGCCTCGCTGCCGCTTTCTCCCAACGGCAAGGTGGACCGGGCGGCCCTGCCGAGCCCCCTATTCTCCCTGGACGCCGACGGGATCTCAGAGAGCCCCAAGACCAAGCTCGAACAGGCGCTTATCGACGTCTGGCGGCGCGTTCTGTGCCTGGAGCGTGTAGGTCTGGACGACAACTTCTTCGATCTCGGCGGTGATTCGCTGCTGCTCGTGGCCGTCCACTCGAACTTGCAAAAAATCTTGCAGACGGAGATTCCGGTGGTCGACTTGTTCGAGTTCACCACCATTCGGACGCTCGCACGGCGCCTGGGCCAAGCGGCACCGGCAGGCCCCTCATTCGCCCAGATCCAGAGGCAGGCCCAGAGGCAGCGGGAAGCCTTTGCGCGTCGGCGTGAGCGCCGCGCCGGCGGTGCCGCATGACTGTTCGCGACACTCCGAGTCCGTTGTTCGACGGCGTCGCCATCATTGGGATGGCCGGGCGCTTCCCAGGTGCGCGCAGTGTGGCGGAGTTCTGGCGGAATCAGCTCGACGGCGTCGAGGCGATCTCGCACTTTCGTGTCGAGGACCTGGAGGTCCCGGGTGCCGCGGACTTCGCCAAAGACCCTCGTTACGTGCGGGTCCGCTCCGTGCTCGACGATGTCGATCTTTTCGACGCTGAATTCTTTGGCATTTACCCTCGTGAGGCGGAGCTCATGGATCCGCAGCATCGGCTCTTCCTCGAGTGCTGCTGGCAAGCATGTGAAGACGGCGGTTACGATCCGCTCGTGTATCCGGGTGCGATCGGGGTGTATGCCGGTTGCAGCATGGAGACGTATTTCCTCTCACGTCTCTGCACCAGGCCGAGCTTTATCCAGCAGTTCACCGGCGGATACCAAGTTGAGAATTACCTCGAGATGATGGGGAATAGCCGCGATTTCCTGTCCACACGGGTCTCCTACAAACTGAATCTGCGCGGGCCGAGCTTCACGATGCAGGCGGGATGTTCGACGTCTCTGGTTGCCATCTGTCAGGCTTGCCAGTCCCTCTTGACGTATCAGAGTGACATGGCTCTTGCGGGTGGCTCCTCGATCACGTTTCCGCAGAAGCGCGGCTCCCGCTATCAAGAAGGGGGCATGACTTCGCCCGATGGCCATTGCCGCACCTTTGACGCCGACGCACAGGGCACGGTCTTCGGGAGCGGGGTGGCGGTCGTGCTCCTGAAGCGTCTCGAGGACGCAGTGCGGGACCGAGACCAAATCTACGCTGTGATTCGTGGATTTGCCGTCAACAACGACGGCATGGCAAAGGTGGGGTACACGGCGCCAAGCGTGGAGGGCCAGGCCCGCGTCATTGCGCTGGCGCAAGGGGCCGCCGGTGTCCATCCCGAATCCATTGGCTATATCGAGGCACACGGGACCGCCACGCCCCTGGGGGACCCCGTCGAACTTGCCGCGCTCACTCAGGCGTTTCGCGCCGGCACAGCCAAGCAACGGTTCTGCGCGGTCGGGACGGCCAAAACCAATGTCGGCCATCTAGATATCGCCGCCGGCGTCACCGGCCTCATTCATGCTGCGCATATCGTGCGCAGCGGTACACTCCCACCGACGCTGCACTATCATGCGCCGAATCCGAAATTCGATCTCGAGAGCAGCCCGTTCTATGTCACGCCCAAGCTCGCGGCATGGGGGTCAGCGGCCTCGCCACGGCGCGCCGGTGTGAGCGCCTTCGGCGTAGGCGGGACAAACGCTCACGTCGTGCTCGAGCAGCCACCGGCGCAGAATCCGCCGGCTCCCGCACGGTCGCTCCAGCTACTGCTGCTCTCGGCCCGTTCGGAGGGGGCACTCGAGCGCGCCGCCGAGAATCTCGCCGGACACCTCAAGGAGCATCCGGAGACGAATCTGCCGGACGCCGCCTGGACGCTTCAAGTCGGTCGCCGAGCGTTTCCGCGGCGCCGCGCCGTCATCGCGGCGAATGTCCCGGAGGCGCTCTCGGCCCTCTCGCAGCGCGATCGCCGTCGTGTCCCGACGCGGCGGTGTCCGCTCGACCACCCTGTGGTCACCTTCCTCTTCCCGGGCCAGGGTTCACAGCACCCGAACATGGGACGGGAGCTCTATCAGAGCGAAGGCGTGTTTGCCGAGGCCGTAGATCGCTGCGCAGACATTCTCCAGCCCCACCTCGGCGCCGATCTTCGCGCCTTGCTTTATCCTCCGGAAGGCGTCTCAGATGAAGCGAGCCGACGCGTCACCGACACCCTCATCGCTCAGCCTGCCATCTTCACCGTGGAGTACGCGCTGGCTCAGCTCTGGATGAGCTGGGGAATCCGACCTCAGGCCATGCTTGGCCACAGCATCGGCGAGTTCGTCGCGGCGTGTCTGGCGGGTGTGCTTTCTCTCGACGACGCGCTAGCCATGGTCGCCGCGCGGGGACGGATGATGCAAGGCGTGCCGCGGGGGGGAATGCTGTCTGTCCGCCTGCCGGAAGCGGCCCTTCGTGTCCGGCTGAATCACCGCCTCTCAATAGCGGCGGTGAATTCGCCATCGCTCTGCGTCGTGGCCGGCCCCTTGGGCGCGCTGGAAGGGTTAGAGCAGGAGCTTGGTCGCGAAGAAGTCGTGTGCCGGCGGCTCGTGACGTCGCATGCGTTCCATTCCGCGATGATGGACCCCGTGATCGAGCCCTTCACCGCGCGCGCGGCCCAGGCGCGACTGCATCCGCCGCAGATTCCCTACGTGTCCAGCGTGACTGGCAAATGGATGACGCAGCAGGAAGCAACCGATCCCGCCTACTGGGGCCGCCATGCCCGCGAGCCGGTGCAATTCTCCGCGGGCGTCGCGGAGTTGCTCAAGAATCCCAGCCATATCTTGCTCGAGGTCGGGCCCGGCAACGTGCTGAGCACGCTCGCACGGCAGCACACGGAACTCTCGGGCGATGAGCGGATCGTTTCTTCGCTCTCCGACGGTTTCTCGGGGCAGGGCGATGCCGCGAGCCTGCTGAACGCGCTTGGCATGCTGTGGCTGTGGGGAGTGCAACCGGATTGGACCGCCGTGCATGGGGGACAGCGCCGGCAGCGCATCTCCCTGCCAACGTATCCGTTTGACCGAAAGCGCTATTGGCTAGATGCGCCCGCGGTGCCAGAAGCGGCACCCGCGCAGGCTATCGTGTCGTCCGTGGACTCTCCAGAGCCCGCAGGCGAGATCACAATCACGGAGGAATGTCAACCGGTGAACGTCACTTCACAATCCATCGCGCCCGTCGCAACCCCCGCAACCCGCGCGGTGAAGATTCGGGCAATGCTCACGGGGATCTTTGAAGAGCTCTCGGGGGTAGATCTCTCCACGGTTGACGATTCCACGACGTTCCTCGAGATGGGCTTTGATTCGCTCTTCCTGACCCAGGTCACTCAAGCGCTGCAAAGTAAATGTGGGCTCAAGATCACGTTCCGTCAGCTCCTCGGCGATCAATCGAGCTTAGACACGTTGGTGGAATATGCGGACCGCAACCTCCCGGCAGAGACGTTTGCCGAGCCGGCCGCATCGGTTGCCGCCTCTTCAGCTCCCGCGCCCACAGGGGTCCACGTCCCAGCAGCGGCTGCGCCGGCCGCGTTCGCGACGACTCCAGCAGGCAACAACGGAGGACCCGCCATGACGGAATCCTCACTCGAGCGCGTCATGCGCGAGCAGCTCCAGGCCATGAATCAGCTCTTCGCCAAGCAGCTCGATGCAATCCGGAGCGGTGCCCCGACTTCCCGCTCGACTGACCCAACCGCGCTTGCTGGGCCAGTAACGTCTACGGCAGCTCCTCCGGTGCTGGAGGCGCAGAAACGGCAACCGGCGCCGCCGACAGCCGAAAGAGACACGAAGGAGCTCAAGGGATATACGCCATTCAAACCGCTCTCGAAAGGACCCTCCGGCGACCTGACGGGGAAGCAGCAGAGTCACATCACCGCGTTGGCCGAGCGCTACACCAAGCGCACGGCCACCTCGAAGCAAAAGACGGAACAATATCGGAGGGTGCTCGCCGATCCCCGCGTGGTCGCCGGCTTCCGGCCGGAATGGAAGGAAATGGTTTATCCGCTGATCACTGTGCGCTCGGAGGGCTCGTATCTCTGGGACATTGACGGCAACAAATACATCGATCTTCTGAACGGCTTCGGCCCCATCATGCTCGGCCACCGCCCGGTCTTCGTGGAAAAGGCCATCGAAAGGCAGCTCCGCCAAGGATTCGAGATCGGGCCACAAACGTTGCTTGCTGGTGAAGTGGCGGAGATGATTTGCGAACTCACCGGGAACGAGCGCGCGACCTTTTGCAATACCGGTTCGGAGGCGGTCACCGCCGCTATGCGGCTTGCACGGACGGTGACGGGCCGCAGCAAAATCGTGTTCTTCTCCGGTGACTACCACGGCATGTTCGACGAGGTGCTCGTCAAAGGCTTCAAGCGAGATGGGAAACCGCAAGCCGTGCCGGTCGCACCAGGGATCCCCCGCGAGAAGGCCGCGAATGTCGTGGTCCTCGAATACGGGACGCCGGAGTCGCAGGAGTGGATCCGCCAGAACGCAAGAGACCTTGCGGCCGTGATGGTCGAACCGGTCCAAAGCCGTCATCCGAATCTGCAGCCGGTCGAGTTCCTCAGGGCCATCCGCCAAATCACACGGGAGGCCGACGCCTGCCTGATCTTCGACGAAGTCGTGACCGGCTTCCGCGTACATCCTGGCGGCTGCCAGGCGCTGTTCAACATCCGCGCAGATCTGGTGACCTACGGTAAGGTCCTCGCCGGCGGCATGCCCATTGGTGTCCTGGCGGGCAGGGCGAAGTACATGGACGCGCTCGACGGCGGGATGTGGCAGTTTGGTGATGACTCGTACCCCGAGGTCGGCGTCACCTTCTTCGCCGGCACCTTCGTGCGCCATCCGCTGACCCTCGCGGCCGTGAGGGCCGTGCTTGAGCACTTCAAGGAGCAGGGGCCCGCCTTGCAACAGCGGCTTACCGAGCGCACCGTCGCCCTGGTGCGCCGTCTAAACGAATTGCTCGAGGCAAATCAGGTGCCGACACGCATCGAGACGTTTGGGAGCATTTTCTATTTCAGTTTCCCGAGTGAGTTCCGCTTCGGGAGTCTCTTCTACTATCACTTGCGCGACAAGGGAGTCTACGTACTCGAGGGCTTCCCCTGCTTCCTCACGACCGCGCATTCCGACGCTGACATCGAGGGCATCGTTCGCGCTTTCCGGGAGACAGTCGCCGAGATGCAGGCGGGCGACATTCTGCCACTACCCGCCACGACGGCTCCGGATCACAAGCCCGTCGAGGTGGCGATCACCGAACCGCAGCTCGAAGTCTGGCTGTCGGCTCAATTGGGCGCTGAGGCATCCTGCAGCTACAACGAGTCTTTCACCCTGCACATGCGTGGCCCCATCAATGAGAAGGCGTTGTGCGGGGCACTCCAACAGGTAGTCCGCCGTCACGACGCTCTGCGGTCGACATTCGATCGAGAGGGAAAGACGCTGCAGCTTGCTCCGGAGCTGCACCTCGAGGTTCCGGTCGTGGACCTAACCGGTTTCAACCCCGCAGAGCGCCACACTCGGGTCGAGCAACTGATCCGCCAAGATGCACACACACCATTCAAGCTGGACCAGGGTCCCTTGGTCCGTGTGCAGCTCGTCAAGCTGGAACCGGCTCATGGACTCTTGATCTTCACCGCGCACCATATCGTCTGTGATGGCTGGTCGACGAATGTCCTGTTGGAAGACCTGTCGAAGCTCTACAACGCCCTGAATCGTGGCATCACGGCCGAGCTCCCTGCACCGATGAGCTTCGCGACCTACGCACGCGCGCAGGCGGAGTTCCTGGAGGGCGCGGACGGCGCGAAGGTGGAGGCATACTGGCTGGATCAGTTTCAGACGCCCGCGCTGCTGTTAGACCTCCCGACGGACCGTCCTCGCCCTGCGACGAAGGAATTCCACGGCGCGACGTACCGGCGCACTATCGGCGCCTCGACCTACAACCACATCAGAAAGCTGGGCGCCAGCCAGAAATGCACGTTGTTTGTGACGCTCCTCGCTGGCTTCCAGATCTTGCTGAGCCGATTGAGCGGGCAGGACGACATCGTCGTGGGAGTTCCGACCGCGGGCCAGTCCCTGCTGGACGACGCCGTCTTGGTCGGTCACTGCGTGAATTTTATTCCTCTGCGAGGCCGCATCCCGCCTGACTCGACAGCGGCGGAGTTTCTAGCGCAAATGAGGCAGACAGTGCTAGCAGGGTATGAGCACCAGAACTACACCTACGGCCGACTTGTCCGCAAGTTGTCGCTGCCACGGGATCCGAGTCGCCTGCCGCTCATGGAGGTGCAGTTCAATCTCGAACGCCTCGGTGGGACCATGCACTTTGATGGACTCGACGTCGACGTCGATCCGAATCCGAAGAGCTTTGTCAACTTCGATATCTTCTTGAACGTCGTCGAATCGAAGGACGGCTTGACACTGGACTGCGATTACAACACGGGCCTCTTCGACGAAGCGACTATCGCCAGATGGTTGGGCCATTACGAGACCCTGCTCGAGGGGATGGTGGCGGACGTCCATCAGCAGTGTTCACGATTGCCCCTTCTAACCGAATCAGACCGCCAACTCCTCGTGGTCGATTGGAACGCGACGACGGCAGAGTATCCACGGGATGCGTGCGTGCATCAGCTCGTCGAGAGGCAGGTGAAGGCGACCCCGAACGCCATCGCAGCCGTTTTTGAGCAGCAGCACCTGACCTATGCGGAATTGGACCGGCGTGCCAGCCAGTTGGCGAATTACCTCAGAAACCTCGGCGTCCGTCCCGGCGTGTTGGTGGGAGTGTTCGTCGAGCGCTCGCTCGATATGATCGTTGCCCTCTTGGGCGTCCTCAAGGCGGGCGGCGCCTATGTACCGATCGATCCAACGTACCCGGCGGAACGGATTTCGTTTGTCCTGGCGGATGCGAGCGTGCCCGTGCTGCTGACACAAGAGAAGCTAGCACACGATCTTGCCGTCGCCGAAACCAGAATCGTCAGCCTGGATACGAATTGGAGTGCGATCAGCCGAGAGAGCGAGGATGCGCCGAGCGTCTCGGTCACGTCGGAGGATCTCGCGTACGTCATCTACACCTCCGGGTCTACGGGGAAACCCAAGGGCGTCACGATTCCCCACCATGCGGTCGTCAATCTGCTCTCCTCCATGCGCAAGAAGCCGGGGCTGGACGCGACAGATGCACTCGTGGCCGTGACCACGCTCTCCTTCGACATCGCCGCCCTCGAGCTGTTCCTGCCATTGTGTGTCGGAGCGACGCTCGTGATTGCCAGCCGGGAAGTGGCCGCCGATGGGGGCCAACTCCTCGCGAA
>QHUA01000156.1:9691-13927 GCA_003221805.1 Gemmatimonadota bacterium
ACCTCGGTCTGGAACATGTACGGCCCGACCGAGACCACAATCTGGTCGGCAGCCGGCGAGGTGAAAGGCGGCGAGGGCCCCGTGACGATCGGCCTGCCGATCGACAACACGCAGTTCTACGTGCTCGACGCAAATGGCCAACTGACACCGATCGGTGTGCCAGGCGAGCTGCACATCGGCGGCGAGGGCCTTGCGCGCGGATATTTCGGCCGGTCTGAGTTGACCGCAGAGAAGTTCATTTTAGACCCGTTCCGTGGCGACTCGAGTGCTCGGCTCTACAAAACTAGTGACCTGGTTCGTCGCTTGGCCGATGGCTCGATCGAGTTCCTCGGCAGGCTGGACCATCAAGTGAAGCTTCGGGGGTTCCGCGTCGAGCTCGGCGAGATCGAGACGGCGTTGGCTCGCTATCCTGGTATCCGTGACGCGGTGGTCGTTCTTCGCGAAGACACGCCTCGCGACAAACGGCTCGTTGCCTACGTCACGAGCGAGCAACAGGCACTCACCGTCACCGCCGTGCGGGAGTTCCTCATGGGCAAGCTGCCGAATTACATGTTGCCGTCGGCCGTGGTTCGGATGGACGCACTGCCGGTCACGCCGAATGGGAAGATCGACCGGAAGGTGCTCCCGACACCTGAAACTGGTCGGACCGTTCGCGACAAGGACTTTGTGGCTCCTCGAACCGACCAGGAAAAGAAGCTGGCGGCCATTTGGACGGAGGTCCTTCGTCTGGAGCGCGTCGGTCTGCAAGACAACCTGTTTGAGCTGGGCGCCGACTCCTTGCACATCTTCCAGATTGCGGCCCGGGCCAACAAGGCGGGCATCAATATTGCCCCGGCACAGTTTCTCAAGTATCGGACGATCGCCTCGTTGCTAGCGTACTTGGGGAACGGAGCGTCGCATGGCGAGAAGTGGGCCCCACCGCCCATTGTCCCGGTAGCTCGGGAGAAGTACCGAGTGAAGCACCTGTCCCAATGATCCAGAAGGAAATTGAGGTCGGGGACGCGACGTCGGGCGAGGTCTATGTCCTCCCGGTCTCGCTCGGACAGGAGCGATTCTGGAGACTGGATCGCCTGAATCCCGGCAATCCAACCTGGAATGTGCCGGTACGCTTTCGTCTCCAAGGTGCGCTCGATCCAACCATTCTGGAACGCGCCTTCAACGAGATCATTCTCCGTCACGAGACCCTTCGCACGACAGTAGCGATCGCGGCCGGCCAGGCGGTCCAGGTCATTAAGCCCAGCCTGAACATCGAAGTGCCCGTAATTGACCTTCGTCACATCGAGAAAACTGTGCGCGATGGCGAGATCGATCGACTCTCTCTTCAGGAAGCGCGTTGGCGCTTCGACTTGACCACGGGCCCCCTCTTCCGAGTCAGCCTCTTGCGAGTAGACGACAATGAGCATGTCCTCTTAGTGACGCCTCATCATGTAGTCGCCGATTACTGGTCCATTGGTCTCATCTCGAAGGAGCTCGGGGCTCTCTACGAGGCGTACGCGCGCGGTGCCCGTTCGTCTCTGCCGGATCTCACGGTCCAGTATGGAGATTATGCGGTCTGGCAGCGTCAGCAAGCAGACGGCGCGGTCGTTCAGGGCGAACTCGCCTACTGGAAGACCCAACTTGAGCATCTGCCGCTCCTAGAATTCCCGACCGACCATCCGAGGCCCTCGGGCCCTACTTATGACGCCACGATTACGTCCGTCTTACTGCCCGTGGAGCTCACAGATGCCATCCGGGAGGTCGCTAACCGCGAAGGCGCCACCTTCTTCAACACCATGCTGGCCGCACTGTCGATCGTGCTGCGGCAGTACAGCGCACAAACGGACTTTGGTATCGCCACCCAGGTCGCTGGTCGGTCGAACGTGGACCTTGAACCGCTCATCGGCCTGTTCATCAACACGGTCATCCTACGCATGGACCTATCTGGAGATCCGACCGTCTCTCAGTTGATTGCTAGAGTGCAGGAGGTCGGGTCGCAGGCCATCGCCCACCAGCACGTTCGATTTGAGCAGCTGTTGAAAGATCTCCGCCCAGATGATTATCCCAGTCACCATACTTTGTTCCGAACCAACTTCATTTGCCAGCGAGATCCGGTGAAGCCGCTCGAGTTCGCTGGAATCAAGTTGACCGTGATTCCGTCGAAGTCGCAGGGTGCTTTGTATGACCTCAACGTCTTCTTGGTTCTCCGGAATGAGGGCTGGCGCCTTGCTTGCGAATACAATACGGACCTCTTCGAGGCCAGCACGATTACCCGCCTGCTGGGTGACTACCGAAGGACCCTCGAAAGCATCGCCCAGAATCTGCACGAGCCCATCTCCCGACTTCCTCGCCTCAGGGACGTGCCTCAGCCGCTCTCGTCGGGTGCACACGAGGCTCGAGAGGTAGTGAGTCCCGAGAGCGGCGGCCACCTCGCGGCCCCCCCGGCAGATGACGCGATGGACGAGGCCTACGCAATGCCAGCGAGCGCGGCGCAGCGCCGCTTCTGGGTGCTGGAACAGTTCGCGCCTGGGAATCCCGCACTCCACATGCGGGCCTGTCTCCGGCTCACAGGCAACCTTAACCACGTGACCCTCGAAAGGAGCCTCCAATTACTCGTTGACCGCCACGAAACCTTGCGTACCACGTTCGAAAGAGCCAACGATGAGATAGTCCAGATCATTGTTCCTTCTCGGGGGATGACGTTGTCGGCCACTTCCCTCGAAGGAGTGCCAGAATGGGAGCGCGACGCAAAGCTGTGGGAATCCATCCGCGCGGAGGCGAGCGCTCCGTTCGACCTCCTCCACGGGCCCTTGATCCGGGCCTGTTTGCTCCGGCTTGGCCCGAAGGAGCACGTCCTGGTCGTCACGACGCATCACATCCTTGTGGATGGATGGTCCCAGAGCGTGCTGCAGCGAGACTTGTGGACCATCTATGAGTCTCTGGCGGCAGGTCGCGAGCCCAACCTGCCACCGCTGATGATCCAGTACGGCGACTTTGTGCATTGGCAGCGGGAGTGGCTGGCTTCTCAGGACGCGAGCGACCACCTGTCGTTCTGGAAGCGGAGCCTCTCAGCGCCGCTACCGGTTCTGGATTTGCCGACGGATCAGCCTTCCCAGACTCGAAGCGCCTCGGAGCATCCCATGGAGACGCTTCTCTTGCCTCAAGATGTGACGCAGTCACTGAAGGGCTTGTGCAAGTCCGAAGATGTGTCCATGTTCATGTTGACCTTGACCGCCTACAGCGTCCTGCTCCATCGGTATACACACCAAGCCGATTTTGTCATCGGCTCGCCGGCGGCCAACCGTAGACCTGAAACGGAACCCCTCATCGGCCCCTTCGCCGGACCGGTCTCGTTGCGCGTGAATCTCTCCGGGAATCCAAGCGTGCGGGACCTGTTGCACCGCACTCGGGAGATTGCTCTCAACGCCATGAGCCACGCGGAGATGCCCTTCGAGATGATTCTCGAAAAGCTGGCGATTCGGTGGACACGCGGGCGGAATCCGCTTTCACAAGCTTATTTCTTCTATCAGACAGCTTTCCTCCAGCCTCGCGATGTGGGTGACTTGACGATTACGCCATTACCCGATTTCGGCTTGGGTACTCATTTTGAATTGCAACTGGGACTCCTCGAGCGCCGCGAGGGGGTGCGATGCCAACTGGAGTACAACCCTAATCTGTTTCACCCAGCAACAATTCGGCGCGTCCTGACCGACTACCAGAAGATCCTGGTGGCAATGGTGAAGAACCCGGCCGCGTGCCTCGACGAATTGCCAGTCTCGCCGCAACCTCGCTCGAGCGCTACTCGGACGACGCAGGCGCCCTCCCGAAATGGCGTCGCTCGCGAGCCGGATGACATCGAAACGCGGCTCATCAAGATCTGGCGCGACGTTCTCTGTGTCCGCCTCGTCGATCTTCGTGACAACTATTTCGGCGGTCCGCCTGTTCTCGCAGATCGAGACGGCATTCAACGTGAAGCTGCCGCTTTCCACGCTCTTCGAAGCTCAAACCGTCGAAGAACTCGCTCACGTCCTTCGACGCGGGAACCCAGCAGCAGCGCCAACCTTGATCGCGATCCAGCCAGGCGGATCTCGGCCTCGCTTCTTCTGCATTCACGCTGCCGGAGGGAATGTGCTCATTTACCGCGCGTTGTCGCGGCATTTGGGACCGGATCAGCCTCTTTATGGACTGCAGGCTCAAGGTCTGGACGGTGAGCGCCCATGTCTGACGCGAGTTGAAGATATGGCCGCTCTGTACGTGAGG
>QHUA01000156.1:14055-14842 GCA_003221805.1 Gemmatimonadota bacterium
ATGGGGCAAGGCGCGCCACCGGGGCTGGCGCTTGATCTTCCATGCGCAGAACTTCATGCTCTTGAAGTTCAAAGAGAAGATCACTTTCCTTCGAGAGAAACTGAGAACCCTGCACGACCGGACCCGGCTCTGGCGGGGCATCTGGCTGGGAAGGTTGATGCAAGGGCAGCCTCTCACCAAGTCGCCGACCTCAATCCTCGCGGAAGTCTGGGGAATCAATGATCGGGCGGCGTTGAACTACGCCCCCAAACCCTATCCCGGTGTCATCACAGACTTTCGTCCCATGAGACAATATGCGGAGTATGCGGGGCCGGAGGTGAAGTGGGACTGTGTTGCGGCGCAGGAGATTGTTACCCTGCCTGTCTACCCTGCTGGAATGCTTCTTGAGCCCTTTGTGAGGGACCTCGCGGCAGCTCTGAAGAAGTGCATCGACAAAACTCACTCAGTCTGCGGATTTCACAACTCCGAAACAGCTTAAGACGCCTCTCCAATGCTCTTGATTCCGTCACTTCTAGCCTTTGCTCTGTTCTTCCAGGTGCTCCGAGACAGGGGTCTGGATTGGCGTCGTGCGATGCTCGCCGCGGCGGTCGTTTGGGCTACGTCTGTTGTCGGTATTACTGAAGTCTTGAGCGTGCCTCGCCTTCTCACCCGTGGTGCTGTCGCCGCTTTTTGGCTTGCGATCTGCGCCGCCACCCTTCTTTACCATCAACGCCGGAAGCGCAGGACCCAAGAACCGCCACTGTCCGACACTCGCTCCGGCCGAGAGTCTTTAGATGCACAATCTAAG
>QHUA01000207.1 GCA_003221805.1 Gemmatimonadota bacterium
AACTCGGGATTGTGAGTCCGGTCGATCCCTTCGTTCCGGAAGTCGTGACCTATCTCGTAGACACGCTCCAGCCCACCGACGACAAGTCGCTTGAGATAGAGCTCGTCGGCGATGCGCAGATAGAGCCGCATGTCAAGCGCGTTGTGCACCGTAGTGAACGGCCGTGCCGCAGCGCCGCCATAGAGCGGCTGCAAGATCGGGGTTTCAACTTCCAGGTAGTCGCGCTCGTCGAGGAACTTCCGGATGGCGCTCGTCAGCCGTGCGCGCGCCAGGAACAGCGACCGTACTTCCGGGTGGACTGCAAGGTCCGCATACCGCTGCCGATACCGTTGCTCCGGATCGGAGAAACCGGAATGACGAATGATCTGGCCGCCGACTTCTTCCTCTTTCCCAAACGGGAGCGGACGGAGCGACTTCGCGAGGAGCTCTACCCGGTCGACCCGAACTGTCGCCTCACCAGTCTTCGTCCGGAACAGGGGCCCGTGCACGCCGATGATGTCGCCTAGATCCAAGTGAGTAAGCAGCGAATATGGCTTTTCTCCAAGCTGATCCTTCTTGAAATAGAGCTGGATTTTCCCGGTAGGATCGGCCAGATGCGCGAAGGTCGTCTTGCCGTGAGACCGCCACGCCACGATCCGTCCAGCGATGCTCACCGCTGGGCCTTCAGCGGCGTCCCCGATCAGCGCGTGCGCCTGCGCGGCCGTGTGCTGGCGGTCGAAGCCGTAGGCGTACGGCGTTATCCCCGCCGCCTCCAGGGCTTCGAGTTTCTCGCGTCGCGCCTGGAGAACGAAGTTCAGTTCCTCGGTCACGCTGCCGCCGTCGTCGAGCCGCCGCCCTGCTTGAGATATGCCTCGATGAATGGATCGATTCCGCCATCCATCACCTTCTGGACGTCCGGAATCTTCAGCTCGGTGCGATGGTCGTTGACCATTGTGTATGGCTGGAAGACGTAGCTTCTGATCTGGCTGCCAAAGCTCACGTCGGACTTGGTGGCATCGAGCGCTGCCTTGTGCGCTTCGCGCCGCTCGATCTCAGCCTGATAGAGCTTGTTCTTCAGCATCTTCATCGCCGTCGATTTGTTCTTGAACTGCGATCGCTCCTGCTGCGATGCGACGACCGTTCCCGTTGGCATGTGGGTGATGCGTACCGCCGAGCTCGTCTTGTTGACGTGCTGGCCGCCCGCGCCCGATGCGCGGTAAACGTCGATCTTCAGATCTTCGTCACGGATGTCGATGTTGATCTCTTCGTTCACAACCGGATAAACGAATACCGATGCGAAGCTGGTATGCCGCCGCGCGTTGGCATCGAACGGCGAAATCCGGACGAGACGATGAACTCCCGTCTCGGGACGCAGAAAGCCGTAAGCGTACTGCCCGCGAATCTCCAGCACGGCGCCTTTGATGCCGGCTTCCTCGCCCTCACTCTCGTCGAGGATGCTCACCTCGAAGCCGCGGCGCTCTGCCCAGCGCGTGTACATCCGCATCAGCATTTGCGCCCAGTCCTGCGCCTCGGTTCCACCGGCACCGGCGCTGATCTCGAGCTGCGCGTCACGGTAATCGTCCGGCCCGCGGAGCAGCGACTTCACCTCGAAGGAATCCAGGTCTTCGCGGAGCTGCGCCGATTCGGCATCGAGCTCGCGCTCCATCTCGGGCTCGGGGGTGTCCTGCAACAGCTCGTCGAGCTCCAGCGCCCGCGCAGCGTCTTCACTTCCTGGAGAATCGCTTGCGCTTTTTCCTGATTATTCCAGAAACCAGGGTCAGCCATCTCGGCGTCGAGCCCGCTCAGGCGAGCGCGCTTGCCGTCGATGTCAAAGATACCTCCGTAACTCCGCCAGTCGCTCTTTAGTCTGCTTCAGTCCGCGACCGCGCTCGCTTTCCGCCATTTAGCCGGGCTCCCCGCCCCTAGAAGATTTTTTTGCCCGCAGCCAGCACTTCGTTCAGTGCTTCCTGAAAATAAGTGGTCCCTTCAGCCAGTGGCTGTCCTACCTGGGCAATATACTCTTCGAAACTCTTTTTGATCTCCTCTCTAAAGAGCTGTTTCAGAGTGCCATCGCGAAGTCCTTCCGCGTGCTTCGCCGGATGGTAAGTCACGATGTCAGAGACCAGAGCACGCGCGAGTCGTTTTGCGCGCTGGTCCGGGTCCTTGGAGAGGAAAGGATTGAGTGGACGGCGCGCGCCACCGTCGATGATCGCCGGCGATGCACCAGGCGGTGTCGCCGGCGGACGCGGGGGCGCCGGTCGGGTCGGAGGAGCGGAAGGCACGAACGGCGCCGCTGACGGGCCGGCACCGGATGAACCCGGACGCGCAGGCGGGACGTACGGACCGGCGGCGGAGGTGGGCATGAAGGGTGGTACCGGTGGTGGCGGCGTGAACTCAGGCAGTCCGGTGGTCGGAGACGGCGGCGTCGCCGTTGCGGTTACCGGCGCACGTTCGACCGCCTCCTCGCGCGCCGGACGTGGAGTGGGGGCCTCAGTTGCACGCGGCGCTGGGGGTGGCGCGGGCCGTTGGATTGTCGGAGCGGCAGGTGTCTGTCGCGCCGCACCGCTGTAGGGCGGCGAGTCCCAGCCGCTCTGCGCCGGTGGAGTGGAGCGTCCGCGTTCGGCGGGCGGAGTCGTCGGCGTCGCCCGCACATTTCCCCCCGTTGGCGTGGTCTGGCCAGTCGGCGCGGGGATCGTGATCACGCCGCTGCAAACCGAGCAGCGCGCGCGCACGCCGGCCGGCGGAACCTTGGCGGGGTCCACTCGGAAAATGGAGCGGCAATCCGGGCAGCTGACGTTCATTCATTCTCTCCAATAGTGCGTACATCGCGAATCGCCGGCAGCGGCTCTTGCGGCGTGACGCGGTCATCACTGCGTCGATCAACAGTATAAACCGAGCCGGGAAGGCTCTTGGCGTACGTTTTCATCTCCGTCGCCAACTGGCTTGCCTGCCGTGCCGAAGTCAGCGTGCGTCGGAGATTGGTAACCACTCCAATCGAGAGCGTCATCAACGGAACGCGATCGAGGTGGCCCCGGCGATCCTTACCAAAGAAATATCCCGCGCGGCGATCCTGCTCCGAGTACTGGTACGGAGCCAGGAGATCGAAGGTAGCGACGATCTCTCCGCAAACCGAGGGAATCGCGTTGTACGGTATGATGAAGATAAAGTCATCACCGCCGATGTGCCCGATAAATCCATCCTCGCCACATGTTCCCTTGACGACGTCGTGAAGCAGCTTGGCCAGAATCCGAATGACGCGATCGCCTTCGTTGTAGCTGTAGCGATCGTTGAATTCCTTGAAGTGATCGAGGTCAGCGTAGCAGACCGCGAAGTAGTCGCCGAGGGCCAGTCGCCGGCCGATCTCCGCCTCGATCGCGGAGGTCCCGGCCAGACGCGTAGACGGATGCACCACCAGGTCGCGTTCGGAACGGATCAACATCGCCGTCAGGCGACGCACCGCTTCCGGCGTCTGCATGCCGTCGCGAATTACTTCGTCCGCTCCAGCGTCGAACGCTTCCGCCAGGTCCTCATTTTTCTTTCCGCACAAGACCGCTGAGGGAACGACGGCGGTGTAGGAATCCTTCTTCAGTCGTTTCAGCGCGCCCAGGACCGACTCTGGGTTGCGGCGCGCATCGAACACCACAAATCGGGGACGCGCCCGCAGTCCGATCGACATCAACTCGTCGGCCGAGCTGATGGTGACAACGGAAGCCTCCTGCGCTTCGATCCACGCACTTACGTGCGCTGGAAGCGAAGCACCATTGGAGGAGAAGCGTATCGCGTTTGGCTGCTGCAAATCGTGGCTTTCCGGTCGCCGGTGATTCTACTCTGTCAGAAAAAAAAGAACGCAACTCCGAGCACAGAATACGCAAGGAGCAGTAACGCTCCCTCGAGCCAGTTCGTTTCCGCGTCCCTGATTACTGAGGACGTTACTAAAACAGCCAATGCGATGCTCGCAACCTCCATCGTGGTGAATGCGAGATCCATCGGCTGACGAAACGCCATTCCGAGAAGAACCAACAGCGGCGCGATCAGCAGCGCCACCTGTATGCTGGAGCCAATGGCGATGCTGAGCGCTAGATCCATCCGGTTCCGCATCGCCATCACGATCGCTGAACTGTTTTCGGCCGCATTGCCGATGATCGGAATCAGGATCAGTCCGACGAAGAACTCGGACAGTCCCAGCACCTTCACCGCCTCTTCAGTAGCCGAAACCAAAACCTCCGCCACCACTCCTATCGCCCCCGCGGCGGCAATGAGGATGATGACTGCCTTCTTTGACGACCATTTTGGGGCTACAGTCACGGCTGGACCATGCCTATCGGCGGTGAAATCCGACGAGTGCGTCCATAGGGAGAAGAGCAACCACGCCACGTATCCGGCGATCAGGAGCGGTGCCACATAATGAGACATCCGCACCGTCACCACCCGCTCCGGATCGGGATGGAGTCCGTGGAACAGCGCTGAACTTCTGTTCTCTGTACTTCAGACCTCCCGCCAGCAACGCTATTCCCAGCACGAGCAGCAGATTGCCAAGTATTGATCCGGTGATGGATGCCTTCACCAGGTCGATTAAGCCCGCGCGCAGTGCAACCGCCGCGATAATGAGCTCGGCCAGATTTCCCATCGTCGCGCTCAGCACGCCACCAATCGCCGGACTGGTGTGCTCTGCGACCGCTTCTGTTGCCGCGCCGAGGACTCCTGACAACGGAACTATCGCCAGCGCGCTGAGGATGAAGACAGCAATCGGTGGCGCGCCCATCAGCCGCGCAGCGATCGCTATTGGCACGAACACGAGCAGCGGGTAAAGGAATTTCAAAACAGATAACGAAGCGAGACGTAGACCGGCGTCTGCCCATTGTCGGCTGGTAGCCCCCCGAACGTCCGGGCGATGTCAAAAACGAATGCCCCGCTCTGCAAGCCGAATCCGAGCGATGCGCTGGCATCACCGCGTCGATCGTGGCCGACGTACCCGGCCCGAAGATGAACTTTGCCCTGATACATCACGTCGGTCCCGAGCCGCACCGACTTTCCGCCGAATGCGCGCGAGTTGATGTAGCTGGCGGCGGCGCGCAGCTCCGTGTCCTTCACGTAGTGATCGAGAAACTTGAGCCGGTAGAGCGCACCGACTTCGACTTGTGTCGGTAGAGGGTCACGCTGATTCGTCTCGCGCGAGTTCAGTCGCCCCCCCAGATTGCGCACTGCTGCTCCAAACGTCAGCGGGGCTCCGACTTCCGTGTCCCACTGCGCGCCCAGGTCCACGGCGCGCGAGCTCTCGACCTCTGGTCCCACGCTCGCGCACTGTCCCGAGCAGTCGACGCGCAGCTGGATGACTTTGTAGTTGATCCCCGCCAGCAAACGCTTCGTCAGCGCCAGAGCGTAGGAACCGGCAAATACGACATCGCGCGGAAGGATCACACCGACGACGTTGCCGAACTCGTCGGTGACTTGTTGCTCGCCGATGTTGAGGATGTTGATTGAAAAAGCGGTCGTGCCGAGAGAGTGCGTGGGCAGGACGAAGCTCAGTGCGTCGCCGACACCCGCCACCGTTTTGGAGTGATGGATGGCGAGCTCTTTCTGTGCCTGGCCGCCGATAGACGCAGGATTCCACCAGATGCCCTCGCTGCCCGGCTTCCCGGCGACCATCGCCTGACCCATTCCCACTGCTTGTGCGCCGGTGGGAAGCAGCAGGAAAAGTGAGCCTTCGCTTCCGGTGGGAGTTTGCGCCTGTGCGACGCCCGCGACGATGCCGATGAACGCGACGCTAGAAAGGAGTCGCCTCATCGATCAGCATAATGGGGATGTCGTCGCGCACCGCATAGCGCAGGCGGCACTTGTGACACAATAGTGCCTGCTCCGCTTCGCGGTACTCGAGCTCACTCTTGCACTTGGGGCAGACGAGAATTTCAAGAAGACGTGGAGACAAGCTCATTTGCTTTTTCCAGTTGCGAGTTGGTAGCCGAATCGAGAGAGACTGCCGGCCTTCTTTCGCCAGTTCGCGAGCACCTTCACCCATAGATCGAGATAGATCTGCGTGCCAACGAATGCCTCGATCTTGGCGCGCGCGGACTCACCGATGCGGCGAATCTGCGCGCCTTTGCTACCGATGACGATCGCTTTCTGAGAATCCCTCTCCACATAAATTACTGCGCGGATGTAGAGAGGCGAGCGATCTTCTCGATATTCCTCGACCTGCACTGCCACGCTGTACGGCACTTCATCGTGCAGTTGTTCGAGCCCTGTCTCCCGCACCAGCTCGCCGACGAAAAACCGCACCGGCTGCGTGCTGATTTCATCTTCCGGATATAGAAACGGACTCTCCGGAAGAAGCTGCTCGACTCGCGCGATAAGCTCCTCAATTCCCTCCCCAGTGAGCGCGGACACGAGCAGGATGTCCCGGGCCAAGAAGTTCTCGCGTGCTGAACGACTAAGCGTGTCCGATTTGTTGAGGGCGGTAATGATGGCCGCTTTCGGCGCCCGCTCGAGCCCG
>QHUA01000209.1:0-2579 GCA_003221805.1 Gemmatimonadota bacterium
CGTCGGGGTGCAGCGAGTGCTGCCAGGACATTTCTTGTTCTGGAAGAACGGGGAGCTCCGGTCGCAACGTTGGTGGCAGTTGGCGGACCGGGCCCGAGAGTTACGGGACGGCGGGCCGCAGAGAGTGGTACGCTGGTTCCAGGAGACATTCGATGACGCCGTGAACCTGCGCCGCATCAGCGACGTCCCCGTCGGTGTTCTCCTGAGCGGAGGGTTGGACTCATCCAGCGTGGCGGCGTCCCTGGCCTCCCAGTCGGGATCGGCCATAGACAGTTTCACGGTCACCTTCGATGAGCCTGGCTACGACGAGGGGCCGACTGCCCGGCAGGTGGTCGACCGGTGGGGGCTTATCTCCCACGAGCTCAAGATCGTCCCGAGTGAGTTGTTGTCGCGCCTGCTTCACGCGACTTGGCTGAATGACGAGCCGTTGGCGCATGGGAATGATTTGCACTTGCTGGCGATCTCAGCGTACGCGAAGCCGCTCGTGACGGTCCTATTGTCCGGTGAAGGCGCCGACGAGACCCTCGGCGGGTATGTTCGTTACCGGCCACTCCGGTATCCGACACTCCTGCGGCTCGCGAGAGCGGTCGCGCCACGATTCGCTGGGGCGCTCCCACTTGATGGTCGCATCCGGAAGCTGGAACGGTTTCTAGGATTGGGCTCGAACGAAGCGTTCGTCCTGTTCAATGCGTGCGACGTCCTCCCGATGGACTTGGCTGCGATTGGCATGCAGCCGTCGGCTCACTTTCCTTTTCGTGAAGCTGCGCTGACGGAATCGAAGGGTCTGTATCCCAACGAGCCTTTCCGACAGGCGATGTACACGGACCAACACAGTTTTCTGTGCTCGATCCTGGACCGGAATGACCGGATGACGATGGGGGCGTCGATCGAATGCCGGGTTCCATTCCTCGATTATCGTCTCGTTGAGGGGCTTGCGGCGCTTCCCACCTTTGAGCTCCTCGGCTATGGGCACAGCAAGGCACTGCTGCGGCGCGCAGTTGGCGACCGACTACCCGATGCGGTGTTGCGCAAGCCGAAATGGGGGTTCGGGGTGCCGTGGGCGCAGCATCTGCGACGTGTCCCGGAACTCCGTGAGGTGATTGCATCACTGCCGTCGTCCCCACCGACCTGTGACGGGCCGTTTGATCGAGCCGCATTGGACCGGCTCGTTGCCGGCTTTCTTGCCGGCGCGCGCCACGGTGAGGCTCTGGTTCGGCAGTTGCTGATGATCAACCTGTGGCACCAGGCGTGTGTAGGCGATCGGGTGAGACGCCGCCGATCATCCGTCGGCTCGGTGTGAGCGCAATGGGGCCGCGCGGCTAGATGCTCTACCGCCACATTCTCGAGCGCGTCTTGCTGCCTCTCGGCGACCTAGCTCTAGGCACCGCCTTCCAGGCGAACCTCGAGGCGTGGCGCGAACGTCAATGGCTGCCCGCGCAGGCGCTCCAGCACTTGCAGACCGATAATCTGCTTCGGCTGCTGACGCACGCCAGTGCCAGAGTCCCGTTTTATCGCGACAAGAACATTCAGCCTGATCAGGACGCCAGGAACTGGTTGCGACGGTTTCCTGTAATTACGAAACGCGATGTCAAGGCCAACATCGACGATTTCATCGCCGGCGCGAAGGACCGCCTAGTGAAAGAAGCCAGTAGTGGCTCGTCGGGCATCCAAGGAGTCGTCTATACGTCCAAGCTCGAGGAGGCGAATACTCGAGCGATCCAAGTGTTGTGGTGGGAATGGGCGGGCTATCGGCTGGGCGACCCCATTGTACAGACGGGCATGACTCTCAAACGGGGATTGGTGAAGTCTTTGAAGGACTTCTTGCTCCGCACCGAGTACCAACCAGCCTTTGAGCTCGACGAGAGGGTCATTGGCGCGCTACTTCAGCGGCTCAGGCGACGGCCCCGAGCCATGTTGCTCGGGTATGCCTCTTCGCTGTATCTGATCGCGCGCGTCGCGCAAGAGTTGCGGGTCGGTGACGTCAAGTTTCGAGGTGTCGTCAGCTGGGGCGACAAGATGTTCGATCACTATCGAAGAACGATCGAGTCACAGTTTCGGACTGTTGTACACGATACGTACGCCTGCACAGAAGGCTTCATGATCGCCGCTCAGTGCGCCCAACAACGGTATCATATCATGGCTCCGCAGGTGTACGTCGAGCTGTTGGATGACGATTTCCGGGAGGTGCCACCAGGAGAGGTCGGCCACGTTGTGGTGACGCGACTCGACAACTACTCCATGCCGCTCATCCGATATTACCTTGGTGATCTCGCGATCAGGGAGCCTGCCAACGCGAGCTGCCCGTGTGGGAGAAGTCTACCGCTCTTGCGGAAGGTGGTCGGCAGGGACACGGACATCGTTCGCACCGCGTCGGGCAAGCATCTGATCGTTCACTTCTTCACGGCGATCTTCGAGCACGTTCCAGAGATCAAGCAATTCCAGGTTGTGCAGCGGGACCCACGCGAAATCGAAATCGCGTTCATCCCGGATCGCGGCTTTCACGAAGGCGTTCTACGACACGTGGAGCAGGCCATTCACGACCACCTGCGGGAGCCGTTCCCAATCCGGTTCCGTGAGGT
>QHUA01000209.1:2632-5054 GCA_003221805.1 Gemmatimonadota bacterium
AGCTGAGACGCAGTCACTCTGAGACGATGCACGCGATGACCGATCGGTTTAGCGTTGAAGTACGGAGGATGCGGGCCGCCTACGCGCGCTGGTCGGACAACGCCAAATACAGTTGGGCCGAGCCAGCCCACGTGTTCAGGCTGCAGAGCTTGGAACGGCACGTGCTCGCCTTGCTGAGGGGCCGAGGGCTCACGCCGCTCAAAGGAAAGCGCATTCTAGAGATCGGGTGTGGGCGAGGGCATTGGCTCCGCGAATTCACCAAGTGGGGGGCGTGCCCCGAGGACGTAGTCGGGCTGGACGTGCTTCCCGAGCCCATTCAGGAGGGAAAGCGGTTGGGCGCAGCGGAGCTGAACCTCATCTGTGCCAACGCCGGAGACCTCCCGCTGCGGGACGACTCCTTCGATCTGGTGGCACAGTTCACAGTCTTCAGTTCGATTCTCGATCCGGGACTGAAGCACCACATAGCCCTCGAGATGCTGCGGGTCCTCAAACCAAGTGGGCTCATTCTCTGGTACGACTTCTTTGTAAACAATCCGCGCAACCCGGACGTTCGAGGCGTTGGGAAGCTCGAACTCCACCAGTTGTTTAGCGGTTGTAACGTTGACGTGAGGCGGGTAACACTCGCCCCACCGCTTGCAGACCGTGTTGCGGGCGGGTTCTGGCTCCTGTGTACGGTTCTGGAGCTGATCCCGCTCTTGCGGACGCATTACCTCGCCGCGGTCCAGAAGCGTTAGCGCCGTCCACGGGGCGCTCGCGGAAGACGGTTCGACACCTCGTTGTCGCGCAGGCGGTCACCGTGAGTGTCGCTCCCGCGGGTCACCTCGCGGCGCACCACCGGGACCTATCGTTCGACCTCTCGTCCGCACAAGGGGTTACATCATCGCGGTCGACTCGCACCCGCCTCCCGGTGCGGTACGTTCGTTGCCCCGCCCAAGGAGCGTGAAACTCGCGATCCTGACACAGTACTATCCCCCCGAAGTCGGAGCACCTCAGTCGCGGTTGTCAGCGCTGGCTCGCGAATTCGTGCGCCGTGGGCACCAAGTCTCGGTGTTGACGGCGATGCCCAACTACCCCACAGGCAAGCTCCATCGGGGTTACCGCCGAATGTTTCTGCGCGAGGAGCGGGACGGCGTGCGCGTCATTCGCACGTTCATTTGGCCGACCCAGCAGACCGGTTTGGTGCCGCGTCTCGCCAGCTATTTTTCCTTCGTGCTGTCGGCGGCCCTGTTCGGCAGTATCTACCTCGACGCGCCGGACTACCTCCTGGTCGAGAGTCCGCCGCTGTTTCTCGGCCTTACGGGGGTCCTGCTCAGTCGCCTGAAACGCGCACGCATGGTGTTTAACGTGTCCGATCTCTGGCCGGAGAGTGCCGTCCGGCTGGGTCTGTTGCGACAAGGCGGCGCGGCGTACAAGCTTGGCGCCTCGCTCGAACGGTTTTGTTACCGGCACGCCTGGCTCGTGACCGGCCAATCCGCGGAGATCGTCAGCGACATCCGAGCCCGCTTCGCGCGCTGCAACACGGTTCACCTATCGAACGGAGCCGATAGCGATGCGTTTGGAGGGGATAAGGCAACAGCGGCATCGCAGGAACTGCTGGGGAAAAACGGCAATTGCGTTGCGCTCTATGCGGGACTGCATGGCCTTGCTCAAGGCCTGGAGTTGCTGGTAGATGGCGCCGATTCATTGCCGCCCGACTGCCACTTGGACATGGTCCTGATCGGGGATGGTCCGACGAAGGGCGCGATCGTCGATCGCGTCAAGCGTCGGGGGATTCAGCGGGTGCGCTTCCTGAGCCCGCGCCCACACCGCGAGATGCCGGCGATCCTGGCCGCTGCGGATGTGCTGGTCGTGCCACTAGTCAAGTACATTCGCGGCGCCGTGCCGTCGAAGCTGTACGAAGCGATGGCCAGTGGACGACCTGTGGTGCTGATCGCTGAGGGAGAAGCGGCGCAGATCGTCCGCCAACACGACGCGGGAATGTGTGTGGCGCCGGGGGACTTGGCTGGCCTGGTCCAGGCGCTACGGACGCTGTCCGGCGATGCCGATCTCAGGGCCCGGTTGGGCGCCAACGGACGGGCAGCCGCCATCCAATTCTTCGACCGCAAACACATCGCCGTGAAGTTCGTCGAGTTGCTCGAGCGACAACTCCACCCCGCGACGGGCCCGGCCGTCGAGAAGCTGGTGCTGCACGCTCTCCAGCAGCCGGGCGCACTTCGTGATCCAGGGCCTGCGCGCGCATCCGCTTCGTTGTCGCGATGACGGTCACCTCGACTGTCGCTGGTTCGAGTCAACCTCGACGATTGCTATCGCACCAATCGATTAACACACTGTAGGACAGGCGGTTAGCGCGTTCCAGCCACACCCATGGCATGGTACGGTCGTTGCGCTTCCCCGTTCCCGGCATGCCATCTTCACGTGCGGT
>QHUA01000210.1 GCA_003221805.1 Gemmatimonadota bacterium
CCACAACCCAAATTCTTCGCGCTGTGTGGGGCACATCAGCGTCTGACGTGTGGGCGGTCGGGAACTTGAGGACGATTATTCATTACGACGGATCGAGCTGGTCGACCGTCAGGAGCGAGACGACCGACATTCTCATGGACGTCTGGGGAAGCTCCTCGTCTAACCTATGGTCCGTCGGCACAACAGGAACGATACTTCACGCCGCGCCCGGCCCCTAAGGCCCAGCCGCGTTCGTCACCGCCCTCGACCGCCGCAGCATCCAGCCGTACAACCAGATAATCACGCCAACGAAGCCGAGTACGCCGAGCCACGGCGCCAGCTTGAAGTCCTCCGGCACGAGTGCGATCGGCGCATCCTTGGCAAACCCGACAATCAATCCGGCGTTGATCACGCCCCAAATGCTCTCGCCGACAATCAGCCCTGACGCCACCAGCGTGCCGAGTCGCTCGGCGCGCCCAGGATTCGGCATCGTGCGAGTGCGTCCGTCGTACCAGTGGGAGATAATCGCGCCGACGATTACGGCGAAGGTCGCCGACATCGGGAGGTAGATTCCGATGCCGACCGCCAGTGGCGGAATTCGCAGCTTCTTCAACACGCCCAGAATCTCGTCGAGCAGGACGAGGCCGACGCCGATCAGTGCACCGATGCCCAGCATCTTCCATTCGAGCTTGCCGCCAATGACGCCCTGCGCCAGCGCGGAGATCAATGTCGCCTGCGGTGCGGGCAGCGGATTTGCCGCGACCACGTTCACGTTCGGCGCTCCGGCGAAACCATACGCTCTGGCGAGCAGGTTGAGCACCGACGGGATCACCGACGCGCCGGCGGCGACACCGACGATGAGCGCGATCTGCTGACGCCGCGGCGACGCGCCGACGAGCTGACCGGTTTTCAGATCCTGCAGGTTGTCGTTCGAGATCGTGGCGCAGGCGAACACGATCGCCGTCACGAACAGCGCGATGGCCACCAGCGCCTGGCTTGTCTGTGGCGTCGGGGTTACAGCAAGCGCAAATACCGATGCGCAGACGACGATCGACAGAATGCCGACTCCGGAGATCGGACTATTCGATGCACCAATCAGTCCCGCCATGTAGCCGCAGACGCCGGCGATGACGAACCCGATGATCAAGACGAACGGAACCGAGATCAAGGTCAGCTTCAGCGCATCCGGCGCCAGCACCGTTGAACGCGCGAACGTGAAGGCGAGCCACGCGGCGATGGCGAGACATGCGGCCGTCAGGACATAAATCCACGCCGGCTCCAAATCGCGGTCGCGTTCGTCGTCAGTGGCTACAGCGCGTGACGCGCGCAGCGTCGACACCAGCCCGCCCACGACGGGCTTGGCCAGTCTCCCCAGTGTATAGACAGCGGCGACTGCAATCACGCCGGCGCCGATGAACCGCACCTGGGTTCGCCAGATCGCAATCGTGTGAGCGGCGAGGGTCTGATCAACAGTCGCTGGTCGCATCGCGGTCAGAATCGGTACCGCGATCACCCAGGAGATCACTTGGCCGACCAACATCGCCATTCCAACGGAAAGTCCCACCAGATGTCCCGCGCCGAGCAGCGCCAGCGACCACCCGAGATTGTAGCCGGTAGATCCCGCTCCCACTTGGAAGAACCCGTTGAGCTCCGCGGCGGCGATGCGCGTCGCCGTCACGATTGCAAATCCTGCCGACGCGATCGAGCCAAGAATGACCGCGACGAGTCCTTCTCTCGCTTCACCGGTGTCGTCCTTCGTCTCGCCGCGCGTGCCCGATCCGACCTTCAGAACTTCCGCGGCCGCCACGCCTTCGGGGTAGGGAAGATCCGACGTCGTCACCAGTGCGCGTCGCAAGGGAATCGTGAACAGCACGCCGAGCACGCCGCCGCTCAGGCAAATGAAAAAGGATTCCCAGAACGGGAATCCTGTCCACCAGCCGATGATCACCAGTCCTGGTAAGACGAAGATGATGGCCGAGAGCGTACCCGCCGCGGAGGCGACGGTCTGGACGATGTTGTTCTCGAGGATCGTCGAGTCCTTCACCGCGCTGAGGATGGCCATCGAGATCACCGCTGCGGGAATCGACGAGGCGAAGGTGAGTCCGACTTTGAGACCCAGGTATACGTTTGCTGCGGTGAAGACAGTGGTAATGAGTGCGCCGAGAATCAGGCCGCGGAGGGTGAGTTCTTTGGGTTTCATGCGCTAAATCCTACCTCTAAAGTGGGTTGCGCCACGAGTACCGCTGACTGATCCCTCTTATCCGAACAGTG
>QHUA01000211.1 GCA_003221805.1 Gemmatimonadota bacterium
GCCGAGCCGACCGGGACGAGCGCATCGACGTCCGCAACGCCAATGCAGACGCGGATCAAGTCATCGGGCAGTCTTTCGGCAACTTCGATCTGGTCGAGATCGCGCGACTCACGGTTGTCGATCGATGACCACAGTGCGCGGCGCATGTCGCGCACGTCCCGAGGCTGTGGATAGTCCGCCGGCTCATCGAGCGCGCGGACTTCGCGAATGACGGCGGGTGAGAACTCTGGCTCGAAACCGTGCGCCCGCATCGCGGCCTCGGCGGCGTTGCGCAGGGCTTCAGCCTGATTGACATCGGTCAGTGGCATCCTCGTCAAGATAATTTCTTGCGCGTATAATGAGCGTCGCGTGAATGTATTCCTTTGGACGCGAGTCACCTCGGCAACGCTGCTCTTCGTCGCGTGTGCACCGGCGATGCACGTACCGCCTGGACACACGACAGCGGCCCGTGAGCTCGCGCCGGGGGTAACCTACAGTCAGTTCACCGACCAGCGTGGTCCTTGGGCCATCAATCTCGTCCGCGTCGATCTGCGCCGCGCCAACATCGAGATCCGGAGCGTCCGCGCTCTCGATCAGCTCAGGGGACGCGAGCGCGTCAGCGAGATGGTTCGTCGGGTCACCGCCAACGATGGGCGTGTGCTGGCGGCGGTGAACGCCGACTTCTTCAACCTCGAGACCGGCGAGAACGAGAACAACCAGGTGATCGCCGGTGAGTGGTGGAAGGGTCTCAAGATCACCGACTCGCCGTACGACACCTACGACAACGCACATGTTCAATTCGGGATGGATGCCGAGCGACGCCCGTTGATGGACCGATTCATCCTCGACGGCAAGGCGTGGGATCGCGGCACGATGACGCCGATCATCACCCTCAATTTCAATCAGTCGGGGAAGCCGGAAGGCACGGTGCTCTACACATCTCGCTACGGCGCCACCACTCCTCGTGACACTAGTCGACGAACCGTCGAGGCGGTGTTGATGCCGGCGGGCAAGCGCGGCGACACTTTGTTGTTCGTGCGGCGCGGTGCGGTCTCCGCGTCGTCCGGCTCGACCATTCCGAGCGGCGGTGCGGTGCTCGCTGCATATGGCTCCGGCTTACGAGCGCAGGAAGTTCAGGCGATGGCGGACGGCGATACGGTAAAGATTTTACTGACGACGCTCCCACGCGTACCGCGCGGTCGAGCGCCGGCCATGATCGTTGGCGGCTGGCCGCGCATCCTGCGCGACGGAGAGAACATCGCCGGGGACGCCGCAACACTGGAAGGCACGCTTTCGCGCAACGCCGAGTCGCGACACCCGCGCACGGCGATCGGATTCTCGCGCGACAGCTCCACTTTACTGCTGCTCACCGTCGACGGTCGTTCCGAGAGCAGTGGCGGCATGACGCTCGTCGAGCTGGCGAACGTGATGCGCGAGCTCGGCGCCTGGCAGGCGATGAACTTCGACGGCGGTGGATCGACGACGATGGTTGTCGAAGGAAGAGTCGTCAACCACCCGTCGGACAAGGAGGGTGAGCGCGCGGTGGGGAACGCCGTGCTCGTCGTGGTCAAGCCTAGCCCGTAACCGCGCGCACTCTTGCGCGCCTGAGTTCGGTTTCTTATGTCTGCAGACGATGCTGTGTCGATCGCGTGGCTTCGCCCTGGCGGTGTCGCTCGCATCAATCGCGTGCGCCACCCGCCAT
>QHUA01000094.1 GCA_003221805.1 Gemmatimonadota bacterium
CTCGACAAGATCGCCAACGCCACCGAAAGCGCGTGGAAGACAGCACCGGACGATCCGCTCATCAACCAGTACTACCTCGCGACCATGGGAGCGCGCGTCGCGACGCGTCAGATGGTTTCGACAGCTGGCTTGAGGGGGTTCTAGGCTGATGTTGGGCAGAATGGAAATGTTCGAGTCCAGATTCACAGTGGTCGCGCTCGGGATAATGGCGCTGCTAGTGGCACCCCAGGGTGCACTCGCCCAGCGAGGCCGGAACGTTGTCATCAAAGAGCCGACTGGATGGTTCGGCGTCAGGATCTCCGACCAGGCAATGGTCGATGAGCGAGGCGACGCCTTCTTTGATTCCTACCCTGTCGTCACTCACGTCGATTCCGGCTCGCCGGCGGCGAAGGCAGGCGTTCTCCCGGGTGACGTGCTCCTCACCTTCAACTCCCACGACATGCGGGGCGGATCGATGGCGCTCGCGAAGTGGCTACGAGTGGGCGCACCCTTCGTCCTGAAAATCCGTCGCAACGATGGAACTAGAGTCCTGAGGGGAAAACTTGACAAACGCCCGGACGACTGGGACCAGCGAATGATCGTCGAGCTCTCGGTTCCCGAAGGCTTCGAGCAACGCCGCGGGTCGATAAGCCGTGCCCCGCAGCGAATGGAAATGCGTGTGCGCCAAATGATGCCGATGCCGGAGCCGTTGCCCGTGATGCTGGCGCCCGCTCTCGGATATGGTGGGGGCGTCTACCCATTTGCCGGCGCGGAGTTCACGCCGCTCAACAGCGATCTCTGTGACGTGCTCGGCGTGAAACCGGAAGGTGTCTTCGTGACGAATGTCGTCGAGGGGTCCGCGGCCAGAAACGCGGGGTTGCGGGGCGGCGACATCATTCTGCGTGCCGACAGCATCAAGGTGACGGACCCAACCGATCTGGTGCGGGCGATCAAGAGCGCCAACGAATCGGATCACGCGATCGTGCTGCAGATCATGAGGAAGCACAAACTCCAGGCGCTGACGCTGCGCTGGGGCAATTAATCGGGGAGCTTCCTCGTCTCGGGCACCAACGAAGCGTGAATCGCAATCGCTGCCACCGCGCCACTGGCGGCGGCGAAGATTGCCAGCTGTGGACCGGGCGCGATATCACCCGCCGCGTACACGTTCTTCACTGAAGTGTGATTGCGATCGTCGGTGACCAGCCGGCCAAGCTGGTCTCGCTTGCATCCCAACTGCGCGCCGAGGTCGTCCGCCGGGTACTGACCGATCGCGAAGTAAAGCCGCTCGCAATCGAGTGACATCCCTCCCTCGAGCTCGATGCCACGAATCTCGCTCTCCTTCGAGAGCACACACGTGATTGGCTGGTCGAGAACGGGAATGTTCAGCGCCTTGAGCTGGTCGAGCAGCAGCTGCTCTATGTCGGGAGCGTCGCCGTTGGTGCAGATCACGATCTGTCTCGTCCAGGTGGTCAGGGCGAGCGCCATTCCGACCGCCTTTCGCCCCGTTCCGACAACGACCGTTTTTTTTTCACGCGTCTCGTAGCCGTCGCAGTCGGGACAAACGTGGACGGTCTCGCCGTAGCAGTTCTCCAGACCGGGAATCGCCGGCCAGAAATCCTTGATGCCGATCGCCAGCAGAATTCGCTGTGTCTCGATCCTCGTTCCATCGCGCATACAGATCGCGAACAGCTCGCCGGTCTCGTTCACGGCGGTGTCGACGATGCCGCCGACGAACTCGACACCGTACTTGGCGCCTTCCTCACGACCGATGGCGCGGAGATCAGGAGAGCGAATCCCCTGATGGCCGAGGAAGCCGTTGATCCCGCGCGTCTCCCAGTTGCGCGGATCGCCGGAATCGACGAGGACGACTTTGTGGAGATATCTCGCCAGCCAGAGCGCGGCGCTAAGTCCGGCGGGCCCGCCACCTACTATTGCAACATCGTATCGTTGTGCGGTCATGCCGAGGGCGGGTGCAAATTCGATTCCCTGCAACAATTGCCGCGCGCGGCGCGCGCGTTTACATAACGACCCCTAGAATTTCAGCTCGAGTCTGGTCGTGATCACCCAGCGATCGGAGTTGCTGGTGAGTCCTCGACCAATGCCGAACGAGCCTTCGACTCCGGAAGGAAGCTCGGTCTTTCCGACGGCAAACAACTGATGACGCTGATGGCTTCTCGCATCGAATCCATCGACGGGACCAAGTACGGAGTAGTACTCGAGGCCGAGCGACTCTTCGCCGCCGAGCGTGTAGCCGAGAGCGGCGCGCGGCTCGAACTCCCACTCGTGCCCGCTGTGGGCGCCGACGCCACGCTCGAACGCCGGATTGATGACCAGTTGCAGCCTCCCGACATCCTTCCCTACGATTGGCGTGATTTCGTAGGCCCAACGATTCTCGGCGAATCCGGCTCGGGCGTAGCCGACTTCCTGAGAGACGCCGAGATCGAATGGAAAACTCCAGGCGCGCGGGAGAACGGCAGTGATCCGTGCACGGCTTCCGACATACTGAACGCCGGCACCGGCGCGCGCATATCCGACAGCGTAGAGACTCCCTTCAAGCCAGCTCGTCAGGCCGGTGCTCAACTCGAGCGCGGATCGGAACGCGCGGTGCGTCGCGCGGCCTTCAGCATCGTCGAACAGCTGTGAGCCGGAAGGGACAAAGTTGGCGTGCAGCTCCAGCTCTCCCTTTCCGGGGGCAGAAATTTCGATGTTGTAAACTTCGAACTCGTAGCCTTGCTGCGCCTGGACCTGAGTTGCGGTCAGGAATAAAGCGGTCACTCCGATTATCGTTCTGGTCAACATTGATCTGATGGAAGTTTTTTTGTTTGGACACCGGCAACCTAGTCGGGCCAATTAATCCGGACAAGTCTACTCGGGATTAGATTATCTCCATGAAGATCGCGGTCCTAGACCCCGCCAGCGGTATCGCTGGCGACATGTTCATCGGCGCGCTGATCGACAACGGGCTCGACAAAGCTTGGCTCGAGCGCCTACCGTCCGCGCTGGGACTGGATCGTGTACGGGTTCGCATCGCCGACGTCGAGCGCTCGGGAGTGCGCTGTGTCAAAGTCGACTTCGATATTCCCGAGCAACCGCACGGGCGAGCAGTTTCGGAGATCCATCGTCTGATCGATGCGAAAGAAATTCCGGAGAAAGTTGCGCGCTCGGCACACGCCGCATTCGAAGCGATCGCGACGATCGAGGGCGCCATCCACGGTGTCCCGCCCGACCAGCTGCATCTCCACGAAGTCGGGGCGGTCGATGCGATTCTCGATGTGGTGGGCTCGATCTGGGGAGTGGAGCTACTTGGCATCGAAAGGATCTACAACACGAAAGTGGCGCTCGGCGACGGCACGGTGAAAACCGCTCACGGCGTGTTGCCGGTACCAGCGCCGGCGACCATCAGACTGCTCGAAGGATTCAACGTCCGGCACGGACCTCCGGGATCGGGCGAGCTCACTACTCCGACAGGAGCCGCGCTGCTGCGTGTGCTGTCGAAGGGCGCACCGCCTCAGGAATACACGCCGCGGCGGAGTGGCTATGGCGCTGGGACGCGCGACATCCCAGGTCAGCTGAATGCGCTGCGCATCATCATCGGCGAATCGGCGCTCGATCAGCACGATCACCACCGCCACCATCTCCACGAGCACGTTCACACCGAGCACCTGCACGTGCTCAGCGCCGACATCGACGACATGTCGCCGGAGGAGCTGGCGGGCGCCGCCGATGTTCTACGCGCTGAAGGTGCGCTCGACGTCGTGCTGCTGCACACGACGATGAAGAAGGGAAGACTGGGTACTCGCGTCGAAGCGCTGGTGCAGACGTCAGACCTCGCCCGCCTCGAGGAGAAAATCTTCCTTCAATTCACGACGCTCGGAGTGAAGACGTTCGACGTGGTGCGAAATGCGCTCGTGCGCGAGTCGCGTCTGGTGCGCTTCGACGGGCGCGACATCCGCGTCAAGGTCGCGACACTTCCTGACGGCACGCAGAGGGCGAAACCCGAGTTCGACGATCTTCGACGTGTTGCGGAGGAGACGGCGCGTCCGCTGTCGGAGATTCGTTCCGAAGTGATGAACGCGATCAGTGAGAACCGCCTCAAGGCGGCGGAAGCGCGGGGAAGTTAAGTGGAGCTCGAGGATCGCCTGATCACCGCCATTAGATCAGCGGCGCGAGTCCGCGTCGCCTATGTCTGCTATTCGGGCGGTGTCGACTCCACAGTGGTTCTGGCCGCTTCAGTGCGAGCAGGTCTGGAGACGATTGCGCTTCTCGGCGTCAGTCCTTCACTTGCCGCATCCGAGCGCGCGGATGCGCATCGCATCGCCGCCGAGATCGGCACGCGGGTAAAAGAGGTCGAGACGAATGAGATGGAGCTCGCCGCCTACCGCGCCAATGCGGGTGATCGCTGCTACTACTGCAAGAGCGCGCTGTACGACACCGTGCTAGCCCTGGCCGCCACGCGAAACTCCGAGGAAGTGATTTTCGTCGGGACGCAAATCGATGACCTCGGTGAACATCGTCCCGGTCTGCAGGCGGCGATGGAACGCGGTGTCGTCGCGCCTCTCGTGGACGCGGGCTTCAAAAAGCAAGACGTCCGCTCACTCGCTCGTAGCTGGAATCTGTCGAACGCCGACAAGCCGGCGGCGCCGTGTCTGGCGAGCAGAATTCCCGTCGGGGTCGCGGTGACTCCGCAGCGACTCAGTCAGATCGAAGCAGTCGAGGAATTCCTCCGCCACCACGACATCTGGCCCGCGCGTGCTCGCTGGCATGACTCGGTAGTGCGCATCGAAGTCGCGCCGGAAATGTTCGAGCGCGTCACGAGCGAGCCGTTGCGTGATGAGCTGCGTCGCGCGTGCAGGAAGGTCGGATTCAGATTCGTTGCACTGGATCTCGGCGGGCTGCAGACAGGCAGCGTCTCACTTCCTCTGGTGACGTCATGACTCAGTTGCGATGGGATCACGACCGGGAGTCTCGCACCGGAGTTCCCGAAGTGATCTACGGGCCCGGCAAAACTGCCGCGCATCTTCGCCAGGTTTTCGAGAACACACGCGAGCTGCGCGTCGCTTCGAGGCTGAGCGCGGAACAGATGGAAGTGCTGAAGGAGCTGGCGACTATTTATCCCGAAGCACGCATGGCAGTGCGGAATCCGCGCCCGCAGCGGGAGATGCCAGTCGTTCCGGTCATCACTGCCGGCACCGCTGACATCCCGGTCGCTCTCGAGGCGTCGACTACTCTCGATGCGATGGGAGTTCCAACCGCGACGCACTTCGACGTCGGTGTGGCCGGCATCCATCGTCTGCAGTCGATCTTGCCTGAGTTGACGGCGGCGCGCGTGTGCATCGTGGTCGCAGGAATGGATGGGGCATTGCCGGCCGTGGTTGCCGGTCTGTTGCGTGCCCCGGTGATCGGCGTTCCGACGTCGGTCGGCACGGGCGTTGCCCAGGGCGGCGTCGTTGCGCTGAATACGATGCTGGCCAGCTGCAGTCCCGGCGTCGCGGTGGTAAACATCGACAATGGTTTCGGCGCTGCCTGCCTGGCGCTGAAAATTCTCGGAACCGAGAGGCCCGACTAGCAACCAGTCAGTCGAGCGACCGGCACTTTCGCGGGCCACGGAGCGATTAGGATTCAAGCGTCGACCTTTGCGGAGATTTCGTGCCTACCACTGAAGCAATCGATACGCAGCTGCTGGATCTGGGTCTCCTCGTTGTGCGTGTGGTCTTCGGACTCGTCTACGCCGCTCACGGCGCGCAGAAGCTGTTCGGCTGGTTTGGCGGTTATGGAATCGCTGGAACCGGCGGTTTCCTGGAGACGCTTGGATTCCGTCCCGGCAAGACGTTCGCGACCGCTGCTGGACTCGGTGAGTTTCTCGGCGGACTGCTGCTCGCGTTGGGGTTTCTCGGTCCTGTCGGGCCCGCGCTGATGGTCGCCGGGATGATCGTCGCCATGATCACGGTTCATCGCAAGAACAAGTTCTTCGTCGCGACCAACGGGATCGAGCACGCGCTCATGTTCACGACGGTTGCTGTCGGACTCGCTCTCACGGGCCCCGGTCGTTATTCGCTCGACGCAGCACTCGGCAAGACATGGCTTGAAACGCCAACGATAACCTGGATCATCCTCGCTGTCGGGGTCGTCGGAGGCTTGCTGAATCTCGCGCTGCGCCGAGCTCCGCCGGCAAGAGTTTAGCGCGCCCCAATCGGCTCCGGGGCCGGCCTGGAGCATGGCTCTTGAGGACCTGGTGCCTCATGTCAGCATCGTCGTTTGACGATCCGCGGGAAGCGGGAAGCGGGAAGCGGGAAGCGGGAAGCGGGAAGCGGGAAGCGGGAAGCGGGAAGCGGGAAGCGGGAAGCGGGAAGCGGGAAGCGGGAAGCGGGGAAGCGGGAAGCGGAAAGCCGCTTCCCGCTTCAGCGCTTCGCGAGATCTCGGACACTCGCGGCTAGCGCTTCCACTCGTGACGGATCCGCGGCCGTGCGTGAATCCTGATCGAGCCGGGCTGCGAGCTGGTTCAATGCGGCTCGCTCGCTGGCGCCCTTCAGCTTTTCCGCTCGATTGAGGTCACGCGCGATCGCTGTCGAGCGTGCGCTTGCAATGCCGTTGCCTCTCACGAGCTGGTCGAGATACGCGCGAGCGACGACGAAGCTCGCAGGCCACACCAGCTTCGGCTGATTCTGGGGGTTGAAGACATCGAAGTGAATCAGCTTGGCGGCATCGATCTCGTTCTGTGAGAGCTGGTCGCTCGGCTTGAGATCGAGAACGTCGAGCCCGCGATCGATCTCGGACGCATATAGGTGGCCGTTGTACCAGTAGGCCGCCCAATCACCGCCCAGCATCAGCTTCGTCGAATCCATCGGGCCGCGATCGAAGAATGCGATTTCCTTGGGATGCGAGGGATCGGTGAAGTCGAACACCGAGACGCCGCCCTGGTACCACGCCTGTGCCATGATGTCACGACCCGGAATCGGAATCAGCGATCCGTTGTGGGCGACGCAGTTCTCCTGCTCGGTCTGTGCGACGGGGAGCTTGTAGTAGCCGGCCAGATTGAGGTTATTTCCAGCGCGGTAGAAGATTGCGTCGGCGCCCCACGTCATTTTGTCCGTCGCGCGGCAGCGCGGCGCCATCCCGCCGCCCCACTCGTCTGTGAAGAGAACTTTGGTGCCTTCATTGTTGAACGTCGCGGAATGCCAGTACGCGAAATTCGGATCGATTACGGCGGCAATTCTCTTCGGGTTTGCCGGGTCCTTGATGTCGAGCAGGATGCCGTTTCCAGAGCACGCGCCAGCCGCGAGTCCCATCGCCGTGTAAACGGTGATGTCGTGGCACATGTTGGTCTGCGCGGTGGTTTGCGTTCCCGTACCGTGTGCGCCGCCCTTCCATAGACCCGCGATCGCACCGGCTGAATCGGCGAAGATCCGCGGCGAATTGACGATTCTCGCGTTCTGCGGCGCCGCCACGGGGACCTTGATGATGTCGATGCGGAAGAGCGACGTGGTCGTGTCGGACAACGACGCGCCCCGTGCACAACCGGCCAGCTCGGAACCGGAGCGGACCGGACCAGTGCCGGAGACGTAGATGTAGACGTTCGCCTGATCGTTCGGATCGGTTACGAGCGTGTGGGTGTGAGAGCCGCGGCAGGTCTGAACATCCGCGACTTGCTTTGGGTGATCGACATCGGTCATGTCGAAGATGCGAATGCCCCGGAATCGCTCCGCGCTCACGGTGTCGCTCACTCCCTGGGCGCCGCAATCCAGTCGCCCGCGTGTTTCTTCGACCGACATGAACATCAGGTTCTTGTAGACCGACAGATCGCCCTGACCACCCGGACAGACCATGGACGTACGAAGCTTGGGGGAGTTCGGATTGGAGACGTCCCATATCTGAAAGCCATTGAATCCGCCCTGGTACACGTAGTTGCCCATGAACGCGAGATCGGCGTTCAGGAATCCGAAGTCAGCCGGATTCTGAGGATTGCCGAAGTTCTGGGGTCGGTCGACGTGACCAATCAACACGAGATTCCGAGCGGCCTCGCCGGCGTTTTCCAACCCGGCGTGCAATCCGATGCGCGGATCGTTGCTGGTGATCGCACTGTCGCCTTGGGCGCTCGCGGTTCTGGTCAGCACCGCCGACAGCGCGACCAACATTGAACAGCTAAGCCGCAGCGTGGCTATCCATGGTGTGGGCCGGTGAAGCATCGATCTGGATTTCATCATGTTCTCACTGAGTGTGAAGTGTGTGGTGCAGTCGAAAATGTTCAGGGCTGTGGCGGGCTGGCGGTGTTCCCCAGTCGATCCAGCAAGGCGCTCATGCGCGCGATCTCAGCGCGCTGATCGGTGTCGACCTCCGCCGCGAAGCGGAAAACCTCAGGCTCCTGGCCAGAGCCTGTGGTGCCGAGCAGGGTCGCGACCATTGAAAGCGCGCCCTCATGGTGTTGAATCATGTCCTTCAGAAAGAGCTTTTCGAAGTCGGTGCCACGCGCCTTGGCCAGCTCGGCCAGTTGATCGGTGGTAAGCATGCCGGGCATCAGCGTGTCGGACGTCGTCATTCCGGGCATGTTCATCATCTGATGCTCGTGCTGCGCGTCAGGGTTGGGGACGGACTGCCCACGGTCGCGCAGCCACTGCTGCATCATCTTGATCTCGTCCTTTTGCGAAACTTCGATTCGCTGACCGAGGGCGCGAATATCAGCCCGGGTCGTGCGCTCGGGAATGAGCGCCGTCATCACCAGCGCTTGTGCATGGTGGCCGATCATCCCCTGCATGAAACGCACGTCGGCGGCGGTGTAGTGCGGGGCTTGCTGAGCGGATGCGGCTCTCGCGGTGATGCACGACAGGCCGCACATCACGATTTGTCTGAGCAATCTGTTCATGGACTCGATGGATTGAACGTATTCCGCGGGCGATTAGTTGCAAGCGCGCAGAGAGCCTGTAATCCGCGCGTCAGCTATTGCCTCAACGGCGGGTGTCTCGACGAAATTCTCTCCAACGCCCAGTCGATGTGCTCGCCGGTCAGCGGGTCTGCGTCAGTCCGGCACGCCTCGAGCGCGGCCGCATCGCTCTCGTCTGCAACGTTGCCGAGTACGACAGCCGCGTTTCGGGACAGGCCGCGGCGCTTGGCGCGTTTCATCGGTGAGCCACTGAAGCTTGCGCTATAGGTTTCGTCGTCCATTCCGAGCAGGTCCAGTGATATCTCGCGTGCGCTGCGACCATCGAACATTCTGCGGGTACTGAATGCTTCCTCGCTCAGCTCACGCGCAAAGCTGATGTTCCAGGGACATACCTCCTGGCAGATATCACAGCCGTAGACCAGCTCCCCGAGATTCGCCCGCAACGCCGCGGGAATGGCGCCCTTGTGCTCAATGGTCAGGTAGGAGATACAACGCGTCGCGTCGAGCACCAGCGGCTCGACGAAGGCATTGGTGGGACACGCATCGAGACAGCGCCGGCAAGTCCCACAGCGGTCGCTCTCGAATGGCGGGTCGACGTCGAGCTCGAGATCGACGAGCAGAGCGCCGATGAAAAAGAATGAGCCGATGCGCGGGTTTATCAGGTTGGTGTTCTTGCCGAACCAGCCGAGTCCAGCGCGACGCGCCAACTCGCGCTCGAGAATCGGTCCGGTATCCACGTAGGGCTTGCCGCTGATCGACCGTCCTACTTCTGCCTCGAGCCACCGGTGCAGCTCTTTCAGGCGCGCCGTCATCACGTCGTGATAATCATCGCCGCGCGCGTAGCGAGCGATCGGTCCCGACGGCTCGCGTCCGCCATAATTCATTCCGACGACGATGGCGTGAGTGGCGCCCGGGAACGGCAATCTCGAATCGCGCCGTTTCTCCGCCGAGCGCGGCAGATAATCCATGTCACCGGCGCAGCCTCGTGCGACCCACGCCTCGAATTCAGGTGAGGTCTGCATCGGACCCAGCGCAGTGATGCCGACAAGATCGAAGCCGAGGCTATAAGCCTGCGCCTTGATCAGACTCTCGATGCTGGTCGACTCGGCGAGAGCGGTACTCACTCGTTTCTGCTCCAGCTGGAGCCAGCCCAGCGAGCGTAATGCTCGACGTCGGTGACCGAAGGCACCGCGTTGTAGTCACCATAAGCGGTGTACATCCGCCACCGCAGATACGTCGGATCAGGCAATGGCAGGAATGGGAACTCTCGGTACCAGGAATTCGATCTGAAACGCCAGGTGATTCGAATCAGGTCGAGTGCAAGTCGCGGGCGTCGTACCGCCCGCAGCGCTACATGGAGCGCGAGTCGTAGCCACGGCATGTCACTCCTAATATATAGAAGGGGTTATGCCAAACTCCGGCGTGCACGTGGTCGGTCTGATCTCGGACACACATGGGCTGATTCGGCCCGGCGTGCACGAAGCGCTGAAGGGGGTTGAGCTGATACTTCACGCGGGTGATGTGGGAGGATCTCAGATCCTCGATGAGCTGGGCTTGATTGCGCCGGTGAAGGCTGTGTTCGGCAACACCGACCCGCCTGGCGATCCAACGCTTTCTGATCAGATCGAGCTGCGGATTGGCGGAGCGCGGATTCACGTCAGTCACGGACATGAGGTGGGAAGCCCGACTCCAGTCAAGCTGGCGCAACGCTACGACGCTGATGTTGTCGTCTACGGCCACACCCACAAGCAGCTGGTGACCACGCTTGGTGACCAGCTCTTCGTGAACCCCGGCGCGGCTGGGCCGAGGCGCTTCAATCTGTTGCCGAGTGTCGCGCGGATGGCGATCGCAGACGGGAAGGCGGAGGTACAGATCATTGACCTCGCTTGAGCTGATGACGGAAGAAGTGCAGGTCTGGGTCGCGTCGCTCGATGTAAACGATTCACGCTACGACAAGCTGGCGCGCATGCTGCCGGCCGATGAAAAGGATCGCGCTGCGTCTCTCAGTCCTGTCGCCGCCCGCCGATTCGTCGTCGCGCGTGGAATTCTGCGCACCCTGCTGGCCGGGTTTACCGGCACCGCCGCCGAAAAAATCCAGTTCAGTTATGGCCGTTCCGGCAAGCCGGTGCTCATAGACAGCGACGGCATTCATTTCAACGTCTCACATTCCGCAGATCTTGGCCTGTTCGCGTTCGCGCCGGATCGCCCGGTGGGAGTGGATGTCGAAAACGAGCGGCCGGTGAGACGACTACTCGACGTCGCACAGCGCTTCATGTCCGAAGAGGAGCTTCGCTCGCTGGCGGAGGCATCGCCCGAAGAAAGAAACTCAGCGTTTCTCAGATCGTGGGTAGTGCGCGAAGCACGGCTCAAAGCAGAGGGGAAGGGCGTGTGGGATGGGGCGGGTAAGGATCCTTCCGAAATCAAGCTGACCCACAAGCTGTTCGCGCCCCGCCCGAACTACATCGCGGCGGTGGCGGCACCCGAGTCCGACTGGCGCCTTTACACCTGCGCAATGAAGGAGTAAGCCCAAACCTACGCTCACCTCGAATTGCCTGCTCTTCGCGCCGCGATCTTATACTGTTACGGGCCCGGCTTTGCGTTCGCCGTGTCCGGGCCGCTTATTTGAGGGCCGCCCGGTCCAGGCCTCTTGAACGACCGCCGGCTCCGAACCTGAATTTCGCTTCGACGAGGAGGTAGGATGCGAAAAATATCTGGTTTGATTGCTGTCCTGACGATTGCTGTCACTGCCCTTTCCTGCGGCGGCGGTGGCGATTCGACGGGTACGGGTGGCGGAGGTGGAGGCGGTGGAGGTGGTGGGGGCGGTAATTGTCCGGCCAACACCTTCTGTATGACGATCTCTAATACCTTTTCACCCGCTGCGCTGACCGTTCCCGTCGGTACGACGGTCACCTGGCGTAACGATGCCGGAATTCTCCACAACGTCACCTGGAACGACGCGGCCGGCAGAAACGCAGCGCAGGCGGGAGATGGAACGGGCGACATTCCCAATTTTTCTACCGGCAGCCACACCCGGCTTTTCAATACTGCTGGCACCTACGGGTTTAAGTGCACCATCCACCAGGGAATGAACGGCACCCTCACGGTTCAATAGGGCCAGCTAGAAAAAGGAAACTCCCTCCAGAGTCTTCGGCGCAGCGATGCCGAGCGCGGCCAACGCGCTCGGCATCACATCAACCGTTCGTCGTGGTGTGCGCGGTGGGACGCGATTGAGCAGCAACGGCACCAGCATGTGCTCGCGGTGCAGCGCGCCGTGCGATGAGACGTGGGGAATTGGCTCGTATCGCGCCCGATAATCCCAATCTCTCGCTGCCGAAAGAATGATGTCTCCACTGCGCGGCGACCCGACCAGGTGCGCGATCTGAACAAGCGCATCGGGATAATCGCTGGCAACGGTTGCATCGTACGCCTCTGCGTCATCGAGCGATATCAGCTCGCCGACGCCAAGCGGATCGCCACTGGTTGGAGCGTAGCAGTACTGCCATTCCTTCCAGGTCAGTGTAGCCGATCCGCGCCGCGCAGCGTGGATCTCACACGATGATGCCCCTGTCGGGAGAATCATCAGGTCCACCGAAGGGCGAGCGAGGAGCTTCTGCGTCAGTTCGGTCCATCTGTCCCGCAGCGCAGGCCAGAATGGTCGCGTCTTCCGCTCGAGCTCGAGGTAGAGGTGCGTCATGGCGTTCCCGCTGACCATCACTGCGATGTCGGCTGACGTCTTGAACGCCCACGGGTGCGCCAGAGTCGTGTATCCCCACTCTGTCAGCAGTGCGACGAGATCTTCGTGCTCGAGCACTGGTGAATGACCGTGATCACTCCCAACCCAGATGTGCATCTTTTTCCACCTTCCGTCACGCTCGGCGTCGGAGCGAATCTGCGCGACGGTGTCATCCACGATTTTCAGTGCATCGTCCACGATTGGCGCATCCTGGCCTTGCGCGTGGGAGGTCTTGTCGATTCCGGTGAGTGCGATGAAGGCGTACCGATTGCGTTTGGTGCGCAAACGATACGCTGCTTCTTCGCCAACGCGACGGTCGATGGCGAGCCAGCCGCGCACGTTGCCGCGAAAGTGCGTGGCGGCCGCGCGCGCGACGAAGGCTGGATTTTGACCGATGCGGTTGCGACGCCGCAGGCCTCGTGCGATCACGCTCAGCGCGCCGAAGCTTGGCTTCGCGAGCTCGAAGATCGTTGGCGAAGCGGGATCGATGTCGCGATCGACGAAGCGCATTTCAGCGCCGACGTAGCTTCTCGAGTGTCCGGAAAGCCGCGCGATCCGACGCGACCGGTCGTACCAGCGTAGTCCGGGTAGCCCGACGCTGCCCGGGTATCTTCCCATCAGAAACGGGGCGTACGCCGGCCCGGTCACTGAAGGAAACGCCGATGTAATGGTCGACAAGCTTCCTTCTGCGCACAGTGCTGCGAGGGCAGGCAACCGTCCGCTATCGATGGAGCGAGCGAGTACATCCGGACGCACCCCATCTGCTATGATCATTACAACCTGCGCACCATCACCTGGCGGGCTTTGTGCAGACGCACGCAACTTTAGTTTTCCCGATGAAGAGAGCCGGCAGGGTCGTTCACTGTCGGTTCAAGATGGTTCGCCAAGCCCGCGACAGCGGCCAACGATGAAGAACAGAAAAGATAAATCCAACCTCGGCCGACCGAATCCGGGACCCTTGCGGTCAACGCGCGCTCGCACTGCGGGCGGCAAAAAGCTCAACCCCGAAGTGATGGCCTCCGCGGAGCAAAAAGCTCTCGAGGGGCTGAAACAGCGCACCGAAGAAGGCCATCTCAAAGCGGGGCGTACGCCGCCCTCGCAGGGGATGGCCGGGAGACGGTCGGGCGGCACCGTTGTCATCGACGATTCTATCCGCCCCGCACCAGTCACCGAGGACGAAAAGCTCCTTCAGCAACCAGGACCGCGCACCGATTTCACGCGCACTGATCCGTGGCGCGTGATGCGCATCATGGGCGAGTTCATCGAGGGCTTCGACACTCTGGCGTCCGTCGACAAAGCCGTCACCATCTTCGGCTCGGCCCGGATCGGACCTGACGATCCGACGTACGATCTGGCTGTCGAGACGGCGAAGCTGCTGGCAGAGGCAGGATTCGCGATCATCACCGGCGCCGGACCAGGCATCATGGAAGCGGGGAACAAGGGCGCGCGTCTCGGTGGCGGTCGATCGATCGGCTGCAACATCGAGCTGCCGTTCGAGCAGGGCGCAAATCCATATGTCGATACGCTGATCGACTTCCGGTACTTCTTCGTCCGCAAGACGATGTTCATCAAGTACTCGGTCGCCTTCATTATCTTCCCCGGCGGATTCGGAACGCTCGACGAGCTGTTCGAGGCGCTGACACTCATTCAGACGGGAAAGATCTACAAGTTCCCCGTCATTCTCTTCGGTCGCTACTACTGGGCAGGTCTGCTGCGCTGGTTGCAGGCGCGCGTTCTGAGCGAGGGGAAAATTTCTGATGGTGATCTCGATCTGATGCTGGTGACGGACAATCCGTCGGAGGCTGTCCAGGCCATCATTAGTGCCTACAACTCGCTCGGGAAAACCGCCGGCGAGCAATACGAAGAAACCGAAGAGGGAGGGGGACCGCACAAGGGCGATGGCCAAAAGCAATAAGAACAACGGCGCACGTAGCGGCCGAGAGCGCGGCGGCTTCAAGTCGTCGCGGCATGGCAAGGTGTCGGCTGCGGGCCCGAAAGCGCAACAGAAACTCGCCGCCGAGGAGCGCGAGAAGCACGGAGTCCAGCACACGGCGCACGAGGCGAGCCGTTTTCTCAAGGGCCAACGAATTGACCCGCGCCGCATCGACGGCAAGGAGACCGTCGCCGAGCTGATCGAAGGAACGTACCTCGCCTATAATGCTGCGCGTCTGCGCGAGGCGTGCCAGCTATTCACCGAAAAGATGCTGGAGTCCAACGTCACGGTCGGATTGTCGATCACCGGCGCGCTGACACCGGCTGGACTCGGAATGTCGGCGTTGATTCCACTGATCGAGGGTGGATTCGTTGATTGGATCATCTCCACCGGCGCCAATCTCTATCACGACACTCACTTCGGTCTCGGACTGACAATGCACCGCGGCAACGCCCAGGAATCGGATGTCGTCCTGCGTGAAGAAGGGGTCGTGCGCATCTACGACATCTTCTTCGACTACGACGTCCTGCTGTCGACCGACGCGTTTTTCCGGAAGATCATCACAGGAAAGGAATTCCAGAGGTCGATGTCGAGCGCTGAATTTCACAATCTCGCCGGCAAATACGTGCGCGAGCGCGAGAAGGCGGTTGGCATCGGACAGAAATCGGTGCTCGCCGCGGCGTATTCGTCGGGGGTTCCGATCTTTACGTCATCGCCGGGCGACAGCTCGATCGGGATGAACATCGCCGCCCTCGCGCTGGACGGTAACAAGCTGGTGCTCGATCCCAACCAGGACGTGAACGAGACAGCGTCGATCGTGCTCGATGCCAAACGCGATGGAGGCAGAAGCGGCGTGATGATTCTGGGTGGAGGCAGCCCGAAGAATTTCATGCTGCAGACCGAGCCGCAGATTCAGGAAGTGCTCGGCATTGACGAGAAGGGCCACGACTATTTCCTGCAGATCACCGATGCGCGCCCCGACACGGGAGGGCTATCGGGAGCGACGCCGGCCGAAGCCGTAAGCTGGGGCAAGATCGATCCGGACCGATTGCCCGACGCTGTGGTTTGCTATCTCGATTCGACGGTCGCGCTGCCGCTGCTAACCTCCTACGCCTTCGCCCGGCACGAGCCGCGGCCGCTGAAGCGGCTCTTCGACAGGCGGGAGGCAATGATGTCGCGGCTACGAGCTGAATACGAGAAGTCGGCGGCTCAGCCAGCCGAGATTGATCACACCGACTCCAAACTCCCTCAGCATCGCTAGGAACAATTGCCTCGCGGCCCTGGACTCCATAGCTTGGAGTAGCGGGCGCCCGGCCTTTCATCGCGGTCGGGCGCTCGTTTTTGGGTAGAGGCAAGGACCTGGGGAAAGGGCCGATTGTGATCGACCAACTAAAGAAAAAACTTGGAGAAGAGGCGGAGCGGCTCCGGCACGAGCTGCACGTGACACTTCCGCAGGAGATTCGCAAAGCCGTTGAGCTGGGCGATCTGCGCGAGAACAGCGAGTATAAGGCGGCGCTGGAGCGCCAGCAATTCGTGCAGGCGCGTCTCGGTCAGTTGCGTCAGCGACTCAGCAAGCTGTCGCAGATCGACGTCTCGCAGATTCCATCCGACAAA
>QHUA01000095.1 GCA_003221805.1 Gemmatimonadota bacterium
GCTTCTTCTCCTCGATCTCGAGAATCCTGTCCACGAGCAGGAACGGATAGCGGTGGGGCAGAACCTTCATGATGTCTTCTATCGTATACATCCCCTTCTCCTTTCGACCGGCTCTCACCATCTCCCGCACCAGCGTCACTGTTCCGCGATGACTCGGCTTTACGGCGACAATTCGCGCCCGGACTCGTGCGCCCGCCAGCGCCAGATCCCCGATACAGTCCATCGCCTTGTGCCGCACAAACTCGTCGCTCCAGCGCAGGTCACCGCTAAGAATGTCCATGTCGTCGAGGACGACGGCGTTGTCGAGCGACGCACCTTTGATCAGTCCCTTCGAGCGAAGTGAGTCGACCTCGTGCACGAACCCGAACGTGCGCGCGCGCGACAGCTCGTTCGCAAAGGACTCCTCGGTAACTGTGAATCTGCGAGACTGCTTACCGATCAGCGGATGGGGAAACTCGATCGTTACGTCCAGCTCGAGTTTCTCCGACGGGTAGGCTTCGTAGAACTCCGGCTCCCCCTCGATCGCCGCAAGTCCCGCGTCGGCGAGCGCCATAAAGAACGGAGCTGCGCTGCCGTCGAGTATCGGCGGCTCCGGTCCATCCATGTCGATCGTGACGTCGTCGATGCCCATGCCGGTCACGGCGGCCAAAACGTGCTCCACAGTGTGAACCGCGTGCGCACCCTTGCCTAGCTGCGTCCGACGCTCGCTGGCGCTCACTTCACTCACGTGAGCCCGTATCGGTGGCGAGCCCGGGCAGTCGGTGCGCCGAAACACGATTCCCTGTTTCCTTGCCGCCGGCTGAAACGTGATTCGACACTCCACACCCAGATGCAAGCCGATGCCCTCCAGCACCGCTGGACGGGCCAGTGTTGTTCGGCTCACTTGGATTGGGGCTCTTCGAGAAGCTTCTCCAGTCGGCGCATCATGCCTGCCAATTTAAACAATGCCGCCGAAGCACGAAGCGAATCGCGATGTGGACGCGCCGGATAACCCGACCAGGTTTCGCCCGCCGGAATATCCCCGAACACGCCTGCCTGCGCCGCCAGCCGGGCACCGGCGCCGATGGAGAGGTGTCCGCTGATCCCGACCTGTCCGGCGAGTATCGCGCCGTCACCAATCGTAACCGAGCCGGCAATACCTACCTGCGCCATCAACAGGCACTTCTCCCCAATGCGGACGTTGTGCGCGATGTGGACGAGATTGTCGATCTTTGTGCCGTTGCCGACCACGGTATCGTCGATGCTCCCGCGATCGATCGTCGTGTTGGCACCAATCTCGACATCGTCGCCGATGATGCAGCGACCGACGTGCGGGATTTTCTGATGCGCGCCATCGCGAAAGACGTAACCGAACCCGTCGCAGCCGATCCGGGCGCCCGAGTGCACGAATGCACGCGCACCCAGAGTCGCTCCGGGATAGATGGTGACACTGGGCCACAGTCGCGAACCGGTGCCAATCGAGACTCTATCTCCCAGTACGCAGTGAGAACCGATAATCACGTCGTCGCCCAAATCGGTACCAGCGCCAATGATCGCATACTCACCGATGGCGATGCGCCTACCAAGCGTTACGCCCCTTCCGATGCGCGCCGTCGCGGCGACGCCTGGAGCGGGTAGCTCCGACGGATAAAGGCGCGGCAACAGCGCCAGCAATTTTTCGAGCGGCTTGTCAACGACTATCCGCGCGCTGGGAGCGCCGGGTGCGTCGCGGAATTCGGGATCGACGAGGACCACGCCAGCTTTAGTGGTCGCCATCATCGGCGTGTACTTTCCGCTCGAGAGAATGCTGAGATCGCTCGGTTCGGCGCGGTCGAGCGGGGCCACTCCGGTCACCGCGGCCTGCGCATCGCCAATCAGCTCGCCGGAAACCAGTGCCGCAATAGCCGCAGCGGTGATGGTGCTAGCACCATCACCGCTGGTTGAACTCCTGGCCATCGCGATGTCAGTCACTTCTTGGGCCGTGTCACTCCCGCTGGCTGGGGAACTGTGCTGCTGCTGCTGACCGGCGGCGTGCCTTGGGTCTTGAGTCGGGCGAGTACACGATCGGTGAGATCGAGCTTCTTGTCGGCCGCCACGACGACGCTCACCTGAGCGCCGACATCTAGAATCACCGCGTAGCCATCCTCGGCGCGAATCGCCTCGATGACGGTTTGTACGCGCTGCATGATCGGCTTCACCAGCTCGGCCTGTCGCGCCTGCATCGTGGAATCGAGACCGCGGGCGCGGTTCTGGTATTCGACCTCGCGTTGTCCGATGGACGTCCGCCGTGCCTCGCGAGTGACGCTGTCCAGCTTCGGCGCATCGCGATCGAACGTAGCCATCAGGGTCTTGAGGGAGTCGTCCATTCGTTGAATCTGCTGACGGTAGACGCCAACCTCTCTGTCGAACTGCGCCTCAGCCTCGGCACGGCCGGGTGCCTGCTGAAGGATTACGGCCGAATTGATGTAGCCGATCTTGCTGGGCGTAGCGGGCGCAGACGATCCCTGCGCTCCAGCCATCGCGACCAATATCAGCGACATGGCCAGTGCGATGGAGCTCGCACGGAAAAGCACTCGCATCTATGACTCCAGTGTTAGAAGAATTGTCCTAGTTTGAAGTGGAGCTTCCAGCCCGGTGCCGGACGGCCCTGAGTATCAATCTTGTCGAACCCATACCCGATGTCTACGCCCAAGGGTCCAAGTGGGCTCAAGGTACTTACTCCGAAGCCAAAGCTCCGGAAAAGGCGCGTCGGATCGAACTCCCGCGGCTTGTTCCAGTTGTTGCCGCCCTCGAAGAAACTGTTCAGGTACAGGGACTGGTTGACTCTCAGGCCCAATTCGGCGGTGCCGACGAAAAACGAATTACCGAAGGAAGACCTGCTGGCCTGCGTCTGGTCGGCGTTCGGATTGAAACCGTTTGGCGTAATCGAGAACTCGTCGTAGCCGCGCAGCGGCTCGCCGTACTGAGTCCCGCCCACCGAGAAGGACTGTGAATAGAAGAACGGGCCCGGGTTGCCGAACAGCGCGCCTGCTCTCGCGGAAAGCCCGACCACTATCATCATCGGCTCTCCGCCGAGGATGCTGCCGCCGAGGCGACCAATAGGCGCGTACGAGCGAAGCTCGGTCGTGTACCGCTGGAACGCTGCCGTACCACCCAGCGGTCCGCCGTTGAACTGGGCATTAAAGGATTGCAGTCCGCCATCAGCCGGGAACGGCAGGCCGGTGCGGGTGTCGTGCTGCGCCGTAAAACCAAGAGTCGAGCGGAAGCAGCTCTTGCAAGCGTCTGCAACCGTTCCCAACAAACCATCGCTGGTGTACTTCACCCTCTCGCCGCCGTACGAAACGAAGAGACGCGTGTAGATAGACTGCGGTACGGGAAAGCCGAGCTGGATCTGACCACCGGTCCTGATCGCCGTGCCAAGGTCGGACAGTTGGAACCGCGCCCGGCTGTGGTATGCCGTGAAGCTACCCGAGATTCGCGACTGGCGAATGTTCGGATCGCTGTAGGTGGCGCTGAAATCGTTGATGAATCGCCCGAACTGCCACTGCAACTGTGCCCGTTTGCAACGGCCGAGCAGATTCGGTTGATCGAGCCCGACGAAGCCCCCAAGGCCCGTACCCTGCCCCATCGAGGCGCCGAAGTTGATGTTGCCGGTGCGCTTTTCCTTGACGTTGAACACGATGTCGACGTCGCCCTGGTCGCCGCTGGGTCGCGTCTCCGGCGCCGGCATCGGCGTTTCGAAGAAGTTGAGATTCCCGATGTTCTGATAGCTGCGGATCAGATAATTGCGGTTGAAGACCTGACCCGGCGCCAGAACTATTTGCTCACGAATGCAAGACTCGTGAGTGTAATCGTTGCCGGTGATTTCGATTCTGTTGACGATGGCTGGCGATCTTTCATCGATTTCCCAGCGCAGATTCACCTTGCGGACAGGACCGGCCCCCGGAACTCTTTCAGTTACCGGCCGGATGTTGGCGTAGATGTAGCCTTCGTCGTTGTAGGATTCCATCAGCTTCTGTTGGGCGTCGTCCCATTTCGTTTCGTCGAAAGTGTTCGGCGGATTCACGTAACTTCGCCGGATCACGTTCGTCGCCTTTTGCACAACTGTCCCCTTGTTGTTCTCGGCAAAGGGGTAGAAGGCTTTGATCTGTTCGGTCGAGAAGCGTCGATTTCCGATGACCTCGAATGTCCCGACCTCGTAGCGCGGACCCTCGCCGACGGTGATGTCTATCAGCCCTTTGCCGCGAGCGCGATCGACGATCAGAGTGTCCTTGAGAATTCGGAAATCGATAAAGCCGCGGCTCGCGTAGAGCTGCGGAATCTTTTCACTCAAATCCTCGGCGTACTTCGCATCGTCGAGCTCACCGTTACGCGTAAAGAGAAACCCTTCCGGCTTGGTGTCCATCGCCGCGACAATGTCGGCATCGGATATCTGGGTGTTGCCATTGATCCGAATTCCGGAGATGGCCAGACGGCGGCCCTCGTCGATCCTGAACGTGATCGAGAGCTTGCCGTCGGTGAGCGTCGATTCGGCCTTTATCGTCGCCAGATAGTAACCGTTGCTCTCGTAAAGCGAGTCGACACTGGCAATCGCTTTCGCGATTTTTCCCGGGTCCACCGGGCTTCCCGTAGCGAAGGCGAGTTTCTCCTTGACGTCCTTTGGTGCGACGCGATTTGCTCCGATCACCTTGTAGTCGGTGAGCGTCGGTCGCTCACGGACCTGAATCACGATCGCCGACTTGCCGGCCGGCAATACACGGCAGATAATCTGGACGTCCTCGAACTGGCCGGTGGCGTACAGCGCCTTGATACCGGTCTGAATGTCGTGGACGTTGAGCTGAGTGCCGGCGGCCAACCCGCTGCTGCCGCGAATCGAAGCAGTGTCGACGCGAGCGTTACCCGCAACCAATATCGATTCGGGCGTCGCACAGGCTCCGGGCGCACTCTCCTGGGCGTGCAAAAGAGCGGCGCTGGCCGCTGTGAGCGCCAGTGCAGCTGTAACTATTTTCCGCATCACAGAAATATACACTACTCGGTTTGGAGGAGGTCCTCACGGAAAGTCACCATACCGATTAGACAACGGGGCCGCCGGAGAGTTGCTCTCCGGCGGCCCCGTTTCACTATGTGTGTCTGAGTTTTTCTTACGCTTTCGGCGTGCCGCTCAGTACGCGGAACTCGAGCTTCTCACCGTCAGCGGCAAGATCGACTTCGATCTCGTCGCCCTTCGCGAACTCGGCGAGCAGGATCTTCTCGGAAAGAGGATCCTCGATGAACTTCTGGATCGCCCTCTTTAAAGGACGCGCTCCAAACTTCTCATCGTAGCCGTGCTTGACCAGGAAGTTCGACCCTGATTCCGTAAGCTTGAGGGTCAGCTCCTCGTCACCCAGTCTCTTCTGAACATCCCTGAGAAGAATGATGACGATGTCAGCGATGTTCTCCTGCGACAGCGGATGGAAAACGATCACGTCGTCGAGCCTGTTGAGGAACTCGGGGTTGAAGGTGTGCTGCATCTCTTCCTTCACCTTCTCGGCGATTCGCTCGAAGTTCGTCTTCTGGTCGGGTGCGTGGAATCCAAGTCCGCGCCCCTTGGTGATGTCACGAGCGCCGACGTTCGAGGTCATTATGACTACGGTGTTTTTGAAGTCGATCACGCGGCCGTAGTTGTCGGTGAGGTGTCCCTCGTCGAGCACCTGCAGCAGGATGTTGAAGACATCCGGATGCGCCTTCTCGATTTCGTCCAGCAGCACGACGCTGTAGGGCTTGCGACGAACCGCCTTGGTAAGCGTGCCCGAATCTTCGTAGCCGACGTAACCCGGAGGAGCGCCGATCAGACGCGACACCGAGAACTTCTCCATGTACTCGCTCATGTCGACGCGAATCAACGCCGCGGGGTCAGCGAACAGGAATTTGGCCAGCGCGCGCGCAACTTCAGTCTTTCCAACTCCGGTCGGGCCGGAGAAGATGAACGAGCCGATTGGACGATTCGGATCCTTGAGTCCAGCGCGACTGCGACGGATCGAGCGGGCCAGCGCCTTGATCGCCTCTTCCTGCGCGACGACAGACGCGTGGAGCTCCTCTTCCATGCGCAGCAGTCTGGCCGTCTCGGCCTCCTGCAGGCGCATCACCGGAATGCCAGTCCAGCGGCTGACGATGAAGGACACTTCGTCTTCACCGAGCACTGGACGGTGCGACTGGCGGTGCTTCTCCCACTCTTCCTGTTTGCGACGGATATCACCCTGCAGCTCGCGCTCACGATCCCGCAGCGACGCCGCGCGCTCGAAGTTCTGATCGCGAACCGCTTGCTCCTTGTCGACGTTCACCGCATCGAGCTGTCCCTTCAATTCAGCGACAGCGGGCGGCGGCGACTGAGTAGCCAGACGCGCTCTGGCGCCGGCCTCGTCGATTACGTCGATCGCCTTGTCGGGCAGGAAACGGTCAGTGATGTAGCGCTCCGACAGCTTCGCCGCTGACTCGAGCGTCGTATCGGGAATCGTGACCTTGTGGTGCTCTTCGTATTTCTTCCGCAGTCCCTTCAGGATCTCGACGGTCTCGTCCACCGAGGGTGGCTCGACGATCACCGTCTGGAAGCGACGCTCAAGAGCGCCATCCTTCTCGATGTACTTGCGGTACTCGTTCAGAGTCGACGCGCCAACGCACTGCAGCTCACCACGAGCCAGCGCAGGCTTGAGCATGTTGCTGGCGTCGATCGCGCCTTCAGCGGCGCCCGCGCCGACCAGCGTGTGCAGCTCGTCGATGAAAAGAATGATGTTCTTGTTTTGTGCGATCTCGTTCATGACCGCCTTGAGGCGCTCCTCGAACTGACCGCGATACTTGGTGCCCGCGATTACCGCCGCCATGTCCAGCGACAGTACGCGATTGTCGCGCAGAGAATCGGGGCACTCACCGTTGGCGATCAGCTGTGCCAGTCCCTCGACGATTGCCGTCTTGCCGACGCCTGGCTCGCCGATGAGAACCGGATTGTTTTTCTTGCGGCGCGTCAGAATCTCCATGACACGCTCGATTTCCTTGCCACGCCCGATCGTTGGATCGAGCTGATTGTCTCCAGCGAGCTGGGTCAGGTCCCTGCAGAAATGATCGAGCGCGGGCGTCTTGGATTTCTTCTCTCCCTTGCCCGTCTGAGCCGGAGCCTGTCCGGGAGTGCCCTGTGCGGGCGACTGAGCGCCGCCCTGCGGCATCTCGGTGCCGAGCAGCCGCAGTGTCTCCGCCTTCGCCGCATCGAGATTGACGCCGGCGTCAGTAAGAACCTGCGCTGCAATTCCCTTCTCCTCACGCAGCAAGCCGAGCAACAGATGCTCGGTGCCCACGTACCCGTGGCTCAGATCGCGAGCCTCGCCCATGGCGAGCTCGAGAACCTTCTTTGCGCGTGACGTATATGGCAGGTCGGGACCAGTCGCGGCTGCGGCTTTCCCTTTTTTGACCGTCTCTTCGATCTTCTGCTGGATCTCGTCGAGATCTACGCTGAGATTCTGAAGGACCGCTGCGGCAACACCTTCTCCTTCGCGGATAAGGCCGAGCAATATGTGCTCGGTGCCGACGTATTCGTGATGGAGCCTTGCCGCCTCCTCACGGGCCATGGCGAGAACTTTTCGTACTCGCTCAGTGAAGTTGTACCCGTTCATTTCTGCAATCCTCAGTGCGGGAGCTAGTTCCTTCGCGTGCGTGACAGTGTCGCCACTGCGGCGCGCGTGATTACCCGCTACCCCTTACTCAGCCTCTACAGCAAGCGTCTCCCGCACGTATCGAGCGCGTGCGACGTTCGCTTCGCTTTCGGTCAGCGCCCTTCCCTCGGTATGTCCGAGGTGCGCCAACTGACTAAAAATCAGGAGCTTGTTGAGAGTATATACACTGAGACCGCTTATCAGTTTCAGACCGACAGCCAGTCGCACGCCGCTTAGGTAGTTCATCGCTTCATCGAAGCTCAAGCTGCGTGCATATCGCAGCGTGCCGTAGGCACGCCATAGCTTGTCTTCAATAATATAACCAGCATCGCGCAACAGCACTCTGCGCGCTTCTTCTTCGCGCTCGATTACATGTCTAACGACGCGTACGAGGTAATCAAGTAACTCACCTTCTGATCTTCCGAGAGTCGTCTGATTGGAGATCTGGAAGAAGTTTCCGACCACCTCACTCCCTTCGCCGTACATGCCTCGGTAAGTGAGGCCCACTTGCTGCAGGCCGGCCAGGACTTTTCCGATCTCTTTTGTTAGCACTAGACCGGGCAGATGGATAAGGACCGACGCCCGAAGGCCAGTTCCGACGTTCGTCGGGCAAGCGGTCAGATAGCCGAATTCGCTATGGAACGCATACGGTACCCGACTCCCCAGTTCGGCGTCCAGACGCTCGATCACGCCGAACGCGTCCGCGACGTGGAAACCGGAATGGAGGGCCTGGAGCCGAAGGTGGTCCTCTTCGTTGACCATGATGCCGACCCCGCGCGACAGATACACCGCCGCGCCCGTTCTCACCGGCTGCTCGTTCAGCCCCGCCAGCTCCTTACTGACAAGGTGCCTCTCGTGGAGGAGGAGCCTGTCCTCGGGTGGCAGCTCGTCGACGCGCACCAGGACGCCGTCCTCGATGGTGCGTAGGCTGCCAAACGCTTCCCGAACCTGAGTAAGAATTCTGAGCCTCTCGCCGTCGCGCGCACGTGGCGTGAACGCGTAGCCCTCCAGGTTCCTCGCCAGCCGAATCCGCGTGGAAATGACGATATCGGCGTGCTCGCCTGACGCATCGAGCCAGCTGGCGCCGCCGTCAGGAAGCAGGGACAGGTCGAGCATTACTCGATCCCCCGCAGCTTGTCGCGCAGGTCGGCAGCGAGCTCGAATTGCTCGGCTTCGATTGCTCTTTTCAACCGGTCGCGGAGCTCAGTTGCGGTGGAGACGTGGGGTAGCTCGGTCGGCAGCGGCGCCACGTAGCGTCGCCCGATGTGGCGCGAGTTGCCATGCACCCTACGCAGCAGATCGCGCAGGCTCGATTCAAAGGTCTCGTAACAGTGAGCGCAGCCAAGACGCCCGGTGGCACGGAAGTCGGCGAGGGTGGCCGAGCAGAACGAGCACTGGGTGGGCTCGCCCTTCGCGCCGGCCATCTGCTCGTGAATCGTTTGTAGAAAGTTGTTTATCTGCGGCTTTGCCGCCGTGATCGTCGTCTCGACACCGCGCTCGGCTGCGCATTTCTCGCAGAGATGCAGCTGTCTGACCCCGCTCCCCTCTATCTCAGTGAGCTGGATTACAGCCTCGCCATCCTTGCACAGATCGCAAACCATTATACGACGACCTCATCGACCTCTGTACGACTCAACCGCCCGCCGTCGAGCAGCAGCACTTGATTCGCGCGCGCAGCGAGTGAGCGACTATGTGTAACGACGACCATCCCGATCTCGAGGTCATTCACGACCTCGCCCAACAATTCGTGCAATTTTTCGGCGTTCCACCGGTCCAGATTGCCCGATGGTTCGTCGGCCAAAATCACTTGCGGATCCATTGCCAGCGCACGGGCAACGGCCGTCCGTTGCTGCTCGCCGCCTGAAAGCTCCGCCGGACGATGCGTCATCCGCGCGCTGAGACCAACGCGTGCCAGCAGCTCCGCCGCCCTGCTCCGGGCAACTTCGTCGGGCTTGCCCGCGATGCGCAACGGCATCATCACGTTCTCGAGCGCTGAGAACTCCCGCAGCAAATGGTGGAACTGAAAGACAAAACCGACCGTCCGATTGCGCAGCTCGCCGAGCTGGGCCTCACTGCGACCGTGCACAGGCTCACCTCCGATTACTACATAGCCGCGCGTCGGTTTGTCCAGTGCACCGAGGACGTGCATCAGCGTGCTTTTCCCGGCGCCGCTCGCGCCGACCACGGCGATCATCTCGCCGCGTGGCACCGAGAGGTTAACGCCATTGAGAACATGCAGCTCGTTGCCGTCACCGCCAACGTACGACTTGTAAACGTCGTGAGCCTCTAGAACAGTCATCGTCATTCGTGTCTGATGGCCTCGATCGGAAAGAGTCTTGAGGCCTGCACCGAAGGATACACCGTAGCGATGGCTGCGATTGCGATGCTGGCGAGGATGATCCACATCACGTCGGTCGGCTGGGTCGAGACCGGCAGGTGGTCGATGAAGTAGACCTGGGCGTCCAGCTTGATGAACTGATACTTGTCGAGGGCGAGGGCTGCCCCGAAACCCAGGGCGAGACCCAGCGCCGTTCCGACCACTCCGATCACCAGACCCTGCGCAAAGAAAATTCGACGGATCGAGCTGGCAGGCATCCCCATCGCCTTCAGAATGCCGATCTCCTTCGTCTTGTCCGCGACGACCATCGTGAGGGTGCTCACGATGTTGAATGCGGCGACAAGGACAATCAGCAGCAGAATCACACCCATGCCAAGCTTTTCCAGCTTGAGCGCCTGGAACAGAGAATGATTCTGCTCTTCCCAATCGACGGTCCGGTAAGGCCAGCCAAGCGCGCCAACGAGGCGCGAGCCGACGCTGGAAGCCTGCCAACGGTCGGTGGTCTTCACTTCGATTCCGGTGACGCCATCGCCCAGTGCGGCAAGACTCTGGGCCTTGTCGAGGGCAATGACCTCGAACGCTTCCACGCGTGGAGTGAAGCCTCCAGTCACGGGATTCATCTTCCCGCCACCTGCTGAGAGAAGGTTGATGCTGTCGCCCGGCCACTTGTTGAACCGCGCCGCGAGGAGCTTGCCCAGTACGACGCCGCGTCGCTGTCCATCGGAGCTGGCGAAGCGAAAATCGCCGGAGATCGCGTGCGACCGAATGGTCGTCACGTCTGGAACGCCCCGAGCCTCTGGCTGCAGTCCGACTACGTAGACGCCGCCAGCGTAGTCATGCCCGGTCGTCATGAGGGCTTCAGTTAGAACGAATGGCGCCGCGGCCACGACTCCGGGCTGCTTACGAACTTTGTCGAGAACTTTCTGCCAGTCCGTGATCTTGAGATCTTCGCCGTAGCTGAGGACCCGAATGTCCGGACTGCCAACCAGGATTTTTTCGCGCAGATCGTGCTGAAGGCCGTTCATGACACCGATGATCACGATCAACGCGCTCACCCCGACCAGCACTCCGCCGATGGCGATAATGCTGATCATCGTGGGAAACAAAATCACATCGCGGATATTCGATGCACCCGTCAGGTACATGAGCAGCCGGTCGACACCAATTCCTACGCCACCCATCGGGGGCATTCCATATTCCATGGCGCGCAGATAATCCTCATCTACGCCTACCGCTTCTTCGTCGCCGGCAGCATGCAGCTTCGCCTGAGCTTCAAATCGACGCCGCTGATCGAGAGGATCGTTCAGCTCGCTGAAGGCATTCGCCAGCTCCTTGCCGTTGGCAAACAGCTCGAACCGTTCGGTAAGCTTGGGGTTC
>QHUA01000096.1:0-9912 GCA_003221805.1 Gemmatimonadota bacterium
TATGGAGCGAAGCGAGAGCGCAGGACTCAACCCGGACATGGCTGGAGAGCAGACAAGTTTCCAAAACTCGGGCATTGGTCGGAGTTCGGACACCGCGGGTAGCGTAGAGACCAACATCTCCGACGGGACATCTGGTGGAATTACCGGTCGCATGAAGAGTGTCGCTTCGACGGTCAAGGACAAAGCGTCGGATATTCCGTCGATTATCGCAGACGGACTGGAAGCCGGCGCCAAAGCCTTGCGGCACAATCGCCCGATGACCGAAACCCCCGGCAGCGCCTCGGTGGCGCTGACAAAAGACTCCACCATCACTGCCGTGACGGATACGCTCGCCAGCGGGATGCAGTCCAGCGCTGAATGGTTGCGCGAAGCCGATCTCGAGAAGATGCAGGCCGGTGTCGAGAAGCAGGTCAAGGAGCATCCGGCACGATCACTTCTCATTGCCCTCGGCGCGGGCTATCTGATCGGCAAAGCTTTCCGTCGGTAGCGCAAAATGTTGAGCGCACCGCCATCAAATCGTGGAATCGGTAAGCTGCTGCGCGACGTAGCCGAGGACGGCGCGCACCTGGCGCGGCAGGAAGTGAACCTCGCCCGAATCGAGTTTGCGCAGATCGCGCGGGACATCGCCAAAGGGACGGGCTTCACCGTCGGCGCAGCCATGCTCGGTCTGCTCACGGTGCAGATGCTCGTGTTCGGATTCGCCCTGCTGATGGGTGACGCGCTATTTCGCGGACACTACTGGATCGCCGCCTTCGTTCTGACGGTGATCCTTGGCGCAATCGCCTTTTACCTGCTCAAACGCGGGACAGCACTCCTTTCGACAAAGAACATCAAGCCCGAGCAAACGCTGGCAGCGTTACGGAGAAACAGAGATGACTGAGACAACGAGCGAAGTCCGCGCCGACATCGACCAGACACGCGCGCGCATCTCCGGCGCAATCGCCGAACTCGAGAACAAAGTCGATGTCGCACAAAGAGTGAAAGAACATCCGTGGGTGGCAGTCGGGATCGCCTTTGGCGCGGGCGTCGCATTGAGCGCTTCGCACACTGATGTCAGGGCAGCGAAAGTGACCGCGGAGGCGACGAGGGAAACAGGAAGCAGGCTGGGCAGCGCGCTCGACGGGGTCGTCGCTGCGCTGATCGCCGGGGTCGCGGAAGCAGTTCACAATCGCATCGACGGCGCGGTGAACGAAGTTGTCACCTCGATCCGCGGATCCAGTGGTTCGAGAACGTTCGGCGCTTCGAGCAGGGCGACCGAAACCCCGATGCGGGCGGACTGAAAGGAGAGTCGTACTCCCAGCAAAGGGATTTCACTTGCGCTGATCGGCGCCAGGTCATAAATCCGAGGTTGGCTGAAATGGAGCCGGAAAGCGGCTCCGTTTCTTTTCGCGGAGGCAGTCCTGCCGTCTCGGATCCGCTTCGCTGCTCTGGTCGCCGCTGCACTCACCCTGCTCTTTACCCTTGAGCGAACACCGGTGCACGCCCGCTTCGCTGCGAGCGCCAAACAACAGACCAGGCGCCGTGTTGCCTTCCACGTCCCGTCCGAGAGCGAGCTGACCGACAGCGTTTACCGCACATCGGCACTGCGCGGCCGGGCAATTCTGCTCGCCACGCGTGATAGTCTACCTCGCAACGTCGGCAACTCGCTCCGCTGCGCCAGTTGCCATGTCGGCGGCGGACTGCGTCGCGATGCGATGCCGTGGGTCGGAAGCTACGCGCGCTTTCCACAATATCGCGAACGCAGCGGCAAAGTCGATCTCATCGAGGACCGGATCAACGACTGCTTCGAGCGGAGCATGAACGGCAGTCGCTTGAGCTCCAACGGCAAGGACATGCGCGACATTGTCGCTTACTTCGCATTTCTCTCCAACGGAATTCCGGTTGGCGCCGAGATGGAGGGTCAGGGCTTTCCGCGGCTAACTCCGCTAAAGGGAGATGCAACTCGAGGCATGTCCGTTTTCGCCGCCACTTGCAGTCGTTGTCATGGCCCCAGTGGCCAAGGTACCGCGCTCGCTCCACCACTCTGGGGTCGTCGTTCGTACAACGTTGGCGCGGGGATGGCGCGCATCAATACCGCTGCCCCCTTCATTTACGCGCTGATGCCGATCGACCGCCCACAGCAGCTGTCGCCGCAACAGGCTTTCGATGTCGCCACCTACATCAACACGCGTCCCCGCCCAGATTTTCCGCGCAAGGTTCACGACTGGCCACGCGGTGGCAAGCCTCCGGATGCCGATTATCACGTCCTACCACCCGTCACCTCAAAGGAGAAACGACAATGAGCGAAGCTTCACTTCCCAAGCGCAGAGAGTTCCTCGGTAGAATCGCGGCTGGCGCGGTTGCTCTCGGACTTTCGGGGTCGATCCCACGGGCATTAGCCAGCGAGCGTCGACTTAGAACCGACATCACGCCGAGCGACAAGTGGCTGACGGCAGTCACCGGGAAATACCGTCAGATCTTCGACGCGCCAAACCACGAGAACGGCTGGGCGCTTCTGCACGTCCGCAACTATCTGAACACGATGCGTGATACGTATCACGTCACGCATCCGGACGTCACGGCGGTCGTCAGCATTTATGGGATGGGGACGATGCAGGCCTTCAACGACGACATGTGGAAGAAGTACGGGCTGGGAGCCGCCAGCAAGGTCATGGACACCTCGAACTCACCGGCGACGGCTAACGTGTTTTATAAGACGTCGGGCGCTTCGCTCAACATCGGTGGGACCCCAATACCCATTCCGGCCGATGCCTCGATTTCAGCGCTGCAGCAGCGGGGCGGAGTGTTCATCCTCTGTAACAACGCATTCAACGTGTGGATGGGAATACTCGGCGGCGGTGACGCGATCAAGACCGCCGATCTCCGCGCGATCAACCAGGCGCAGAACCACGGCTGTACCTACATGTACGTGTGACCTTTTTGCAAACCGAATGGACACCGCAAGTTACGCCTACAGCTCATCCGTTAACATCCGGACTGCTGGCGCGTCTCTCAAGCTGAACGGTGCGCTAACACGCCCACCCAGTAAACGAATCCTCGTCACAGGAAGGAGAAGAGAGATGTCGAAAGCGAAGCTTGCGGCGTTCGCGGCCGCCCTCGTCATGGCAGTTGCCTCCAACGCCTCGGCTCAGTCGGCGCAGGCCCAGCTGAACGCGCCTCCGCACATGACCAGAGCCCGACTGATAGTCTGGTGCAAGAACCACCCGACCGCGACCGCGGATTGCAAAGAGGTTCGCGGTGACACCAAAGAGATTCGCTCGGACCGAAAGGAAGTCCGCGCGGATCGCAGAGAAGTGAGAAAGGACATCAAGGCAGGCGACAAGCAGGAAGCCAAGCGGGACGCCAAGGATTTGAGGGCTGATCGCAAGGACCTGCGTCAGGACAGGAAGGATCGCCGTCATGACGTCCGCGACCTGCGGAAGGACAAGGACGCAGGCAAGTAAAGATCTCGATAGGGATAGACAAAACGCCCCGATGATATCGGGGCGTTTTTTTTGTCATAACTGCAAAGGAAGACTACCAGCTAGCGGTTCTCAGCGGCTCTCGGCTGGTAGTCTTCAGTTGATTTTTTCTTTCTACCTGGCCGACTGAAGACTCGGCGGATTCGCCGCCTTCAGGTATCGGGCTAGATACGCGTCGGTAACTTGGCGAATTAGCCGAAAACTCAGACCACTATAAGCGGCGCCGTGCCGCCCCGGCGGGTAGATCCTCAGCTCCGCATCGCGTCCCGCGTCCGTCAGCGCAGTCAATAGTTGCATCGTGTTCTGCGGATGCACGTTGTCGTCCATCATCGAGTGAATGAGCAGCAAGTTGCCGCGCATCTTTGACGCCTGGGCGATAGGAGCGCTCTCGACGTAGCCTTTCTGGTTGTCGTTGAGCAGGCCCATGTAACGCTCGGTGTAGATCGTGTCGTACAATCTCCAGTCGCCAACCGCGGAGTTAGCGATACCGACCGGAAACAGCTCCGGGTACATCTCCATCGTGTAGACCGTGCTATATCCCCCATAGCTGGTCCCCATGATGGCGATGCGCCTCGGATCGACGTAGCTGTGCTTACTGAGATAGCGCGCAGCTTCTGCAAAATCCATTGCCTCATACTTCCCGAGCTGCTTGTAGACGACCTTCATGAACGCGCTGCCATAATTGTTGGTGCCGCGATTGTTGACGCCGACGATGATGTAGCCTTCCTGCGCCAGCCACTGCGTCCATCCGCTCGGATGCCACTCGTCGTAAACCTGCTGCGATCCCGGTCCGCCGTAGATATCGAAGATCACCGGGTAGCGCTTGTTCGGATCGAACGGAACCGGTTTGACGATAGTGCCGTCGATGTGGGCGCCGTCGGAAGTCGTGAACGAAAAAATGTCCGGCTGCGAATAGGCGTGCGTCTGCAGCCACGTCGTGACCGAGGAATTGCCTTCCAACGTCCGCAGCTTTTGGCCGGGGGCGGCCCAGATTTCCACTTGTGTCGGCTGGCGGAGCGACGAATAACGGTCGATGAAGAACGTGGCCGTCGGCGCCATGTTGATGCGGTGGTTCCCATCCGCCGTCGTCACGCGGCGCTCGCTGGTCCCGTCGAATCGAATTGAATACAGCTGGCGCTGCAACGGCGATGCTTCGGTCGATGTGTAGTAGATCGTTTGCGCCTTGGCGTCGCTGCCCTCGACGCGCGCGACACTCCAGTTACCGTGCGTCACCTGGTTGACCAGCTTTCCCGAATAGTCGTAGCGATAGAGGTGCTGAAATCCGTCCCGGTCGGAGAGCCAGAAGAATTCGTGGGAATCCGACGGGAACGTCATCATGTCATCGACGCCGGCGTAGAAGTCGTAAACATCGATCCATGTCTTCGATGTTTCCGACATGACTTGTCTTCGGCCGCCCGTTCTGACATCGAAGAAGAACAGCTTCATTTCATTCTGCGGTCGATTGAGCGTAATCACTGCAAGAGTGTCAGCCCTGCTAGTCCAATAAATGCGGGGGATGTAGAACTCGCCGCGCTCTCCCGTGTCGAGCCAGGTATTCTGGCCCGTCGCCACGTTCACCACTCCGATGCGAACCGTTGCATTCGAGTCGCCGACCTGCGGAATCGGAATCCTGTCCCACTCCTGATGCAGTCCCGAGTAATCCGATATCTGGATCATCGGCTCGGCGGCATCATTGAGCTGCCAATAGGCGATGTTGCGGCTGTCGGGCGACCACTTCCAGGCCTGCGCGAAACCAAATTCCTCCTCGTAAACCCAGTCGAAATGTCCGTTGAAGACGTGGTCCGCTGAATCTCGAGTGAGGCGCTTCTCCTGGTGGGTGGCAAGGTTGGTCACGTACATGTCGCCGCCGCGCTCGAAGCCGAGCATCGCGCCATTCGGCGACAGCTCGCCGGTTCTGGCTCCCTTGGTGGCGAGCTGCATCGAGCGGTCGGCGAGCGAATAAACGTAGAAGTCCGAGATTCCGGAACGGCGATAGAGCGGTTGGAAATTGGATTGAAAGACGAGGTGCTTCGAATCCTGCGCCCACTCGAACGAGTCGTAGCTGAATGGCTGATTCGTTCCGGGGAAGGTCAGACCCGTATTCCTGAAAAGGAGCGTATCCCGTCCGGTCGCCGGATCATAGGCGCGTATCACTGGTGTGTTGGTGCCTGGATCGCGATCAATGAAGGAAAAGCGCTTGCCCCCTTCGATCCAATTGACGTTTCGCGGTCCCTGCCGGCCGGCGAGGATCGCTCCAGCTTGCGCCGCCTCGTCCATGGTCGCGAAACGCTGTTTCTCCTGGGCGCTGCTCGTAAGTGGAAGGCAGACGACGAGCGCGACCAGACAAAGCGTGCGTTTTTTTTGCATTCTCGATTGGGCTGGGAAGGAGGTCAGGGGAAACGCGGAAAGCCCTTCACGCGCTCCGTTTGTTGCGGGCGTTGGCCGGATCTGCTCTTTGCTCCTCGCACTTCGCGCAGTAGAGGACGCCGCGAAAAGTGCAAATGATGCAGATGAAGGTTCCGCAGTTCGAGCACGGGTAACCTTCGGAAGCACGCTCCTCATTGTGGCAGGAGCGACAAATCATCGCGTCCCGCTCGCGTAGAACTTGCCGCATTTGTGGGATTGTTACCGCCAGGAGCTGAAGAGAATCGTGGGCTGCGAAAAGCTGAATTTATACTACGGCCCACATTTGACAACGCGTTTCGCGGCCCGCAGCCACGTCGACAACCTGTCTGGTCCCGCATCCTCCCAGCCCTCGGGGACTGGCGCGAGACGTCGCTTCTCTCCTTCGCATTCGAAGCAGAGCCAGCCGTTGCTGAATTCGCTGGCGACGACGACGTTGCGGCGGATCGGGCTTTTGCGGCGGTCCTTCGGCTGCCGGCGATCAGCGAAGCCCTCGAAAGTCTCGGGTCCGGCGGTGGCTGCGGCGCGGCGGTCGACCTTTCGTCTTTCTGCTGCGGCGGGCGTCACCAGCCAGACTTCCCAACGCTTGCCGCCTGGATCGAGAAAGGTTCTGTAACTCACACCAGTCCTCCGTCGCAAAACGCGCCAAGGTCCGAGCTGCTCGTTATCTGATAAGCACGGCGGGTGCCAAAAAGATCCCTAATTCCTCCAAAAGGGTCACATTTTTTGTGAAGCAAACGTACGTATTTCGTGTGCGTGTCAGCGCGAATCGAACTTTTTGCCAGTGTCGAGACGGTCAAAATTGAGCAGCGTGTTCAGGACGAGGAAGTAACTACCGATCGTCTCGCCGCGGTACATCGGGTTGTTGGCAAACAGCACGACGTGGCCTTTTGCCAGCGGGACATCGACTACGACCGGTCTCTGCGCCACATCGTTTCCATCCAGCAGCCCGGACGCCAGTAGCTCACGCTGATCCGCGAAGCGAAGTACGACCCGCGGGCGCAGCGCCGGAGGAATGACGGACAACGGGTTGCGAATTTGCTCGTCGGTGACCGGAGCTGCCTGCCATGGTTGCAGCGGTCGCCGTTGCGCAACGTCGAATCTTGGATCGAGCGGCACTCTCCCCTGCGGTACATCGAGCTCGTCAGCCGTTCCACGTCCTGTGGGACGGGCAGTGGTCGAATCCGGGAACCGCCCACCGCGTGTGCCCAGCACGTTGGTGATGCTGAAGCTCGAGCCATCGTCGCTGTAAACAGCGAGGCTGTCGCGAATGCCATAGGCCAACGGACTGGCGTCGTCCACCACTCGCGTGCGCAACAAGCTTCCGACGACGTGCAGACGCGGCGGATTGTTGACGGAAACGCCACTCGCCAATCCGAAAGTCACCGCCATTTCCGCTGTGTTCTCGACCGTCACCAGCACCCCGCCGTTTTTGACGAAGGTGACGAGATTGTTGACTCCGCTCCAGCCAAGTCCGGGTCGAATGTCATCGGTCTCGTCGATTCCCATGTTGGGAGTGAGCTCCGTCTTCTTCCACGGCATTGGGTTTCGCCACATTGGCAACCCCGCGACGATCGACTGTGGGCTTCCGCCTCCCGGCGGAAACAGAATCACATCGTACTTCGCGTTCAGGTTTGGATCCTTTGCTGCATCCTGAACGTTGATGTACGAGTAAGGAATGTGAAGGAAGTCGAACGCCTGCCTCCACCACCCTTCCGTCTGCGTGCTGATCCAGGTGTGCATGATCGCCACCCGCGGCGCCCGGGCGGGATGCGTCGGCACCGACGGCGCAGAAGCGAGTCCGTACGCCTTGAGGCCGAGCTCTCTCGTCGCCTTATCCAAATCACCGGCCGAAACACGACGGATGATGAATGATCCGCGTCCAAACTTCTCCCCTGCGCTTTCGAACGGCTGCTCGGCGATCTGGAAATCGGCGTCCTTGAGGCGGTAGCGCAACGTGGCGAGCGCGTTGTCGGCATTGTGATTGATGGCGAACACTGTCCCGCTTCCAATCACTCCGCCCGGCGCGTTGATCTCTCCTGACACGATTTCCATCGGCACCGACAGCACCTTGGGATCCGTGACACGAAGGGATCGTACGGCGAAATTCTCCGGGAAAGTCCAGCCGGTGTCATCGTACGGAGTACGCTGCGGATCGTTCGGACTCCAGTACTGATAATCGAGCAGCGCGTCGGCGATACGCGAATACGGCTGATCCATCCGAATGATGTAGCTGCCCGCCGGGAACTGTCGCATCTCGGTGCGCTGCACTGACAACGGAAGCGTGTCGAACGCCGGCGGCGCCAGCCTCGCGGTGTCGGCGACTCGCGCGCTGTCAGCGCGTCTCGTACTGTCTGCCGGTCTCGGCGCTGCGCCAGTCAGCGGTACGGCTGGACGAGGACGTGGCACCGGCACCAACGCGCTGAACGGCGCCGTAGCGCGTGAAATCTCGACGTATTGTTTCTGGAGAATCCGGAGCAGCTCCGCCTGCGCGCCGGGACGCCGCTCGTCGGCCGGCAAGATGTAGGCGGCGGGCCCCTCAGTTCGTGCCTTCAGTATCGATCGCTTGCTCTTCTCGTAGAAGTTTTCGAGGAACTGCTGCCGGTTGTTGGCGAAGTAACTAAGCGAGACGAGCAATCCCGTCTGCTCGTAGTTGTTGTTGTTGCGCAGGGACCATTTCACTTTCGGCAGCGGCGGACTCTGCCGATACCAGGTGCGCGAAGTCTCGGTCGGGGAAAGAGTGCGCTCGACCGTCTCCGCCGTGCCGCCGTTGCCAAATGTCTCGTAAAGTCTGCTGATGCCGTTGTGGGTTGCTGCCATGAACATCAAGTAGCCCGGCGACCAGGTGTCGAAGTTACCGTGCGTGAAAACGCCGGGCATTCCCATTCGCGTCATCTCCTGCACGTTGTTCCACCCGATCATCTGCCACTCGTTCGTCAGCAGCGGATCGAGCCACGCGTTGTATGGCCCATCACCGACGGTATTGTCGTAGAGGTACGGCACGGACTCGTGCAGGTCGTGCAGTACCTGCGCTTTCCAGTCGACGTAGGTATTGAGGACATTCTCCGACAGCTTGAGAGTCATCGCCATCGCGTCGCGGTTGTTGTCGTGCGCGACGTAGTGTCCCCAATAAAGGAGCGGCGGCGCCGTCTCTCCGGGGTGGGCCATGTGCCAGCGGAACAGGTCGACCTCGCGATCGCGACCATCTACCTCCACGACGGGAGTGATGAGCGTGATCAGGTGGTCGCGAATGTTCTTGATGTAGGGGCTCTCGTCGACGGCCAACCTATAGGCCAGCTCCATCAGCGCGGTTGGTGCGCCCGATTCCGGTGAGTGGATGGTGCCTGTGATGTAATAAACCGGAGTCGTCCCTGTGACGAGTCGCGCTGCTTCCGCATCCTCCATTCCGATCGAGCGCGGATCAGCCAGCTTCGCCAGATTCGCCTTGTTCTCCTCGAGATTCGCCATCAGCGAGTCCGACGCGACCGCGACCGCGATCATCTCCCGGCCTTCTTCGGAGGTGCCGATCGAATACACTTTCACCCGCGGAGTCGCTTTGGCGAGCATGCGCATGTAAGCGTAGACCTCCTTCGAGTACGGCAGGTTGTTGCGAGCGCCAGCAATGTCCCCCAGGACGGTTTTCGGTGTCGGCACAGTCGACGAAGCGGGGAGATAATCCACCAGCGGAGACAGAAAGAACGGCTCCGTCGTGTACTCGTGAATTTTCCGCGTGTACTCCTCGTCGATCGGTTGACTCGGATTGCGACCCGGCCGCGTGGCGGACGGCGGCATGTCAAGCGAGGGGCCCGGCGGCGCTGAGGTTTGCGCCCGCAGCTGAATTGCCGGGATGGCGATCAGAAAAGCGACGAGGAAGGCGACAGGGCGCTCTGAACGATTCATTTAGTTGCCTCGGTGTCAACCACGATGCTGCGTTCGTCTGGCCGAACGGATTGGGACGCCGAAGCTAGCAAGCTGAAATCAGCAGAGCAACCGGCCGCGCCCGCGCTCAGCAGCATCGCTGCTGGTCAATGCAATCACTTGAGATCGA
>QHUA01000096.1:9929-14752 GCA_003221805.1 Gemmatimonadota bacterium
CTCCGCGTGCTGTCGACCGACATATTTCGCACGATTGATCCAGGAGTGGGAATTTTTGTGGTCTCAGTCTTCCCGGTCTTTCGATCGAACGCGACGATAACGCCTGAACGCGCCTCGTCGTAAAAAATCCTCCCGTCGGGTGCGATTGCGATGCCGTAGGGCGCGGACTTCGCGCCGCCCGGCGAGAGATACTCCTTGAACGCGCCCGACTTTGGATTGTACGAGCCCAGATATCCCCGCGCGTAATCGCTGTACCATACCATTCCCGCCTCATCGACGACGAGCCGCCGCGGACGGGCACCGCTTTCAGGCAAAGTGATCTCGCGCAGCTCGCCGGTCTCGCCATCAATGTGTCCGAGCTTGTTGGTGCCGAATAAAGCCACCCAGATGGAACCGTCAGGAGCGTTCACCATTCCGTAAGGAAGCGCCCCGCTGGTCGGCACCGTCCACACCTTTGCCTCGCGCGTGCGCGGATCGAACCTGCCATAGACGCCGCTCTGTTGAACCGTGAACCACACCATCCCTTTGCGAATCAGCGGCGTGTGCGGGTCGCGTGCGGCTGCGGGAAGCGAAAACTCTTCGATGTGACCAGTCCTTGGATCGAGGCGCCCAAGCTTGGCAATCCGTTGCGCGGTATACCACACCGCGCCATCGGGAGCGACGACGATTCCGTGCGGACCAGACGCTGGAGTCGGCGTTGGATAGTCGGTGATCTTTCCTGTCGCCGGATCTAGCCGCCCGATGAAGCTGTTCTGCTGATCCGTGTACCAGACGATGCCGTCCCGCCCAACGGCGGGGTCGTGCGGAAAGGCTCTGTCGCGCGGTATCTGATATTCGACAACGACGAGCGGCGACGCGGCCGCGACCAAACCCAGCGTGGTTAGTGAGCGAGCAAACCGCAACGACATACCACCCTCCAGCGAGTCCATTACTCGAATTGATGCACGCGCGTGAGGGAAATCGCCAGATGATGGGTTGTAGAACAATCTCGCCGCCAATAACTTCCGAAACTCTCCCGGAGAGATGGCCGAGAGGCTGAAGGCACCGGTTTGCTAAACCGGCATACGTGGAAACGCGTATCGAGGGTTCGAATCCCTCTCTCTCCGCTCGGCGGGTCCGCGCAGCGTGTGTGGACCCGCTTTGCATTACCGCTTCGCCCGATGATCAACGCAACCAAACCCAGACTTCGCTTTGCGCCCTCTCCGACTGGATACTTGCACGTCGGTGGCGCGCGCACGGCGCTCTTCAACTGGCTCTACGCGAAGAAGTTCGGTGGAGAGTTTCTTCTCCGCATCGAGGACACCGACAAGTCGCGCAGCACCGACGAGAGCACCCGCGCCATTTTCGAGGGCATGGAATGGCTTGGCCTGCATTGGGACGACGGCGTCGTCTACCAGGGTGCGAATCTGGCGCGACACCAGGCGGACGCGCGTCGCCTGCTGGAGAACGGCAGTGCCTATCGCTGTTTCTGCACGCCCGCCGAGCTGGACGAGCGGCGTCGTGAGGCAGAGTCGCGCAAGGAGGCCTTCAAGTACGACCGCCGCTGCGACCGGCTTCCACCCGAAGAAGTCGCGCGTCGCGTCGCTGCCGGGATGCCGTTCGTCGTCCGCTTCAGAGTGCCGGAGGGAACTACAGCCTGGGATGACCTGGTCCACGACCGGATTGAATTCCCCAACAAGGACATCGATGATTTCGTGATCCTTCGCTCCGACGGGACACCGATCTATAACATGGCCGTCGTTTCGGACGACATCGCGATGGAAATCAGCATCGTAATGCGCGGTGACGATCACATCTCGAACACCCCGAAGCAGATTCAGCTCTATCGCGCACTCGGCGCTCCGTTGCCGACGTTCGCGCACCTGCCGATGATTCACGGACTCGACGGCAAGAAATTGAGCAAGCGTCACGGCGCTACCGCGGTCGGCGATTATCAGCACTACGGTCTCCTTCCCGGCGCGATGCTGAACTTTCTGGCGCTGCTCGGGTGGTCGCCCGGCGGCGATCGGGAAATAATGACGGTGCCTGAGATGATCGAGCTCTTCAGCGTCGAAGGCCTTCAGAAAAAAGCAGCGATCTTCGATCCGAAGAAACTCGAGTGGATGAACGGACAGCATCTGTCGATGATTCCGCTCGAGGAGCTCGAGCCGCGCGTGACTCCAGCGATCGTGACGGCGCGGCTGGCAACCGAAGAAGAGCTCGTCGAGCGTCGCGATTGGTATCTCAGATTGCTCGACCTGCTTCGTGTGCGATCACGTACCATCGACGATATCGTGCGCCAGGCGGGTCCGTATTTTCTCGAAGAGATCGAGTACGACCCCGCTGCCGTTGCGAAAAACTGGAAGGATCCGGCGGAGGCATCGGCGCTCCTACAGGCAACGAGAGACGCGCTGGCCAAGGTTTCCGATTGGAAGACGGAGTCACTCGAAGCCTCGTTGCGTGCCCTCACCGAACAGCGAGGGATCGCGGCCGGAAAGGTCTTTCAACCGCTCAGGGTGGCGCTAACTGGTCTTACTGTGAGTCCAGGAATCTTCGAGATGCTGGTCCAGATGGGACGAGACCTCTCGCTGAAACGCATCGACAAGGCGATTTCCGCGCTCGCCGTCTAACGAATTGCTGAGTCAACGAAACTGTTGACCAGGTACGCTTTCGTACACAGATTAGTAACTGACACCTATATAACGACGGGCGAAGAATCGCCATTTTCAGGGAAACACAGATGGCCGAGCAGTTAACGAAGCTCGAGAGCTCGGTATACCACTACCTTCTCGACTTCACCGCCGAGAATACCTACCAGCCGAGCATTCGAGACATCGGCAAGCAGTTCAAGATCAAGTCGACGAAGACTGTCTCGGACCTGCTTCAGTCGCTCGCGAAAAAGGGCTACATCGAAAGAGACCCGGCGAGATCGCGCGGGGTAAATCTGCTCGGATTCGGTGCCGCTCTTCGTACCCAGCCGGTCCCCTTCTATGGAAAGATCCACGCTGGCGAGCCGGCACTTCTTCCGGAGCACCGCAGCGGATTCATCACGATCGACCGCCGCTTCGTTCCATCGGACGAAGTCTTTTTCCTGAAGGTAAAGGGCGACAGCATGGTCGGCCGCTGCATCAATGATGGCGATTACGTGATGGTGAATCCGCGTCAGGAGCCCCACGATAACGACATCGTAGCGGCGCGGCTCGGCGAGGAAGCGGCGGTAAAGACCTACTCGAGGCGCAACGGCACAGTCGTGCTCGAAGCAGCGAATCCTGCCGACCGGGATATCCCTGTGCAGGCGAGCACCGATTTCGGCATTCTGGGTGTCATCTGCGGAGTGTTTCGGCCCGGCTTCGACGCGAACCAGGGCGGTAACTCGATCCCGTCGTAGGGCGACTCAACTTTGAAATCATGACGGTCGGCCTCGCAGGCCGGCCGTTTTTTTGTTATGGTGGGTGGCCACATCGAGGTGACCATGGCTGAAGCGAAGGATCCGAACGCGCCTTCCCCGACTTTAAAGCAACTCACGCCCGTCCTCATCGTGGACGCCGTCGAGCCGTGCATCAAGTTCTGGACTGACAGACTCGGCTTCGAGGTCAACAACCAGGTTCCCGACACCGACGGCAAGTTGATCTTCGCCAGCGTCCAGAAAGGCGGAATCGAGATCATGTACCAGACAAGAGCGAGTGTGGTGAGCGAGGATCCGAGCGCCGCGCATGACCTCATGGGTCATTCGGTTGCGCTTTTCATCACCGTCGCCGATCTCGATAGCGTCGAGGAATCGCTGGCGGGTGCGCCAGTAGTCAAGCCTCGCCACGATACGTTCTACGGGAGTACAGAGATTTACGTTCGGGAACCAGGCGGGAATACAGTCGGATTCGCACAGTTCTCATAACTGCCTTCCGCCCGCTAGTTGTGTGGCGTTTGATCCGCGGAGTTGTCTTTCCCTGACGATGCGGCCTGGGCAGCCGCGCGCTCGCGCTCTTTCCGCTCGCGGATGCCACGAACTGCCTTCATGAAGTCAGCCTCGTTGATCGCTTGCTGCGCGTGCCAGGAGATATCGCGGTTCATGGCGGCGAACGTGCGGTCACGCTCCATCGTCGTGGGATTGCCCTGCAGATTGAGCGGCAGCATCGCCAGCAGGGCCGTGGGAATCGATACCGGGCCGAGCCTGATCGCTTTGCGATCGATTCCCCACTTGTAGCCGCCCTTTTCGATCGTCCAATCCGTCGGATCCCGGCGGTGCGCGGCCGCAGCCACTGAATCGTTGTAGGGCGCGATGGCATCGGCGATCAGACTATCGATAGTCTGTGCTACCGTTTTTGGCGGCGCGACGACGCCTGACGGTGGCGTCCAGAGTCTGCCATCTGAATACGAGGGCCGAATGCCACGCACCGGTCCGCCAGCACCAACCAGCGGGCCGTTCCCTCCTTCTTCGGTCGGCTTGGCGGTCGTTGGCACCGGCGCCGGGATGGTTGTTGGAATCGACTTCGGCGCGACGACGTGTATCGCGCGCGACTGCGCGGGACGTCCGTCGCCGCCGACCCGTCCGACCGTTGGCTTGGTGCTTGGTTGCCCAACTCGCACAAATCCCACGCGCTCCTGCGGAACCGCCGCGCGTCTCTCAGAAGTCGGAAACTCCCCGTTCAGAATCAGCATGCGCATGAAGGCGATCGCCACGACGACGTGCACCCCGAGTGACACGAGAAAAGGCGTGGATAGCCTTTTCCTCGTGGCTTCGGTCTGCGACGCGACGCGGCGGAAAATCATCAGGCGCGCGCCATCCCTTGTCGCTCTTCCTGACGCGCAGCGCTTCGGGTCTCTACGCCCGATTGTGCCTGCAAGCG
>QHUA01000096.1:14782-24834 GCA_003221805.1 Gemmatimonadota bacterium
TCGCCGCCGGGACCGAACGCCGAGCCGGGAAGCACGACTACGCCCTCGTCCTGCAGAAGTCTCTCTCCGAAGATCGCACTCGGAATGTTCTTCGGCAGTGGGCACCAGATGTACATCGTAGCCTTGGGGCTGGCGACGGAAAATCCGGCCTCGGAAAACGACTCGACGGCCGCATCGCGGCGTCGCTGGAACTCCGCCACATTCGACGGTATCCAGTCGGCGCATTTGTCCAGAGCGGTTGCCGCGGCTGCCTGAATTGCCATGAAAGTCCCTGTATCGATGAATGACTTCACCTTCGCCACAGCACCAACGAACTCCTGCTTCCCGCACGCCCATCCGCAACGCCAACCAGTCATGTTGTACGTCTTGGACATCGAGTGGAACTCTATCGCGATGTCGCGTGCGCCCTCGATTTCGAAGATGCTCGGAGGCACGTATCCGTCGTAGGCGAGCTCGGAGTAGGCGTTGTCATACACCAGCAGGATATCGAGTTCCTTGCAGCGCCGAACCATTTCTTCGAGATACTCCTTCGGAGCAATGGCGGAGGTCGGATTGTTCGGATAGTTCAGGTAAAGAATCTTTGCCTTCTTGAGCACGTCGCCAGGAACCCTGTCCAGGTCGATCAGAAATCCATTTTCCGGTCGCAGTGCGTACTTGTAGGGTGTCGCTTCGGCCAGCAGTGTTCCGCCTACGTATGAGTTGTAGCCCGGCTCGGGCAAAATGGTGTAATCACCTCTCGTCGCATAGGCGAGCGCGAGGTGAGAAAGCCCTTCCTTCGACCCAATTAGAGGGACGATTTCCCTGATCGGATGGAAATCCTGGCCGAAGCGGCGCTTCATGAATCTCGCGACTGCTTCGCGAAACTCCACGAGGCCAAGAGCGAATCCATAACGGCTCATGGTAGGTATACGCACAGCTTCCGAGATGCGCTCGATTACGGCGGGGGGCGGCGAGAGATCAGCATCACCGGCTCCAAGGTCGATGACATCGACTCCACGAGCGATGAGCTCGCGCTTCTTTTCAGGAATTCCGGCAAGCGGGTATTCAGGGAGGCTGAGCAGACGATCGGTGTAGGCGGGCACTATTGGTCCTCTTGAACGGGGTTGCTTACGCGACTTACGCCTGGGATCTCGATCTCAACGATGTCCCCGGAGACTAGCGGCCCAACGCCTGACGGCGTTCCGGTCGCAACAAGATCCCCTGGCTCCAACGTCATGATCCGCGAGATGTAGGCGAGGAGGGACGGGATCGAGAAGACCATCTCGCTGCTTTTCCCTCGCTGTCGCTCGACACCGTTAACTCGAGTTACGACAGTCAAACTGTCGAGGTCCGGAAGCTCTGATGACTCCTCTCCCAGAGGACAAAAGGTATCAAATCCCTTCGCTCTAGTCCATTGTGAATCGCTTTTTTGCAGGTCACGGGCTGTCACATCGTTGACAGCTATGATCGACCGAATTCCGCTCGTTACATCGTTTTCAGACACGCGAGTCATCGAGCGCCCTACAACGACGCCAATCTCGCCTTCGTATTCGACTCGCCTGGAGGCGGAGGGAAGAACGATGGTTTCCCCTTGCCACACCACGCTCGACGGGGGCTTAAGAAAAATTAGCGGCTCCTTCGGAACCTCATTGCCGAGCTCCTTCGCGTGCTCCGGATAGTTGCGACCGACGCAAACGATTTTTCCGGGACGCGATCTTATTGCGGGCATCTTAGTTGGTCACCCCTGGAGTCGTGAAGTTGCCTCGAACGCGAGTAAGCACGGATCTCAGCCCTCGTGTGCGATTCTGTAGGCGAGATTGCGCGGGGCGCCCAGTGCGCCGACGAGATGATTCATTATTTCACGCGGGCGCTTGCCGGATGCCTTGAGTTTTTTTGCGGCGTCGTTGAGCTCTGCCTCGGATACAGCGGGCGCCTCCGCCCCGGCGATGACGAGCACGACTTCGCCCTTCGGATCCACCTCGCTGTAAAGGGTGGCCAACTCTCCGACGCTGCCACGCCTGAATTCCTCGAACTGTTTCGTCAGCTCGCGCGCGACGACCGCGGCGCGCTCACCAGCGCCGGCCTGCGCCAGCGTCTCGAGCGTCGCGCCAACTCGACTCGGTGCTTCGAACAGAACAACGGTGGACCGCGAGCCGACTATTTCATCGATGATCTCAGTCCGCTCCCGGCCCTTGCGGGGGAGAAAGCCGTAGAAGGCAAACCGGTCGAGCGGCATTCCCGACGCGACGAGTGCCGCCATTACCGATGACGGACCTGGAATCGGTACCACAGGGATGTTTGCCTCGAGCGCAGCCGCAACGAGCCGCGATCCGGGATCCGAGATGAGCGGCGTCCCGGCGTCAGAAATCAGAGCGATCGAATCGCCGGCCCGGAGACGCGCAATCAATCTCGGTGTCTCCTTCGCCTCGTTGTGCTCGTGGTAGGAGCTCAACGGCGTCGGGATCCGATAATGATCCAGGAGGCGGCGCGAATGGCGAGTGTCTTCCGCAATGACAAGCGCGGCCGAGGTAAGGACCTCGACCGCGCGATATGACATGTCTCCCAGATTGCCGATGGGAGTACTGACCAGATAGAGAGTTCCTGCAGCTCCCGGTGCGACCGCTTTCGCGGGGCTCACAAACCCGTGGGCGACAGACTCTGCCCGTTAGGCGGCGTGTTGCTTGAACTTCTCCGCGAGAGCCGGCTTGCCGACAAACCCGATCACCTGATCGACGAGCTTGCCGTCCTTGAAGAACAGAATCGCTGGAATCGAGCGAACATTGAACTTCGTGGAAGTCTTGATGTTCAGGTCGACGTCTACTTTCGCGACTTTTGCTTTGCCTTCGTATTCAACCGCAAGCTGGTCCAGAACGGGGCCCACCATGCGGCATGGTGCACACCATGTCGCCCAAAAATCCACGACGGCGAGGCCCTTGTGCTGCTCAATCTGGGTCTCGAAATCGGAATCGTTCACTTCAAGAGCATTCGACATTTTGTAATCTCCAACCGCAGGATACCCCGCGGGGCTTCGTCGTTTAGTTTACTGCGGGGACGTTGCCCCCTTGCCAATAAATTTAATGACCCCATCAACCCCGCGCGGCACGCGGGTCTCGCACATTGGCATCGCAGTAGAAGCCCTCGCGGCGATCCTGCCGTTCTTCCGCGACGTCCTTGGATTACGCGAAGTTGATCTCGACGACGCCGATGGCGCGCGCATCGTCGGGTTCAACGCCGGGGAGCCGCTGGTCGAGCTGCTCGAAGCCGAAGACGGGAAATCCCCGATCGCGCGCTTCGTAGCGAAGCGCGGACCAGGGATTCATCACATTTGCTTTTCGGTCGACGACCTCGACGCCACACTGGAGCGTTGCCGGCGTGCCGGAATTCAGCTCATCGACGAGCAGCCACGCATTGGCGCCGAGGGAAAGCGAATAGCGTTTTTGCACCCCAGATCGACGGGCGGGGTGCTGGTCGAGCTTTCAGATCACTAGCTGCCGAGAGCTAGCGCCCGCTCGTTCCCGAATTGCCGCAGAAATCACGCACCGCGGCGAGGTCCATGTTCTCCACGTACCACCTGTCACCCGGTCCCTTGATCGTATAGAAAGTGGTCTGGCGGATGATGTTTCCCTTTCTGAGCTCGACGCGGACATCGCGCCGACCGCCCGCGCCCGGCGCTTCTCCGACGACCCGCTCACTGTCGTGCTTGAAGTAACAGGCGAGGATCGTCAGACGCTTGTCCAGCTGCGTCCGGTCCATCGTTTCGCGGGCCGGTCCATCCTTGGTTCCCCACTGAGTGGACATCGCCTGCAAGTCGCCGGCATTCGCCGCACGGAGAAACTGCTCGGTGGCGACTTGCGGCGCATTGGCACCGGTGAGCTGGCCGCCGTTTCGTTGCGTGGCGCTCGAACAGGCGCCAAGCAGAAGTAAACCAGCAACTTTTCTGAACGACACGATAGAATTCTCCACTGGATTTAGAGCTACGAATTAGGGACGCCGAAAATGCGGGCAAAGCAACAACGCCTCTACGTCAATATTGACCACGTCGCCACGCTGCGGCAGGCTCGTCGTGCAGCTGAGCCGGACCCCGTTGCTGCGGCAAAGGCGTGCGAAGCCGCCGGTGCGGACGGCATCACTGCGCATCTCCGCGAAGACCGGCGCCACATTCAGGACCTGGATGTCGAGCGGTTGAAAAAAAACGTGCGGACGTATTTCAATCTCGAAATGGCGTGCGTCGCCGAGATGCTCGAGATCGCGCGTCGCCTCAAACCGCAGCAGGTGACGCTTGTGCCGGAGCGTCGCGAGGAGATAACGACCGAGGGCGGGCTGGACATCATCAGTGAGCCGGCTCGCATTCAAAACGCCATCGATTCAATGACCGATGACGGCATCCGTGTCAGTCTTTTCATCGACCCGACGCGGGCCGCCGTTGAGCAGTCCAAAAAACTCGGCGTGCCGGCGATCGAGCTGCACACAGGAACGTACTCGCACCATCCCGGCGAAGGCGCTGCACTCGAGGCGTTGCGCGACTGCGCGCGCCGCGGTGCGGACCTGGGCATCGCCGTCCACGCCGGGCATGGGCTCACTGTGGCTAACGTCGGACCGGTCGCCTCGATCCCGGAGATCGAGGAGCTGAACATCGGTCACGCGATCATAAGCAGGGCTGTCTTCATCGGCCTCGAACGGGCGGGGAAGGAGATGCACGAAGCGATGCGCACCGCTCGCTCGTCATAATGTGACGAGGCTTTGACTGCGGGTGCGTGACCGCCCACCTTTCGGATGTGAACTGGAGAACGCGCTGATGACGATGCCGGGCCGGCTGCTCGATTTCTTCTCGCTCGAGGCGACGGAATACCTCGCGCGTCTAGAAGCGATGGCCAACAAGCAGGGAATGCAGTCGCCCGAAGCAACCCAGTTTGTCGCGGCGGCGCGCGGATTACGCGGCAGCGCGACGATGGCCAAGGCGGCCGAGTTGGCGCGGCTTGCCGCCAGCGTCGAGCGCATTGCCATCGGAATCGTGCAAGGCGCTACCTCCTGGGAGCCAGAGCTTCAGCGTGCCCTGATCGGGGCGGTCGAAGATCTCAAGCTGCTGGTGAGATCGGTGCGCAACTGGGGGCCGGCACAAGACGCGCGCGTCGAAGAAAGCGTGAACCGGCTCGCCCGCTTTGGACCCGCCCGCGAAGAACGACGCGAGGACGTCATCGTTCCAATCTCCCAGCTTTTCTACAACGACGGCGGCCAGCACATCGTCTACGTCGCGCCTAATCCGCGGACACACTACGAGCAGCAACTGCGGGAACAGGGTGGAGGCATCGGGCCGGGAACTTTGTCCCCCGAGGTGAAAAGCGCTCCGAAGGCGGCGTCGGAAGTGGATTCGACTCCGCCGCGCGGCCAGACGCCACCGCGAGGGCAGACCCCGCCCCGTGGTCAGGAGCTGAAGGACGTTTTGAACTCGAGCCTGGCCACGATGCGATCGCTGGAGTCACGGCACTCGGGTCCACAGCCGCCCGCCAGCGAGCTCGTCCCAATTCAGGAGCTGTTATACCGCGGTCAGCGCGCCATCGACCGCGCCGCCGAGATTCGTCGCGCACTGAAGAAGAGCGGAACTCCGCCGACACGGGCGCTCGTGGACGAGCTCGTCGATCTGGTGGAGCTCGCTTCGGCAGAGTAGGCATTGCGGCCAGGATGGCGCGCGGCACTCGGAGCAGTGCTGAGCGCGGCACTCATCTACTGGACGTTGCACGGAGTTTCGCCGGGTGAAGTAGCGGACCGCCTTGCACACGCTGACCCATTTCTCTTCGCGGCCGCCACCTTTTGCGCCACTGCGATTTTCGGTCTGCGCGCGCGCCGCTGGCAGACAATTCTGGAGCCGGTCGCGGGTAAGCTTCCCTTGGGCGCGCTTTGGCGCGCAACCGCGATCGGGATGATGGTGAACAACGTCGTTCCAGCACGGGCCGGAGAAATTGCCAGAGCTTACGCCCTTACTCGGGAATCACCGGTTCCTTTCGCGACTTCGCTGGCTTCCCTCGCGGTGGATCGATTGTTCGACGCCGTCGTGCTTCTCCTTCTCGCTCTATCAGCGCTGCTCGACCCAGCACTCTCGGCCAGTGATACGCTGGCGGGACGGCCACTGAGCTCCTTTGCCACGGGCGCAGGAACCCTGGTGTTCGTTCTGCTCGCCGGACTCTACGCCCTCGTCTTCTTCCCCACTCAGCTCTTGCGGCTGTTCGAGCTCTTCGCGCGGCGCGTATCACCTGCGGTGGAGGATCGCGGCCGTCGCGTTCTACAGACGTTCGTCGAGGGGCTGAGCGTCTTAAGGCAGCCGGGACGATTCCTGGCTGTGCTCGCCTGGACGCTCGCGCACTGGCTATTGAATGCCGCTGGATTCTGGCTCTCGTTCAAAGCCGTGGGCATCAGCGCACCGTTCTCCGCCGCATTCTTTCTTCAAGCATTCATTGCTTTGGGAACGGCGGTCCCGGCACTCCCCGGATTCTTCGGCGTCTTCGAGTACATGTCCGTGCAGGGGTTGGCGGTTTACGGGGTCAGTCAGGAGCAGGCGGCGACCTGGGCGATCGGATACCACCTCTTTTCGTTCATCCCCATCACACTCATTGGCGCGTACTACTTCACCCGACTTGGAGTGAGACTGCGCGACCTGCAGCCTTCGACTGACGCCGCAGCATGAGCCTGGGTGCGGGGAGGACTCTCGCGCAGGCGAAGATCAATCTCTCGCTGCGCGTACTGGGAAAGTTGTCGGACGGCTTTCATTCGATTGAGACGGTCTTCCTCCGTATCGCACTCGGCGACGATGTTCGCGTGCACATTCGCGAAAAGGCACGGACGCTACGGTGCGGCGTGATGCGCGATCAGCCGGAGGAGGAAAACCTGGCTTACCGCGCCGCAGCGTTGTACTCGGAGGAAACCGGCTGGCCGCACGGATTCGAGATCGTAATCAAAAAGCGTATTCCGATTGGCGGCGGGCTCGGCGGCGGCAGCGCCGATGCGGCAGCAGTTCTTCGTATCCTCAACACACTCGCCGACAAACCGCTACCATCGGCGCGACTCGGCGAGCTTGCCCTGCGCCTCGGCTCTGACGTGCCCTTTCTCGTCAGCGACTTCATGATGGCAATTGGCTGGGGACGCGGGGAGAAGCTGCTGCAAATCAGTCCGTTGCCGCCACGAGACATTCATCTATTCCTGCCACCGTTTGGCATCGATACCGGCGAAGCGTACGCGCTTCTCGACCGTGTGCGCGGCGAGAAAGGCACCGGAAAGCCGGATCTCACCGCGGAAATGTTTGCCGATTGGGAGTCTGCAGCCAGGCATTCGGTTAATGATTTCGAGGCAGTGTTGCGCCCTCGTTATCCCGAGATCGACACCCTGCTAGGCCGCGGCGATCGGTACGGGCTGTTCTACAGAATGAGCGGATCCGGGTCGACGATTTTTAAGATTCCCGGCATCACTGTCCGAAGGATCGGTAGCAAGACTCCGCCGCCGCGACTTATCGTTCCAAGAGGGACGAAAAGGATCATCACGCGTACCGCTGAGAGCGTTGTCCCTGTGGAGGTTCTGGACTAGCTTTCGCTCTCCGCTGCCCCTTCGTCCAATGGCAGGACATCGGTCTTTGGATCCGGTAATGGTGGTTCGAATCCACCAGGGGCAATTGATCTAAGTCCTTTGCCCACTTAACTTGTAAGGCTGCATGGACGGATTGTCCGTACCCGCTCATGGCTTCAAGCTCATCGCCGGGCCCGGGAACCCGGAACTGTGCGTTGAGATCGCGCGAATGCTGGATGTTCCGTTCTGCAAGACGACGGTCAACCGCTTCGCCGATGGCGAGATCTTCGTGCGAATCGATGAAAATGTCAGAGGCAATGACGTCTTCATCGTGCAGCCGACGAATCCGCCGGCCGACAACATCATGGAGCTCCTGCTCCTGATCGACGCGGCACGAAGGGCGTCAGCCGCGCGGATAACATGCGTGATGCCTTACTACGGATACTCGAGGCAGGACCGGAAGGACCAGCCTCGCGTTGCAATCGGCGCCAAGCTGCTCGCGAACATGATCACGACTGCCGGCGCCAACCGGGTTCTGGGAATTGATTTCCACCAGCACCAGCTGCAGGGGTTCTTCGATGTTCCGGTAGATCACCTGTACGCGGCGCCGGTGTTCGTTTCGCATTATCGAAAGAAGAGTTTGCACGAGCTCGTGGTCGTGGCACCCGACGTGGGATCGGCCAAGATGGCGAGGGGATTCGCCAAGAGACTGAATGGGTCTCTGGCAATCATCGACAAGCGACGGCCGCAGCCGAACGTGTCTGAAGTCGTCAACGTCGTCGGTGAAGTTGAAGGCAAAGACTGCTTGCTTGCGGACGATATGATCGACACCGCGGGCACGGTCTCCGAAGCAGCAAAGGCTCTGAAGGATCTCGGTGCGCGCGATGTGTACGTCTGTGCAACACACGCGCTGCTTTCGGGACCGGCGGTAGAAAGGCTCTCGAAGGCGCCGATTACGGAAGTAACAGTCACTGATACAGTGATGATTCCGCCGGCGAAGAGGTTTGCGTCGCTGTGCGTGCTGTCGGTGGGCGAGCTTTTGTCGAAGGCGATTCGTTACATACACAGCGAGCAGTCGGTCAGCTCGCTGTTTGAAGGTTAGAGGTTCCCATGGCTGAGGCGATCGAACAGGTCGTGAAGGAATTCGCGGCTGCGTTACTGGACATTATTGAACGGGTGTGGAAGATCGTCACCACGCCTCGAGGATGAATTAGCATGGCAACGGTTTCATTCAACGCGACGGCCCGCGACACCACCGGCAAAGGTGCCGCCCGCTCGCTGCGCAGCCGCGGACAGGTTCCGGCGGTGATCTACGGACACGACCGCGATCCACAGCCGCTTTCGCTCAACGCGCGCGATCTCGACAGGATGCTTGGCAACATCCAGGCGGAGAGCACCGTCATCGAAGTCACCGTCGATGGCCAGACGTCAAAGACGCTCATTCGCGAGATCCAGCGCCACCCGATCAAGCGTCAGATCCTTCACGTCGATTTCCAGGCACTCGTCGCCGGCGAAAAGGTCATTGTGAGCATCCCGATCGTGCTGATTGGAATTCCAGAGGGCGTGCGGCTCGAGGGAGCCGTCCTCGACCAGACGCTGCGCGAGCTGGAGATCGAAGTCGATCCTTCGAACATCCCGGATCACTTCGAGCTAGATGTCACCAACATGGTGATTGGCGACTCACTCCACGTGAGCGACATCAAACTGCCGGAAGGGGTCGAGGTTCAGAATGATCCTGAGACTTCGGTCGCAGTCGTCGCCGCACCGCGCGCAGTGATCGAGGAAGCTCCGGCCGTCGAAGCGGTTGAGGGCGCGCCTGAAGCCGCAGCCGAGCCCGAGGTTATCGGCAGGGGTCCGGGTGACGAGGAGGAAGGTGAGGGCGGAGGCGAAGGCGGCGGCGAGTCCAACAAGAAGTAATTATTGGATAAGCTTTGAAGGTCATCGTCGGTCTAGGTAATCCGGGCCGCGAGTACGCCGCGACACGTCACAACGTCGGCTGGTGGTTGATCGACCACCTCGCCGGCGTTTGGCATTTCGAGGCCTGGAAAAAGAGCGGCGAGTCGCAGGTCTCGAACGGAACGGTCGATGGAGTGAAGGTTCGGCTGGTCAAGCCGCAGACCTACATGAATCTGAGCGGGCAAGCGCTCAGGAATTTCGTGCGACGGCCATTCTGGAGTCCGGCCAAGGATCTGTTGATCGTCGTCGACGAAGTGCAACTGCCTGTTGGGCGGATTCGGATTCGTCCGCGCGGCAGCGCGGGTGGGCACAATGGACTCAAGAGCGTCGAGCATGCGCTCGGAACACAGGACTACGCACGACTGCGAATCGGCGTCGGGCCGAGCGAGGAGCGGAGAGGGATTTACAAGGATCTCGCCGATTTCGTATTGGCGCCGTTCGCGCGGGATGAGCGCGAAGATGTTCTGGCGCTGATGCCGCAGCTCACCGCAACGGTGGAGACCTGGCTGCACAAGGGGATCGATCAGGCGATGAACATCCACAATCGCCTGCCGGCCTCTGAGGAC
>QHUA01000221.1:0-5244 GCA_003221805.1 Gemmatimonadota bacterium
TGGCGAGCGATGTAGCGCGCTACCTCACCGCCGCCCGTCGAGTGACCAATGTGAATGGCATTCTTCAGGTCGAGTGCCTTGGTGAGAGCGGCGAAGTCATCGGCGTAGGTGTCCATGTCGTTGCCGTTCTTCGTCTGCGTCGAGCGACCGTGACCTCGGCGGTCATGAGCGATGGCGCGAAAGCCGTTGGACGCCAAGAAGAAAAGCTGGTCGTCCCACGCATCGGCATTGAGCGGCCAACCATGACTGAATACGACCGGTTGACCAGTGCCCCAATCCTTGTAAAAGATCTGCGCTCCGTCCTTGGTGGTAATGAATGGCATAAGTGGCCTCCTTGCGGCCTAGTGTGTCGGGAGGGTTTAAGTCGCGGCTGGCTCGGCGGGGAAGATTTGCAGAGGGAGAGATGCGCTATCTCTGCACGAGTGGCGCTGAACCGCGAACTCGCGATCGGTCTGAGGGGCGGGTCGGATGCAACAATACTTCATCCGTCGTCCCGCTTGGATCAACGTGCTATGTCAGATAAACGCGGCCGATTCGTCGCGCGCCACCGCGCCAAGGAATAGCTAGCAGAGCCGTTACACACAGCTCAGCCGCTGAGGATTTACTCCTGCAGCACGTCGCCCACGGCGAAAACTCCGGGACGGCTCGTCTCGAGAAGGTGAGGTGGTCGCGGAAGCGGCCACTGCGCCGCGGCGAGGTCTTCGCGCGAGAGATCCGGGCCCGTTTTAACAAAGCCCTGATCGTCCAGAATCACGCAGCCGCTCAGCCATTTGGTACTCGGCGCGGCGCCGGTCATCACGAATACATGCTGGATGTTGTGCGTTTCCGTCGGTCCCTGATCCTTCCGCCACGTAACGCGCTGGAGATTGAAATCGCCATCCAACTCGTTGATCTCCGTACAGGTACGCAGTTCGATCGCCGGACTCTCCTCGATGCGCCGGATTAGATAGCGCGACATTGTCTCGGCCAATCCTCTGGATCTGATCAGCATGTAAACCTTTCTCGCCGTCTGCGCCAGGAACACCGCTGCCTGACCGGCGGAGTTGCCGCCACCGACGACGATTACTTCTTCGCCCTCACAGAGCTGTGACTCGATGAACGTCGCGCCGTAGTAGATGCCGGCGCCCTCGAACTGCGAGATGTTTTTCAGCGGAAGCTTGCGATACTGTGCGCCCGTAGCGATCACGACCGTTCGCGCTCTTATCTCTTCACCGCTGTCGATCTGAATCTTGTAAGCCTTGGGTGCGCAATCGAGATGCGTCGCCGTCTCGGCGATGGCGACGTCGGCACGAAACTTCTGCGCCTGGGTGTACGCGAGCCCCGTCAGCGCCTGACCGCTAATTCCGGACGGGAAACCGAGGTAATTCTCGATCCGCGAGCTGGAGCCCGCTTGCCCACCAGGAGAAGTCGATTCGATCACCAGCACATCGAGCCCTTCAGACGCAGCGTATACGGCCGCTGCCAGCCCCGCCGGACCGGCTCCGACGACGACGACATCGCGCAGATGTGTCTGATCGATCGCCTCATTGAAGCCGAGACAATCGGCGATCTGCCGATTGGTCGGATTTCGGAGAACGGCGCTGCCCCGACAAATCAGAACCGGCAGGTCGTCAGCGCTGAATTGGAACCGATCAAGCAGATCCTGAATGCCCGAATCACGATCGGGGTCGACCGTTGTGTACGGATGTGCGTTGCGGGTGAGAAACTCCTTGATCCGCAGCGTGTCGGAGCAGTGACTCGAGCCAACGAGGACGACGTCCCCGAACCCACCGCTGAGCAAGCCCACGCGGCGGAGAACGAAAGCGCGAACGAAGATCTCACTCAGCTCGGCGTCGGTTTGCACCAGGCTCAGAAGCTTTTCGCGGTCGACTTCGATGAACTCGCCAGCCTCACGGACGCGCAGCGTCACCAGCGACGGCCGCCCTGAAAGCATCGAGACCTCACCCGTAAACTGGCCGGCGGTGATGGTCCGAAACGTCGTCTCGCCGTTCTCCATCGGCTGGACACCGTCGAGCGCTCCTGAGCGCACCACATAGAAGTGAGTAATTGGGGCTCCGACCTTGACCAGCACTTCGCGCGCCTCGACCCTGCGCATATGACCGTGCGCGGCAATGCGCTGCATTTGCGCCGGGGTCAGGGTCGGGAAAATCTGATCCTGGTCAGTCGCTGGGGTTGTGGGCGGCGTGATAATCGATGACGTCATCGTGGGTCCCTTTGCACTACCATTATAGCGTTGAAATCCTACTTCGTCTCCCCAATCATCGTAGCAATCCTGTCAAGCGGCGGCCGCGCGCCCCGGAATTGAACGTGACAGCGGGGAGCAAACGGCGCTGGACCCTGATCGCCACGATAGTCGCGTCGGCGATGACCTTCATCGACATGACGGTCGTCAACGTTGCCCTCCCCGCTCTTCAGAAGGAGCTCGGCGCCACCATCACCGACGTCCAATGGGTCGTCGAAGCCTACGCCCTCTTCCTCGGCGCGCTCATTCTCGTCGGCGGATCAATGGGCGATCAGTTTGGGCGCAAGCGCATCTTCCTGGCTGGAATCGTTTGGTTTACGGCCGCGTCCGTCTGGTGCGGCGCTGCCACGAGTCCCCGCTTCCTGATAATCGGACGCGCCCTGCAAGGAATCGGTGCCGCGTTTCTGGTGCCGGGTAGTCTGGCGATTATCAGCGCGACTTATGACGGCGCCGAGCGAGGACGCGCCATCGGGACGTGGTCGGGATTCAGCGCGATTACGACGGCCGTTGGCCCGGTCATCGGCGGCTGGCTGATCGAGAACGTCAGCTGGCGGTCGGCTTTTTTCATCAACGTGCCGCTGGCGCTGGTGGTGGTGTTCATCTCGATGCATTACATGGACGAGAGTCGCGATCCCTCGAGAACGCGGCATGTCGATTGGATCGGTGCGTTGCTGGCGGTTGTCGGACTCGGCGGGGTCGTGCTCGGACTACTGGAGTGGCCGCCGTTAGGCCCGGGTCATCCGCTCGTCGTCAGCGCTCTCGTCATCGGCGTCGTGGGGCTGGCGCTGCTGATCGTCGCTGAGCATAGCTCACACTACTATTGTACGGCGCGCTCGGCGTGGTGCTTTTCCTGGTGCCACTTCTTCTCATCCAGGTCAAGCACTACTCAGCGACGGCGGCGGGGGCGGCTTTCCTGCCGTTTCCAATCATCATGTTCGCGTTGTCGCGCTGGTCGGGTGGATTGGTGGCACGCACCGGCGCCCGACTCCCGCTGACGGTTGGTCCAGTCATCGCCGCGGTCGGACTCGCTCTTTTTGCCCGCGTGGGAATCGCCGACTCCTATTGGGCGACCGTTTTTCCGGCGGTCGTCGTGCTGGGTTTCGGCATGGCGGTGACCGTTGCACCGCTGACGACGACGGTAATGACATCCGTGCCATCCGATCACGCCGGCGTCGCCTCGGGTGTCAACAATACCGTTGCCCGTGTGGCGGGCCTGCTGGCGATCGCGGTGTTCGGCGTGGTATTGACGCGACGCTTCGATGCGAAAATTCGCCCGCAGCTTGAGGTATCGTGGATTTCACCGGCGGCGCGGGCGCAGATCGAGAAGGAGCTGCCGAAGATGGCGGGAGCACAGCTCGATAGCGTGCCGCTGGATTCGCTGCGGCGATCCGTTGTTAACGGCGAGATCCACGAATCCTTTCTTTCGGGCTTTCGCCTGGTCGTGATCGAATCGGCAGTGTTGGCGCTGGTTGCTGCCGGGTTCGGAGCAGGTATTGGAGGGACATCCAGGCGCAACAGTACGCTGGATAAGGTCTGAAACCGCGCCCGCATCTCGTCACCGGAGTGAAGCGTCGCGAGTCGTAGTAGTTGAAAGGGGCGCCGCTGAGGACCGCGCATCGCGAGCGGTGAGCGCCGCCCCGACTGCCGCGCAGATTGTGGCCAGCGTAGACATCACCATCGGCGCGCCGAAAAAGTAGATGAAGCTGACGATCGTCTGGCCAACGCAGGCGAGCAGCAAAGTGATCGCCAGCGGCAGCGCCTCGCGCGGATTGCGCCGGCTTAGTGTGCCCAGCTGCCACGCCAGCACCATCAATGTCGCGAGCAGGACGGTGATGTAGACGCTGAAACCGCGGTAGAAATCCCAGTAGGTGCGCAGAAATCCCATCACCGGCACGCGATAGCCCTGCATCGCCGCAATGACCGCCGCTTCTTGGGGTGCAGTGGTTATCGCGTGTCGGGTACCGACGGTGTGGCCGACGGTGAAGATCGCCAGAACGACGGCGAGAGCCCTGAACCAGATGATGGGCTTCATGACTCGCCTTTAGTTGCTTTCTGTTCGACACGGGCAGCAAATAGCTGCAGCAATCCGCCCCACCCGCCTTCGCCACCCACTCCGGTGCGCATCTCGGCGGCACCAGCAGTCATGCGCTCGAAGCCGCGGTGCTCGAGATCGACTCGGGTCTTTCCGTTTTCAACGGGGGTAAAGCGAATCTCGACCTCGCTCGACTTCTTGAGATCTGGCTCGAATTGCCAGTTGGCGGCGATCTGCCAGGCGATGAGGACGCCTCGCGGCGGCTCCCAGGCGAGGATGGTGCCCCAGTCGGCTTCGCTGCCATCCTCGTGCTCGGTGTAGCAGCGACCCCCGCGGCGGCCTTCGATGATCGCTTTCGTCATCGGTGCCTTGCCGATGTGATGCGTATGGGGCCACCAGCTATCAAAATCCTCGGTGAAGATCTCGAACGCCTCGTCCGGACTCGCGCTCACAGTCACGGACTTCCGAACCGCCTGCAGCGAGTGTTCTGCCATTGCCGTCATCGCTCCTCCCTATTCCGGTTCTCGATTCTTTTCTTGAACGCATTCAATGCGACTCCCCAGAACTCATCGAAGTACTCGCGCAGCGAGGCGAACGCCTTGGCATTGAGCTCGTAGACGCGCCTTGTTCCATCGGCTCGGTCGGTCACGAGATTTGCCTCCTTGAGCACGCGCAGGTGCTGCGAGATAGCAGGGCGACTTACGGGGAAGTCGCGGGCCAGCCTTCCGACGGGTGCCGGGCCCTTTCGCAGCCGGGCCAGGATCGCTCGCCTCGTCGGATCCCCCAGCGCGTCCAGTTGGCGATCTCGGTAAGTGCTCACTAACGGTAAGTTAGTACTTACAGATAGGTTGTCAAGGACGATGGGATGAGGGCTGGTTTCGGGTCACGGCCGATTAAATAGCGATCTCAGGGCGTTGCGGGCCGTGATCCGACGCAGGTACTGCAGCTCGTCGGCGGCGAAGGGGGTCGG
>QHUA01000221.1:5264-10317 GCA_003221805.1 Gemmatimonadota bacterium
GGGCAAGGAGATCGAGCAGGCTGGACGTCACTGGCGGATTCGGGAGTACCCGCTGCGCGAGCGCCACGATCGGCCGCAACACCTTCAGTGAGACTGGCACCAGCTTCCGCCTCGTTCCCATGGCGGTGAGGATCCGCTCCGTCATTTCCCTCAACGTTAGCGGAACTTTACCACCCAGGTCGAATGCCTGGTGCACCGCCTCTTTCTTCTCGAGCGAGAGACGCACCACCCGGGCGACATCGTCTACCGCCACCGGTTGGAACCGCGCGTTGCCACCACCCGGCAGCGGAAAAATCTTCGGCGTCAGCTTTATCAACCTGCCCAGTACGTTCACGAACTGATCTTCGGGCCCGAATATCACGGATGGCCGGAGCACCGTCCAGCGAAGTCCACTCGTCTTGATTGAATCCTGCGCTACGCCTTTGCTGTGCAGGAAGGGGAACTTCGAGCGGCTGTCGGCACCGTTCAGCGACATGAAGATCACACGCTGCACTCCTTCGGCGCGTGCCGCGGAGATCAGCCGCTCCGTGGCGGCGGTGTTTGTCTCCGTGTATTTCTCGGTCTTCGTCTCGATCGCGATTGCCGCCAGATGAACGACTGCACCGCATCCATTGAGGGAGCTCCGCAAAGCCGTCGCGTCCCGTACGTCGCCGACGCGAAACTCTACCGGCAGCTGGCCCAGCGACATCGCCGCTTTTGCCGGATCTCTGATCAGGGCGCGCACCTGCCAGCCGTTCTTGCAGAGCTCGCGACAGGTGTGAATCCCGACCAGCCCATTGGCACCGGTTACGAGAACCGGTTTTTTCTTATCCGCCGAGAGCGGTTGAGGCTGCTCGGCGACCGCGGTGGCGGGTCCTTCGCTCCCGTAGGAGGAGTATGACCCGCGTCCGGCCATCAAGCCTTAGGGCCGCGTTCCACGTCGCGCGTACCTCGCACGACGATACGATAGATCAGCAGGAACATCCCGACGGTGAGCAGGATGTGAATCCACCCGGGAGCCGTCATGGTGAAAGTGACGAACGCCCAGACTGCGAGCATCGCGATGCTCAAGACTATCCATAAATCCATGGCGAAATTTCGTTGACCTTGAGTGTGACGACCGGTATGTTCAGACAGTCAATTCAACAACTGTTTCAAAAAGATTTTCAGCACCATCGTTGGGGCGGGGAACTCACTTTTTGAGCCAACAAGTCCTTCGAGTGGGTTCGATAAACTATGCTGACGTCAGGCCCCAGTGCGGGGAAGACGATAGGCAGGGTGAGGGCCTCAAAAATTCGACCGGGCTTCAAAAAACCTCTCCGTCCCATTCTTAAAGCTCCGCCAGAACACCGGCGGAGCTTTTGCTTTGTCGATATCTTACCTTAAACATGCCCCGCGTAACAGTCACCCGTCGCGTGCGGTTCAACGCCGCCCACCGCGTCCACAATCCCGAGCTATCAGAGGCCGAGAACACGCGCTTGTTCGGCAAGTGTAACAACCCGAACTGGCACGGCCACAACTATACGCTCGACGTGTCCGTCGAAGGCGATGTCGATCAGAAGACGGGTTACGTCTGGGATCTTTCGCAGCTCAAGAAGATCGTCGAGCGCGAGATCGTCGACATCGTCGATCACAAGAATTTCAATCTCGATGTTCCGTTCATGAAGGGAATCATCCCGACCTCCGAGAACATCATCACCGCTTTCTGGAAGATTCTCGCTCCGCAGGTGAACCCGGGCAAACTGAGCCGGCTCGTACTGTGGGAGACCGAAAACAACTATGTCGAATACACGGGTAAGTAAGGAGCTCCAAAACGAAGACGCGGATGTGATGCGCGAATTCGAGGATCTGGTCAGGCGCGAGCTGGAGCTGATCGGCGAGGATCCCGGGCGCGAAGGTTTGGCCAGAACCCCAGTACGCGTTGCCAAGTCCCTCAGGTTCCTCACCCAGGGCTACGACAGCAGCGCCGAGGAAGTGGTGGGAAAGGGCGTGTTCAAGGAAGAGCACGACAACATGATCATGGTGCGCGACATCGAGGTCTATTCGCTGTGCGAGCACCATATGCTGCCATTCTTCGGCAAGGCTCATGTCGCCTACATCCCGAACGGTAAGATCGTTGGGCTCTCCAAAATCCCGCGCATCGTCGATGTCTACGCCCGCCGGCTTCAGGTGCAGGAGCGGTTGACTGAAGAGATCGCGGATGGCCTCTGCCGGGTCGTCAAGCCGAGCGGAGTCGGAGTCGTGATCGAGGCCTACCACCTCTGCATGATGATGCGCGGCGTCGAGAAGCAGAACTCGAAACGAGTTCCTGCGGCTCGCGCACAACGGGCGCGACTAGAGAGTGGGGTCGCTCGCCGGACGCACCGCCGTCGTCACCGGCGCTTCGCGGGGGATCGGTGCCGGGATCGCCAAGGCGCTCGGCGACCAGGGCGCGCGGGTCGTGTTGATCGCTCGCACCGAGGCGACACTCAAGGCGCGGGCGTCGGAGATAAAGGGAGCAATTGCGATCCCAGCCGACGTCAGCAGTCCTGAAAATGTCGAGCGGGCGGCTGAAGAAATCCGATCAGAGCTGAAAGGCGCGCCGGACATACTCGTCAACAACGCCGGTATCTTCAGCGTCGCCGTCGCCGAAGAAACGACGGCCGACACATTCGTCGAAACGCTGAACATCAATCTGGTGGCGGCGTTTCTGTTCGTCCGCGCATTCCTCGGCGACATGAAGCTTAGCAAGGGCGGTCACATCGTTACGATTGGATCGATTGCCGATCACACCATTTACAGCGGCAACCTTGCCTACTCGGCGGCGAAATTCGGCCTGCGGGCGGTGCACGAGGTGCTGCGTGCCGAGCTGCGGGGGACGGGGGTGAGGACATCGCTGATCTCGCCGGCGGCAACGAACACGGAGATCTGGAACGACGTGACGGTGACTGATCCCGTCAATCGGCCACACTCGAAGCGGCTGATGCTCGAGCCTGACGACGTCGTTCGCGCCGTGATGTTCGCGCTAACGCAGCCTGACACAGTCAACATCGACGAGCTGCGGCTGTCCCACAGCTAGCTCATCGCCGCAGCATCAAATAGTCAGGGATGTTCATCGAGCTGCTCGATCTGTTGCGATGCATTAACGCGCACGAGGAAACCTGGCTCGTCACGTCGTTCAACAGCATCTCCAACAGATTCGTTCTGGAGGGCACGCTCGGCTGCCCGACATGCTCGGCGGAATATCGGATCATCGACGGCATCGGCAGATTCGGCACACGGCCCGCTGCATCAGAGGTACCGCGCAACCCGATGTCGGCGCGGGAACGAGAGGATCTGGCGACACGAGCCGGCGCATTTCTCAATGTTACCCAACCGGGAGCGACGGTCGTACTCGGCGGTAGATGGGCAGAAGCGGCCCAGGAGCTGAGCGTGATGACAGAGTCACGGATCTTCGCGCTGAATCCCGCACAGCATGTCGAGGAGTCGGAATCTGTCGGACTGCTCGAGGTACATCGGCAGATCCCGCTTGCCGCGTCGTCGGTGCGGGGCGTCGCGATCGACTTCAGCTTTCCCCGGGAAATCCTGACCTCCGCCATCAGGGTTGTCCGGCCCGGCGGGAGGATTGTCGGGCCGGCCGCGATCGAGCCGCCTGGCGATCTGACCGTTATCGCCCGCGACGCGAGCTATTGGGTGGCAGAGAAACCGGTGGAGATGATTTCACTGCGTCGCTCGAATCCAGTTGGGGATACGAAATCCTCGTGAGTATTGGCGAGGAGTGCATCACCGAGCCGGCCAGGGCCAAAGCTCGAATCGGTCGCTGGCATCGGATTTCGAGGTGCAGGCGACAACGCTGCAGCCGACGACGAGAGAAATCAGGCGACATAGAGAGCGTTTCATTTCTGCTCCTCGGATTATGGGTCGACAGGAAATTGGACACTCGTTCTAGTCAGAGGGTTATCACCGAAGCCGGTCCTCCCCTGGTTTGCGCTTGCCCGAAAAAATCGCTATATGCTGTCCAGGGTCCGGAATCCCGGGACTCCAAACGGCGATCGGGCGGCGGTCGGAGCTTTACCTGTGCTCCGCCAACGGTCCGTACATCTCACCCCCAAAACCAGGTAAGCCGCAATATGAAAAAAGTGGTCAGCCTCCTCGTGACGGGATTATTTCTCGTCGCTGCGCAAGCGTCGGCGCAGCAGAAAACCGTGACCGGAAAGGTCACCAGTGAACAGGGCACTCCCTTGCCCGACGCAACCATCATCCTCAAAGGGACAGCGACGCGAGCGACCAGCGACGCGGAGGGTAACTACAGCATCCAGGCCCAGGCCGGGCAGGTGCTGGTGTTTCGAGCGATCGGAGCTACGCCGGAGGAGCACGTCGTGGGCGGCTCCAATGTCCTCAACGTCCAGCTGCACCGCGTGGCGAGAAGCCTCGACGCGGTGGTGGTTACGGCGCTGAGCCAGACCGTCGCGCAACGGGCACTCGGCACCGCCCAGCAAACCATCCGTGGTGAGGATGTCGCCCAGGCGCAGCGCGAGAATTTCGTCAACGCGCTGCAGGGTCGCATCGCCGGCGTGGACGTCACCAGTACCTCCGGCGTTCCAGGCGCATCGTCGTCGATCGTCATCAGAGGCATCAGCTCGATCAGCAGCAGCAATCAGCCGCTGATGATTCTCGACGGACTGCCAATGGACAATCGGACTCTCAACACCGGTGTCCTCGCATCGGACGCCAGCTCCACCACCGCATTCAGCAACCGCAGCGTCGACTTCACCAATCGCGCGGCTGATCTGAATCCGGAGGACATCGAGAGCATAACCGTCTTGAAGGGGCCCGAGGCGGCCGCTCTCTACGGCATCGACGCGGCAAACGGCGCGATCGTCATCACGACCAAGCGCGGCAGGGCGGGTGGCGGCTTCCAGTACAGCAACAGCTTCCGCTTCGAGAGCACCAGAGCCAAGCCCGAGCTGCAGCGGATCTGGGGCCCGAGTGCCGTGTTAACCAGCCCGTTTGCGGCGACGAACTTCTTCTCGTACTTCGGCCCTCCCTATCCGGCCGGCACAAAATTCTACGACAACATCGACGGCTTCCTGAG
>QHUA01000223.1 GCA_003221805.1 Gemmatimonadota bacterium
ATCAATCGCCAGACGTTCTCGCGATCGGCTGTTAGTGCCGCGGGTTTGCCACCGCCATCGACGCGGAGATTACGGACGTAGCGCCAGAAGCGATCGCTGTACTCCGGGTGCACCGCCATCGCCAGCCGCATCGACCGCGGTCCGCCCCCGATCTCCATCTCGACATCGATCCACCGGTTTGCCGAATCGATGGCTACCCAATACAGCACTTCCGGATTCGATTTCCGGCTCGGCGTCAAACCCAGTGCGCCTATAAGCAAGGTGATCAGCGGGATTTGGAAGGGAATCAACACAGCTCCTTAACGCCGAGTTCGTATGAGCTAAAGATGCCGCGGACGCCTCGCAGGTTTGAATTCCCGGAACGCGAGTATGAAAGCTCAGTGCTAAGAAGCTGACTAAGCTTAAAGCTCCCTGCTTTGGTTTCGTGGATGCCAGATCGCGCCAAAATCTCCGGCCCGCCTTGACGCATTACTGTAAGAGCGCCGCGACATCCTGTCTCAAAGCGCGAAACGCATCGGCGTTGAACCTGTTGGCCTCTCTCTCCGACGCGCCGAGGAAATCTCCGACCGCCGTCCCGCTCAATCGATTCAGGAAGCGAAGGATCCCGCTCTCCTGAACGACCAATGTCCCGCGCCGATTGAGAATTGTCTGCGTCCCCGGATTGTCGCGAATCGAAACGCGGATCGGTATTCCTTGTCCCTGGAACGGCCTCCGCAGCGGTGACTTCAGCAACGTTCCGACGGTCGGCGGCAGGTGCCAGTCCGGCTCTTTCGCGAAGCGGATCGACCAGCCGCGCTCGTGCGGAGTGTTGATGATGTCGAAGTCGCCCGCCATCTCCGTCCAGCCGACGGTGAAGATCAGGATCTTCATCGCCATGTCGAGGTGAATGGTCAGCGCTTCCGGCATCGGTCGCACCGCCCCTTCGATCGGCGCGAAGTGTCCATCCTTGCTGCGCACCTTGAAGTGCATGTAATAGTTGGCGGCCCAGGCGTCGAACCAGTGCGCGCCGGTTTTGTCGGTGAGGGTGATCCGATACTTGCCCTTGCTGATGTACTTGTCGATGTACGCCGCGTAGTGCGGCATCGACTCCTTGAGGATGCTGGGTGTCAGCTTGATGGCGATGTCGAATGTCGTCGCGCCTTCGGCGTCGGTCGTCGTCCGCAGAGTATCCATGGTGAACAATCTCCCCAGTGCGGTGGCGGTGCGGGGAAATGCGCTCGAGTAATTGGCGCGGATCGCCGCCGAGGATTTCCCTTCGCCGGCTGCCAGTGAAGCGGCGATAACGTCGGCGATGCTCTTGGCGCCGATTCTCCCCAGCGCCACTTCCACGTTGGTGAACCACTCGTATTCATTGTCGCTCAGTTTTCTGAGGCGTACGATCTCGCGCGACTCGGTCAGCGCGTCTGGTGAATTATTGGAGAGAGAGGTGGTGACGATGTAGCGATCGTACGAGAAGTGTCCTTCATCTCCGAACAATCGTGCGCTGTCGGGGCCGATCGAGAGCCAGATGGTGGTGTCGTTGTAGACACCCGATGGCGTCAGCGCGTAATGTCCGAACTGGCGCCGCGCGTGAAGAATTCTCTCCGGCCGCTGGATGTTGGTGAAGCGCGAGCCGACGGAGTAGAAAAATTCTTCGGCGTTCTGGCGCGCGAACGGAATGTTGGGTCCGAACGCGGGAGCGGCCTCGCGGCACGCAGAGAGCATGAAGGCGATGACACCCGCGAACGTAATGAATCGGACCGTTGCCGGGATTTTCACCCGCGAAAGTTCAACAGTGGCGGCGGTTGTGGGAAGGCGCGGCCTGTCAAATCCAATCCGTGAACTGCCACTGGCGCCCCTCTGTGTAAACGATTACATATTCGGGCAATTGCAGGCACGGATCGGCCAACAGTTGAGCTGTCTCCCCGTCCGACTCGCTCGCTCCCAACGTGAGACGACCGGCCCATCGATGCGAGGAGAATGGTCACGATCAAAGATGTCGCGCGCGAAGCCAAGGTTTCCGTCGCCACCGTCTCCAGAGTTCTGAACGGCAGCGGACCCGTCAGCGATGAAACCAGGCGCCTCATTCGAGAAGTCGCCGGCAGGATGCGCTACGTCCCGCACAGCGGCGCGCGCAGTCTCATCACCAGCAAGACTGAAACGCTGGGCGTGCTCCTCCCCGATCTGTACGGAGAATTTTTCTCCGAGGTGATTCGCGGCATGGACGACACCGCGCAGCGCAACAATTTCCATTTGCTGATCTCGCGGGCGTACGCCGACCGTCACGGCATCGAAACGGCGATAAAGGCGATGCGCGGTCGTGTCGATGGGGTCGTCGTCATGTCACCCGATCTCGACGAGAAATCGCTGCTCAATTTGCCGAGCACGATTCCGGTCGTTTTGCTGTGCTCGGTGCCGAGGGGAAATGAGATTGACTCGCTCACCATCACGAATTCCCGTGGTGCAAGGGAGATGGTGGCCCACCTGGTCTCCCTCGGCCACCGACGCATAGCGATCATCAAAGGATCGGCGCGCAATTACGACGCGGCGGAGAGATTGCGCGGCTATCGCATGGCGCTGCGCGAAGCGGGCATCACGCCGGATCCTTACCTCGAGCGCGAGGGGGATTTCACCGAGGCAGCGGGTTACGCCGCGGCACTCAAGCTCCTGGCGCTACCGGATCGGCCGACGGCGATCTTTGCCGCGAACGACTCGATGGCGCGCCGGCTTCGACGACATTCCCCTCGCCCGCTACATGGATCCGCCCCTTTCCTCGGTGCACGTGCCGATTCACGAGCTCGGCGCGAAAGCGGTCGAGCTGCTTCTCCATGGCATCACGCACAAGAACGACCACACGCGCCGTCGCGAGCGTGTGTCGACGGAGCTCGTCATCCGCCGCTCGACCGGGGCGGAGCCGGTGGAGCGTCCTCCACCACCCACAACCCTCAACAAAGTGATGGCTGCAATCTGAACCTGAAAAATCAGTCAGTGGAACAACAACAACGGAGATGTAAATGAAGATCCGCAAAAAGTTTGGCTTCAACCATTTTTCCCGGGCGATTGCGTTCCTGATAGCACTTGTCAGTTTTGCCGCGCCGAGCGTCTTTGCGCAAACCACTACTGGCACGATTAGAGGGACTGTTACGGGTTCCAACGGTGCGCCGATTCCCAGCGCACAAATCGTCGCCCGCAACGTCACCACCGGTGTTACACGAAACGCGTTGTCTAACGATGCCGGCGGCTATACGCTGGTCGGCCTCG
>QHUA01000224.1 GCA_003221805.1 Gemmatimonadota bacterium
GCTCGAAACGCAGGTGGTGACGGCTGCAACGGGAAAGGAAACGCGAACATCGGAAAGCGCCACCAACGTGACTCAGGCGCAGATCTCCAAGCTTCCGACTCCAAGCCGGAACTTTCTGGATCTCGCTCAGCTTGCGCCGGGCGTGACCGTCACTGAAGACCGCGTCAACGGTCAGTTCAGAACCGTTAGCGCTGGCGGCCAGGCACCATCGAGCGTGAACCTGTTCGTCGATGGTACCAGCTTCAAGAACGATCTCACGCAGGGTGGTATCGTGGGACAGGATGCCAGTCGCGGCAACCCGTTCCCGCGCAATGCCGTAGACCAATACCGTGTCATCGCTCAGAACTTCAAGGCCGAGTATCAGAAGGCCACGAGCGCAGTGATAACCGCGACGACCAAATCGGGAGGCAATGTTTGGAGCGGAAACGCTCTGGTTGGCTATCAGAACGCGTCGATGGTTGCACTCGATTCATTCCAGCGCAAGGAC
>QHUA01000097.1:0-6731 GCA_003221805.1 Gemmatimonadota bacterium
ACCTGACCCTCGATCCCGACAAGTGGAGCAACTACATCCCGCGCCAGATCTCGAGATTCTGGAATCGCCGGAGGAGAGCCAACGCGGCGATGGCCGCGCTGATGAGCATCCCATCGATGCCGCAGGACATTCGGTCATCGGCCGACGGCAGCAAATTCTACGTCGCCGACATGAAGGAAGACGGGGTGTTCGTCATCGACCCGCAGAAGTTCGAGAAGATTGGTTTCGTATCGACGGGAAAGGGCGCCCACGGGATTTATCCGAGCAGAGATGGGCGCGACTTGTACGTGACGAACCGCGGCTGGAACACGATTGCGGGCGGGCGCCATGGTCCCGGCTCGATCAGCGTGCTCGATCCCGACAGCGACAAGGTTGTGGCGAATTGGCCGATTCCCGGCGGCGGGAGTCCCGACATGGGGAACGTTACCGCCGATGGCAAAGAGCTGTGGGTGTCGGGGCGATACGATGATGAGGTATATGTGTTCGACACGTCGACTGGGAAATTGACGCATCGGATTCCGGTGGGACGGGAGCCGCACGGGCTCGCTGTTTGGCCGCAGCCGGGACGGTACTCTTTGGGCCATACTGGGAACATGAGGTAGATGGCCTGGAGTGCGCGCTTGGAGCTGTCCGTTATCCGTGCCCGTACCCGCTGCCCGTAACCCGTGACCCGATACCCGTGACCCGATACCCGTGACCCGATACCCGTTACCCGCTTCCCGCTTCCCGCTTCCCGCTTCCCGCTTCCAGCTTGCCCTGATGACGATGCTCTTCTTCGCGACTCCGGCGTTCGCGCAGCGGTCCGTGTACATCGAGGACCTCACCTGGCCCGAGGTGCGCCAAGCGATCGCGGCGGGAAAGACGAGCGCAATCATCTACAATGGCAGCACCGAGCAGAACGGTCCGCACATGGCGATCGGGAAGCACAACTTCATCGCGCGCTGGGTTGCCGGTGCGATTGCGATCAAGCTCGGGAACGCTCTCGTCTATCCGACACTTCCCTTTGCTCCCACCGGAGACGCAGTGACGCGCACGGCGCACATGCGCTTTCCGGGATCCGTATCACTGACCTCGCAGACCTATGCCGGAGTCGTGCATGACATCGCGCTGAGTGCGGTCGATGCCGGATTCAAGAACGTTTTCATCATGGGCGATCACGGCGATGGACAGGACGTACTCGCCTCAGTCGCGAAATCTCTCGACACCCAGTGGAAGTCCAGGGGCGCCCGCGTCTTTTACGTGCCCGATATCTACTTCAAGGAAAAACAGCAGGCCCGCGCCTACGAGGCCGCGCACGGACTACCGACGCACGACGTTCACGCCGGAACCGACGACACGTCCGAGCTAATGGCCCTCGACGCCCAGCATCGCTGGATTCGCCCCGACAAACTCGCACCGAGCGAGGGATCGCAGACATCCCGCACAGGTGTAGACGGCGATCCGACAAAAGCCTCAGCCGGCCTGGGAGACATCTTTCTTCAGTACAAGATCGACGACGCAGTGGCGCAAATTCTTCGCCTTCAGCAAATCAAACCGTAGCGCTACTTTCCAAATTCGATTTGCGCCGCGATGACTCCCATTGCGACGATCAGCCCGAAGAGCACGCCGAGGTAGATTTTCCACCCAATCCGGACCCACGTTGGCGTCCCGTCCATCCTCACTTCCACGGCCTTCACGTCGGTTCGCGCTACGCCCACGTGTCGCTCGAGTCGAGAATCCAACCCGACAATACTGTCGTTGGTAAATGTCACAGCCCGCATCGTGACGCTGTCTCCATCGTTCGTAATGACCCGGACCAACCTGTGGCGCCCGACACCAACGTTAGTATCCGGTTGAACTGGCTTCTCGACCCACGTTCGGCAAGCCGTCTCAAACGTGAGCACGAACGCGAGAAGAATTCCCAGTGCCCGAAATGACCAGTTGTATGACATGACAGGGACGCTAAAGTCCCCTCGCTCCGCCACAAATACGTCGAATTACCTAGGCATTCGTTTGGATCGGGACGCAGTTGAGTTCGCAGTGGCCAGTTAGTCTCCGAATCCGCAGTTAGTCTCCCAATCCGCAATTAGTCAGCAGTCCGCAATGCCGTTGGTCCGAAGTGCGCAGTTCTTCCTGATGCAAAAAACCGGTTTACAAAAAAGGGAGGGGCGAGAATGCCTCTCCCTTTTTTGTGACATTTCCTGGGGGTTTTCCCCCGAAATGATAGAAAAACGACAGTGGATGATAGAAAATCGACATCTCCGCCCTCCCCCCTCGTGACGGGTGGATCACAAGACCGTTTATAGAGACACGGGTGGACCACAAACCCTTCTATAGAGACAACCCCCCTCTCGCCTGGCGGAATTTCCTTGCATCGCTTACGCCGTCGTCAATCGATTTCGTTCAAGCTTCCTGCGCTGATCTCGGCGCTGCTCGTTGTCGCAATCACCATCTTCTCGATCGTCGCGCATTTACAGCTGAAACGCGTCCTGCTGGCAACAGCAGCCGGTCGCGTCACCAGTGCATCGCACGTTCTGGGCGGACTCATGGAGGACTCGGAGCGCCGCCTTCGCGCCGAGTCTGAAAAAGCTTCGTCGGATTCTGCGGTCAAGCGCTTCGCCAGTAATCCGACCGCTGCCAACCGCGCCGCAGCACAAAAGTCCCTGGCTAAACTCGCTACTGCCGTCCCGCAGACAATCGGTATCGAGCTGCGCGACAAGCAGCTGCATCGGACGCTGTGGGTCGATGGCAAATCGGCAGACAGCGCCACTTTTATTCGCGACGGACTAGAGCGCCCAGTTCCAACGAGCGCGACTCCCGTCGGTCCGCTGCAGTCGGAAAAGAGCAACATCTTCTACCGCGTCCTCTCTCCCGTGCTCAGCGCCGCCACACCGGCCGATACCGCGGGTTATGCCGTGGTTTACAAGCGAATCTCCTCTGCCAACGGAGCCCAACTCATCGGACGATTGATCGGATCCGAAGCGTCGATGCTGATGGGCAACGCCGACGGAAGAATGTGGACTGATCTGTCGCGGGTTGTGCACGGGCCCACCCCGTACCGCGCGCAAAAGAACATTCTTATCTACAACGGTCCGGACGGGTCAAAGCAAATCGGCTCCGCAACGAAGATCGGGCGCACGCCGTGGGTGCTATGGGTTGGACTGCCGTTCAACGTCGCCATGGCACCCGCCAACGACTTCCTGCGTGACATGATCATCGCCGCGATTCTGCTGGCACTAGTCGGCGGATTCGGGGCACTGCTGATTACCCGCAGAATCGCCCAGCCGCTGCGTGAGATCACTCTGGCCGCCCAGGGAATCGAGTCGGGCGACTACTCCCGCCGCGTGAAGACGAACCGCCACGACGAGCTCGGCATTCTGGCGAAGACGTTCAACGGAATGGCGATGCAGGTGCAGAGCGCGCGGGAAGAGCTCGAGTTGCGCGTGAGGGACCGCACCGGCGAGCTGCAGGCGGCACTCGGCGAGCTGCACTCGGCACAGGAGTCGCTCGTCCGCCGCGAGAAGCTCGCCATACTCGGCCAGCTGGCGGGCGGCGTCGGTCACGAGCTCCGCAATCCTCTCGGTGTCATGACCAACGCGCTTTACTACCTCGGCATGGTGCTGAAAGACGCTACTCCCGATGTCAAGGAATACCTCGGTATCCTGCGCACACAGATCGGGCTCTCCGAAAAAATCGTCGGTGATTTGCTCGACTTTGCGCGGCTGAAGCCGCCCACGCGCGAGACAGTCGCGGTCGAGCGTATCGTGAAAGAGCAGTTCGAGCGACTCGGCCCGGTCGAGAACGTGGACGTGAAGCACGATTTTCCGGCGGATCTGCCCCCGGTAAAGGTCGACAGAATTCAGATCGGACAGGTCGTGCTCAATCTTCTCACCAACGCGCTGCAAGCCATGGAAGGAAAGGCCGGAACGCTCACATTGCGCGCCCGCTACAATGGCAACGGCAGCGTCAAGCTCGACGTGATCGACACCGGCGTCGGCATGACGCGCGAGCAGCTCGACAAAATGTTCGAGCCGCTGTACACGACCAAAGCGCGCGGGATCGGACTCGGTCTCGCCGTTTCCCGCAACCTGGCCGAGGCCAACGGCGGCGGTATTTCAGCTGCAAGTGAGCCGGGTAAAGGCTCGACGGTCTCGGTCGAGCTCCCGATGGCCAAGGCGGAGGCAGCATGACTCGTCGGATTTTGATCGTCGACGATGATCGGCAGATGGTACGGACGCTGTCCGACATCGTGCGCATGCATGGCTGGGAGCCTTCGGGGGCTTACAGCGGCGAGGCGGCCGTCGAGGAAGTTCGCAAAGAGTCGTACAGCGCCGTGCTGATGGACGTCAAGATGGCCGGCATCAACGGCGTGACGGCTTTTCGGGAGATGAAGCGTTTTCGCCCGAACATTCGCGTGGTGTTGATGACCGCCTATACCGCGGCGGACATCATCGCCGAAGCGGAGCGTGAAGGCGCGGTCAAGGTATTGGCGAAGCCAGTCGTTCTCTCCGGCCTCATCGAGATGCTGGATCAAACAACGAAGCAGATGCCACCGGTGCTGCTCGTCGCGGACGACGCTGCGCTGTTGCGCGACCTCTGCCGGCGCCTCGAGGAGCGAGGATACGATACACTCGAAGCCACGAGTCTGGAGAAAGCTCTCGACACACTCGAGAAAACCTCTCCCGCCGCAGTAGTGCTCGATCTTCGTCTCGACGGCATCTCTAACGAAGAATCGATCCTGGCGATCAAACGAGTGAGTCCAAGCGTGGCATTGATTCTCTGCAAGGGACGGACAGCCAGCAACGGCAACGGCAAGCGCGATGAGAAGCGATTGATCCACGCCACGATCGAGAAGCCCTTCCCTCCGGAAAAACTGATCGAGATACTGGATGACATTTTCGCAAGCTGAAGCACAACCACTCCAGGTTCTGATCGTCGATGACGATCCGCAGATGCTGCGGACCATCACCGACATCCTGCGCCTGAACGGCTATGCGCCGTCGGGCGCTACCACCGGACTCGGAGGGCTGGAGCTCGCCGCGACGATGGAGCATTCACCGGCGATCGCGTTGGTCGACCTGAGTTTGCCCGACATGGATGGAATCGAGGTCGTGTCGCGGCTGCATGCGCTCTCTGCGCTCACGCAGGTTGTGATTCTCACCGGCAACGCATCGGTCGACAGCGCAGTTCGTGCGATGCGGGAGCAGAGCTACGACTACCTAATCAAACCGGTCCAGCCGGATCATCTGCTGGCGACGCTCGAGCGCGCCGGTGAGCGCTCTTACCGTCGCCGCGCCGAAGAGGGCATGCGCGAGAGCGAAGAGCGGATGCGGCAGATCTTCGCCCACGTCAGTGACGCGCTGTTCATCGTGGACGACTCAGGAATCATAGTCGACGTCAACCCGGCAGCAAGCACCCTCACAGGCCTCTCTCTCGAGCAGTTGCAGTCGACTCCGCTTGCGGACGTCCTGCCGGAGCTCGACTCGGACGACGCAGCCGATGGACGTTCGCGCCTGGCGGTGTCGGTGCCGGCCACCACGGCAACGAGAGTGCTCGACATTCAATCCGCTCGGTTCGCGCCGGGCGTCCGTGTTTACACGGTCCGCGATCTGACGAAGCAGCGGCAACTCGAGGAAGAGCTGTCGCAGTCGCGCAAGATGGACGCAATCGGACAGCTGGCCGGCGGTGTGGCGCACGACTTCAACAATCTCCTCACCGTCATCATGAGCTACAGCTCGCTGCTGCTTGGCGACATCGAGCCGACCGATCCCAGACGGCAGGATGTGCAGGAAATCAGCGATGCCGCTGAGAGAGCCGCGGCTTTAACTGGACAGCTGCTCGCATTCAGTCGCAAGCAGGTGATGCACACCAGACCGATCAGCGTCAACACCGTCGTCGCCGGTCTCGAGAAGATGCTGCGGCGCCTGATCGGCGAAGACATCGAGCTCGTCATCTCCCTCGGCGATCTGCTGCACCTGGTGAATGCGGATCCGGGGCAGCTGGAGCAGGTGATAATCAATCTCGCCGTCAACGCCCGAGATGCGATGCACAACGGCGGGAAGCTGCGCATCACGACGTCGAACGCCGTGCTGCCGGCCGACTCACGAGGCAAACGCGCCGAGCCGTCGGCGAACGGTCAGCATCTTCGAGCCCTTCTTCACGACCAAAGAACAGGGCAAGGGCACCGGACTGGGACTGGCCATGGTCTATGGAATCGTGACGCAGTCTGGTGGCGAAGTTCGACTGCACTCGGAGCTGAATCGTGGAACTACGTTCCGCATCTTCTTCCCCGCCCTGGCGACGGCGGTGGAGTCGGTGCCGGCGGTCGCGGAAACGCACAACGTCCCCCGCGGTGACGAGACAGTGCTGATCGTGGAGGACGACGCCGCACTGCGCGCTCTCGCCGCGCGTGTCCTCGAGTCCAGCGGCTACAAGGTTCTGCTGGCGCGCAACGGTGTCGAAGCGCTGGCACTCTGCGCCGGCTACGATGGCAGAATCGATCTGGTCGCCAGCGACGTGGTGATGCCCGAGATGAGCGGGCGCCCGCTGGTCGAGAAACTCGCCGAGACCCGCGCTGAGACGAGGGTGCTATTCATGTCGGGCTACACAGATGACGACGTGATGCGGCGTGGCGTACTCGACGGGAGGACGGCCTTCATCCAGAAGCCATTCACGGCAATCCAATTCGCGACGAAGGTCCGCGATGTCCTGGATCAACCGCGCCGAGCCGGGGTCAACTAACTTAGTGTTCA
>QHUA01000097.1:6738-16719 GCA_003221805.1 Gemmatimonadota bacterium
GGGTAGGTTGAACCGGATTCTCATCAAGTGCCCGAACACCGGCAAAATGATCTACACGGGTTACTCGATGGACCCGCAAACATTCGAGGCATCGCCGATTGAGGAAATGGATCCGGTCGAGTGTCCCGCGTGTCACCAGATGCACCGCTGGTCGAAGAGAGACGCGCGTTTCGAGCGTGACCCGAACGAGTAGTCGGTAACCCATCGAGCCCCGACCGAAGGAAAAATTATTTGACCTCGACTGTGGTCGCGGGTCAAATTCTTGCAGCAACAAACTGGCTTTAAACCCAGCGCTTGCTCTCCCCTCAAGATGAGTAACAGACGCAAGGCAGAGACAATAGCGGCCGCGCGAAACGAAATAGCCAGACGAATCGCGCGGTTCTGCACGTCTCTGTCGCCACAAGAATTCGAGCGCCTGCTCGATCGCATGGCGCACATCCAGTGGAAGTACGACATGCTTCCCCACCTCGACTTCTTCGAGGAAGAAGAGGACACCGAGCAGTACTTGAGACCGAACTGAGTCGACTTCGCGCGCTTAGTTCGCTGCCAGCTTTTTCGGCGGCCTCACCACAATCAACATCGGCACGTACCAGCCTGCCAGCCGGGTGTGCATGTACAGTCGCTCGAGGCCGGGCTTCCGGGGAGTATAGAGGAAGTCGCCCGTTTCGCCGGCTCCCATCGTGGTGGACGCCGATCGCTCCGTCGATTGCTCGGTTGGAAGATCCGCGCCGTCTTTCGCAACCGGCGTCCAGCGAGACGTAGTTGAATCGTTCCCAAGGCGGAATACCACGACGGCCTGCGGATGGATCTGAATGATGCGCAGCCGGTAAGTGGTTCCCGCTTCGAGGTCCAGCTGCGGAAACGCTGTGCCGTTCACCATCCCCGTCGATCGCATCTCGACGTTGCCGGGCCCCCCGCCACCGACGAGGATGATCTTGTCCATACCGGGATCGAACGCGTGGGTCGAGTCAATGACGATCAACGCACCGTACATGCCGGAGTTCGTTTGCATCAACTCGTTGATGTGCGAGTGATAGATGAATGTGCCGGCGCGGGGCGGAGTGAACTCCGCAATGAATGAGTCGTTGGGCTGGATCGCCGGTGCGATTCTCCCAGGAGCTCCGCTCCAACCAGCGACGCCGTCCGGGTAGCTCTCGATTTCCATCCCGTGCCAGTGTACGGAGGTGGCCACGTCAAGCCGGTTGACGACTGTGATTCGGACCGGTCTGCCCCGCTCGAGTAACAACGTCGGTCCGGGGAGCATCACCGAGTCTTTCGCCGGAGGGGAGCCCTGTTGCAGCACGAACCCAATCGCCGGCTTGTTGCTATAACCCTTTGGCGCGCTCTGGATGACGAGGCGGAGGCGTTTGGGCTCCAGGTCCTTCACCACTGGATGTTCGCCACGCGGCAGAACGTGAATTCCCAGAATCAAACCCGCCATTTCATTGATCCCGTGCGCTGCATGCATGTGCTCGCGCTCCATCTCCACCTGGGGGCGAACCTGGATGATGTTGGCAAGCTTGCTCATTCCGTCGACGTGGAGGGCAAGATGGCAGTGGAACAGCCAATTCCCTGGCCTCTCAGCAACGAATCGTATTGCCATCGTACCACCAATGGGAACCAATCTCGTGTTGGCCTGACTGATTGCCGTGTGCGGCAGCGCGGTATCGGCCAGGAATGTCCCCGTTCGCTCTGTCTGGAAGTAAAAACCGTGGAGATGCATTGGATGCGGCGCAGCACTCGCATCGATCACCCGCCAGCGCACCGTGTCGCCCTGGCTGAACGTAAAGCGCTCGGTGTACGGCCAGGATTTTCCGTTGAAGACGGCGATCTCGCGCGGATGCGGAGTCAATCCGGCAGCGCTGTCCTTGTCTTCACTGAATAGACCGACCACGAAGACGCGATCTCCTGGCCGAGCGAGGCCAACTGGATCGACGACGAAAGCGCCAGTGAGCTGGGAATCGTGCGCAACGCGGTAGAGGAGCGAAGTGTTGGTGGTCGAAGCCCAGTAGAAGTAAGTGCCCGCCGCGCCTGCCTGAAACGTCACCTCACGCGCGGCGCCAGCGGGAATCTTCAGCGCGTTGTCGGTGCTGGATGGGTGCGTAACAAGCCCGTGCACGACTGCATCTTGGGCGAGGGAATTTCGAATAGTGACATGGATCTCCGTTCCTTCCGGAACGCGAATCATCGGCCCGGGAATTTCCGGTGAGCGTCCCTCTTCAGCGAACGCCTGCATGGCGATGCTCGGCCCCGATTCGTCCTCGGGGAACCACTGCGTGTTCACGATATCCAGCTTGAGCTCGAGCTTGCCGTTGCGGAATGTTCCCGCCGATCGACGATTGTCGTTGCTCGTCGCCCGAGCGAGGGGGTTGGAGTCGCTGCGAGTGGCCGGGCGAGGAAGCGCGGTTCCGAACGAAAGCAGCAGACTGGAGAGCAGCACGGCTGATGGCGGGTTCATCGTCCGTCCTTTGAGGAGAGCCCAATATGTAAGGATCGCACTGTAGGGCAAGACCAACTGCAACTGCCTGCTGGGCGCTGATCGCTGCTGTCGCTGAGCGCTGACCGCTGCCCACGACGGGACAGATCGCGCGAAGCGAGAGGAAAAACCGGTTGTCTCTCAGAGCGCCAACGAAATCTGTCTAGTCGTCTGCAGCGCTAAGCGCTGAGCGCAAAAGCGGAAAGCGCCCAGCAGGTAGTTGTCGTTGTTCTTAGCTGGCGAGTTCCGCCAGCTTGTTCGACAGCGCCACCATCGCCGCCGTATCGCGCTTGCAATACTCAAGCAGCGCCTGACGAATCTCCTCTCTCTCCTCCGGATGGATGCTGGTTCCACCGAGGACCACCCGCGCCAGCTGCACACTCGCCGTCTCCGCTTCGGCAATCGGCAGATCGTCGTAGCCCAGCCCGGGCACCAGCGCGGGAAGAACCTTCTTGATGCTGAAGCTGCCGCCGAATTTCTCGTCGTAGACGTTCTCCCGCACCATCGGCTGCAGATCCACGAGATTGTCGGCGATTCCCTTGAGCAGCGCCGCCTTGTCGGGGCACGCATCCGCCACCAGCTCGATGCAGCTGCGCTCGAACTGCGCGTTGTAGGCGGTAACTGTTGCCGCCGGGGCGCACGCGTCGAGTATGGCCTGCGCAATCGCCGGCCGCGGGTCGCCCTTGCCGTCAAACAGCCACTGGGTGTGTAATTCGGTGTGATCTGCTCGCACCAGATGGCAGCTCAGTTGAACCGGTATCTGATCGTAAGGACGGCAGCCACTCCACATTGGAATTGCCGGCTGCACCGTCTCAAAATCAATATGCGCCACAGGGTATGTCAGTAAGTTCATAGCTTCGAGCAGCGCCTCACGCTCGACGACAATGTGTCCCTCGCGCAGTGCTCGCCGTTGACGCGCGGCGATCGCGCCCAGCTTGACGTCGTCGGGCAAGTCACGAATTCGTTCCCAGCCGGAGGCCTCGAATTCCGCCAGCATCTTCTCGGTGACCTTGTACAGCGTGCTGATGTGATCGGTGGGTGGCTCCGGCCAGCAGCGATCGATGAACGGACACGGGTCAGGGCGCTTGCAGTGCGAGCCGATGGCGATATTGGGCACGATCGGTAGTCGCGCCGTAATCATCTCCAGCCGCATCTCCTCGGCAATCGTCGCCAGACGAGCTTCGACCAGCTCGGTGACGTCGACCCGCGTGAAGAGATTGGACAGATCGGGATACACGCAGTCCCGATTCAGGTGCATGATCTCGCAGCGGACGATCGGCACACCGGCGGCGCGCAAGACGTGCGCCTGGATGGCGACATCGGGAATGTGTTTGAGCTCGCTGACCGATGTCTTCGACTTCACCTCGATGAGCACGAAGCCATCATCGACGCGCTCGAGGATGTCGGGAAAGACCAGCGTATTGGTCGCCAGAATTGCCGATTCATAAATTGCCGGCACCGAATCGTCGGCGACTGCTTGTCTGCTCTCCTCGAGGATCGCGTTGAGGCTGCGTCCGCCGCGCTTGATCAGCTTCCCGCCCGGCACATAGGTGCGGGCTATCATGCCGACTCTCGCGCCTTCCTCCATTCTGAAACGCGACGTCAGCGTCGGACGCATCTCCGGCGCCGATGGATCGTACATCTCCCACCACATGCGCTTGAGGCACTGCGCACCGGCCAGAAAGGTTTTCTTGGTGAGAGCGTAATGGCTGATCACGCGTCCAAGGTAGGAACGTCAGTGATAGCGAGCAATGAAAATCGGCCGGCTGACGATTTGGCAGTTCGTCGAGCCGGCCGTTAAGCGATCAGATCAGTCGTCGTGTCGTATCGGCTGATACGATTATCTCACGCACTTTACCTGCGCCTTCACCGCCATTGTCTGCGGATCGCCTGACATTTCGTTCGAAACAACGAAGTGGTACGTGCCTTCTCCCGGCAAATCGTAGCGGAGAGTGTTTTCGGATCCCCTGAATGTCTCCCATGACGATTGTGCAATCGCCGCGGGGTTGGCGTGCCAGAAGACGTACTCGTCGTCGGTGAGCAGGAACACTTCGATATTGCGCCCGAACCCGCTGACGCCCTTCGTCGATCCGGTCAGCCTGCATTTCTGATCGGTTTCCGGGAGCGCGAAGGCGTACTCCAGCGCATCGCGCGCCCGAATGGTGGCGCTTTTGACGTCCGCGACTTTGATGCTGATCAAAGCGGATGGTTTGCCGGGGACAGCTGGTGTCGATGCGACCGCGACCGGCAATGTACCCAGCGCAACCGAGGCTTCGCCGACAGGTTGTGCCTCTGCTTCGGCGGTGGAACGGGTCGGACGTCGCAACGAGAGCGATGAATCTTCCGCCGGCGCGGCCTGCACCATTGACCACAACGTCACGTAGGCGACGACGAGTCCCGCCGCTACCCCAATTCGTGCCTTGCGATCGCCAGGATCCGTGGTTGGCGGGCTGTCGTGCGACACATCCCAGCCGCACTGCTTGCACTCTTTCGCGTCCGGCAGCATCGGCTCGCCGCAGAAATTGCAATATTTTCTCACGCTATCGTCCTTTCTAAGTCACGAGGCTGCGCGAATGCACTGCGCAGCCCTTTCTATGAGGACGAATTAGTGTCTTGGTGGGAACAGCGTTTTTCTTCGTTAGTGCCGGACTGACAAGCTAGAATTGCGGTTGCATCGCCTCCGCTTCGGACTGGCCGCCATTCGCGCGCGGGCGGGGCGGATGCGCGGGCTCCGAGATCTGCTCCAGCACCAGCGCGATCTCCTCTTCGCTCACCGAGCTGTCCCTGCCCGCCGCCCGTGCGATGTCGGCTTGCGAGATGATACCGAGGCAGCGACCACCGGCGTCGACGATCGGGATGCGACGCACCTGGAGCTCCGCCATTTTTCGCTCGACGTCGCGCAGATCATCGTCGGCGGCGCACGATCTAACCGACGGGGTCATCACGTCGCCGAGCCTGGTGTCCGGGGTCTTGCCGTAGGAGATCACGCGGACAGCGAGATCACGGTCGGTGACGATTCCGATCACGCGGCGGGCGTCGTCGATGACGGGCACGACTCCGCAATCCTTATCGCGCATCACTTCCGCCGCTCGGCGCGCAGTGTCCTCCCGCCGCAAACATTCAGGGTCCTTCGTCATGATATCTCTTGCTCTCATTTGGGCGCTCCGTGGCGGGATGGAACTTGAGAATGATACAAGGTACCACTGGCGGCAAGAAGCGCGCTTCGGGCTATCCCGAACCTAGGCTGCCGCCGACGGCGGCGGGACCCATCCCCCAGGTCTTTCCAGCGCTGCTCGATCCCAGTTCGCCAAAGTCGCCCCCGCCTCGTACGTACTCTGCAAGAAATCGAGTATCGCCTTATCCGGGTCGGACGATGAACGAACGACTTCGTAGGGCAGGAACCACTCGCGCATCTCCGTGTGGTAGTACGAGCCTTCCGGACGTATGGGCGCTACGTCGAATCCCGGCGGCTCTGGATACGAGTAGGCGTAAAAACACGGCTCGGTCACCGGGGAGTCGACTGACCCTGGCCACCATCCCGCGCTGATGCACTCGTGCGAGTACGCCTCCTTCATCACGTAATCGGGACAGTTGGGGATTTTGCCCGGGTACTCTGGCCCGCGGCGCCCGGAGAAGCGCGTGCATGCCAGATCGAAACCGCCCCACCAGAAATGGGATGGGCTCGATTTGCCAAGAAATCTTCCGCGAAATGCCCTGAACACCCGATCGGAGTTGAGGAGTATCCGCCACCATCGATTTGCGGCGTCTGCGTCATATGATGCGTGCGCGTTGTCTTTGGCGAACGGCGTCGCGTCGCCGATCTCGACCGGTCTGCCGTAAAGGTGAACCTCGATGTCGAGCGAGCGAAGAATCGCCCTGTACTCGCCGTAGAAATCGGCGACTGACCTCGGCGCCAGGGGAATGCTGCGCTGATCGCCATCGCTGGTCAGCGCCACCAGCTTGTGATCGACGAAATCGAAGTTGACGTCGAAAGTGCGACCATCATACGGGATCGGCGACGTGGTCAGCCCACGATCGGTGACGTACAACACGACCTGCCACCAATGGTTCTGCATCGGGGCCAGAGCCAGTCGAGTCTTGCCGACGATCTGCGTCCAGCGGTGAAGCGTGGACTGCGTCGGCGCCCACTCGTCAAGGGTAAGCCTGGGCCAGGCCGTCTCTGTTTTCAGCATGCTCGTTGACCTCACTTTAAACCTATACGATTTGTCAATGCTAGATTCCAATCGGTTCTTAAGAGGCAACTCCCTTGGATCTTTCCGAGCCCACCACCGACGAGCAGGCGGAGCTGACGCGCATCTCCGACGCGCTGGCTCCCGATTTCAAGATTCTCGGTGAGCTCGGCCGCGGCGGCATGGGCGTCGTCTACCTGGCGGTCGACGTCAATCTCGATCGTGAAGTCGCGATCAAGGTGCTGCCACCCTATCTGGCGCGGGAGCCGGGAGTGCGCGACCGATTTCTGCGCGAGGCGCGCACCGCCGCCAAGCTCACGCACCCGAACATCGTTCCCGTCTATCGCGCCGACGAGATCGGCGGTGTCGCCTTTTTCGTCATGCGCCATGTCGACGGCGAGTCGCTGGCGGATCGTCTCGCGACGTCGCGCACTCTCTCGCCGCTCGATGTGACGCGCGTGATGAAGCCGGTCGCGCTGGCGCTCGATTACGCGCACGGACGCGGCGTGATCCATCGCGACATCAAACCAGAGAACATTCTTCTCGAGCGCGGTACCGACACGCCCGTAGTAACCGATTTCGGTATCGCGCGACTGATGGAAGGGGCGCCGCAAACGGCGACGGGCCAGATCCTCGGTACCGTGCTCTACATGAGTCCCGAGCAGGTGATGGCGGAACGTGTAGACGGCCGCAGCGATGTGTATTCGCTGGGTGTCGTCGGATATAAGGCACTCACTGCAGCGCTGCCGTTCGAGAGCAGGACGCCGACCGCGGTGCTCGTCGACCGTGTCACGAAAGATCCGCCGAAAGTGAGGGAGGCAGGGCCCGAGGTGCCGGAGGCGCTAGCGGAGGTGATCGATCGCTGTTTAGCCAGAGAGGCTGACGCGCGCTATCAGACTGCCGGTGCGCTGGCGAAGGCGCTCGAGGAAGCTGCCAATGCCATTCACGACTCGAGTCCCACTCCAGGTTACAGTGCGGGCAGAGCGGAGCTCATTCCCGCGCTCGATTCGGCGCCCGAGATCATTTCCGAGCGAGAGGCAAAAGCACTCTGGTCGCGCGCCGCGCAGCTGCAGGCGGAGACTGGTATCCAGCCCGCTCTGCGCAGCCTTCCCGATTCGCTCGGGCGGGCCAGCGGTTCGGACCGGCGCAGTCTCACCAGCGGTTATCGCATGAGCGATGTGCGCGAGGCGGCGAGCGAAGTCGGCATTTCCGAGAAGTACGTCGCCCGCGCGCAGCAGGAGCTCGGTCTCGCCGCTCCCGACAACACGCGGGTGGCGAAGCACGCCCCGGCGGCGACGAAGCTCGTTCCGGCCAATCCGCCTCGAAGCAACCCGTGGATCGGCGCGCCGAGCGTGATCATTTATGAGGTGGAGGTGCCGAGGGAGGTGCGACCGGACAGCTTCGAAGTCCTCGTCAACATGATACAGCGGGCGATGGGTGATCCCGGTCACGTCAGCACTCTGGGTCGGAGCTTGCATTTTGCGCTCGTCCATCAACAGCGACGGCTGCAGATCAGCATCGTTCCTCGAGGAGGCCGCACCACGATTCGCGTCGACGAGCGGCTGGCACCGCTGATCGGCGGCCTTTTCGGAGGAATAGTCGGCGGAGGAGGCGGTGGCGTCGGCGGCGGCATGGCGCTGCCTCTCGGTATCGCGCTCACGCATTCACCCGTCGCCGGGTTCGGCGCATTCGGCGCGACGGCGTTGGCAGCTTATCTCACCGCTCGAAGCATTTTTCGCCAGGTTCGAGCGGGTCGGGAGCGAGACTTGATCCAGCTGGTGAATGATTTGGCCGCGCAAATCTCGAGCGGGGCCTAAAGAGCGATCGCAACGACCTCGAGTTCAGGGGGGATCACCAGCATGGTCACGTCACTTCCCGTTCGGCAACTCGGCACGACAGATATGAACATCACCCGCGTCGGCGTCGGCGCATGGGCGATGGGAGGCGGCGGATGGTCGTTCGCGTGGGGACCACAGGACGATAACGACTCGATCGCGGCCATGAATCACGCCGTCGAGCTCGGCATCAACTGGATAGACAGCGCCCCGATCTACGGGCTCGGTCACTCGGAGGAAGTAGTCGCCCGGTTTCTCCAGGGAAAGAGCCAGAGCGAGCGCCCTTACGTGTTCACCAAATGCGGCATGGTTTGGGATCCGAAGAAGCCAATGGAGGAGCCGCAGCGCATTCTGAGTCCCGATTCCATCCGACGGGAATGCGAGGCATCACTGCGGCGCCTCAAGATCGATCGCATCGATCTCTATCAGTTTCACTGGCCAGACGACACGAGCGGCACTCCGGTCGAAGCATCCTGGCGCGCGATGGAGCAGCTGGAGAAGGAAGGCAAAGTGCGCGCGATTGGAGTTTCGAATTTCGACGTCTCGTTGCTGAGAAAGATCGAGCCGCTCAAGCACGTTCAATCGTTGCAGCCGCCATTTTCGCTGATTCGTCGCGACGTCGCCGCCGCCGAGATTCCGTGGTGCAACGCCAATCGCACCGGCGTCATCGTCTACAGTCCGATGCAGGCGGGAATTCTTACTGAGACATTCTCGGTCGAGAAAGTGAAGAACATGAGCGACAACGATTGGCGGAAGAGATCGGCGAACTTCCAGACCCCACGCGTCGAGAGGAACATCCAGCTGCGCGACGCGCTCAAGCCGATCGCGAAACGCCACGACACGACTGTCTCTGCGATTGCGATTGGGTGGACGCTCGCCTGGCCGGGCGTGACGGGAGCGATTGTCGGTGCCCGCTCGCCGGGCCAGATCGACGGCTGGATCGACGCCGCTTCCCTCGCTTTGACTGCATCTGATCTCGATGAGATCGCGGGCGCGATCGATAAAATAGGTGTCGGCACGGGGCCAACGCGGCCGCCATCACCTAGGAAAGAGCGCGTGGCAGAGGCGCCCGCTGAAGCGCGGTAGGCTGCTGACTACGCATTGCGGACCAAGTGCATTGCGGACTGCTGACTAATTGCGGATTGGGAGACCTACTGCGGATTAATGACAGGTGCGGGTTTCGAACTGCGGACTGGTTCGCAGTGCGGAGTCGGTCCCCCAATTCGTAGTTAGTCAGCAGTCCGCAATGCCGTTGGTCCGCAATGCGCAGCCGTTAGTCCACAGTCCGCAGTGCCTCACCACTGGCAAGAATTTCGCAGCGTTTAGTGTATACCCCCACGACGACGCAAGAAATCCGGTGACTCACCGAACATTCAAGGATCGACAAGGAAGGATCTGGGATGTGTGGCAAGTCCATCCCTCCGCCGCTGAGCGCCGTTTCGTTCAGCGCAGAACAAGAGAAGAAGACAGGACCGACTCC
>QHUA01000225.1:0-483 GCA_003221805.1 Gemmatimonadota bacterium
CATCTCGCCACCCCAACGTACAACCCATCACCACATTCACCGCGTTCGCGCCATGGACGCGCAGCGATCGAGCACACACTGATTCCATCCGCGGATGACCATGACGGCGAGCACGGAACGGCATGGCGAACGTCGCGCCCGAGCCGGGCTGGCCCCGTCGCGCCAGGGCGAGCTCGATCCCCGCCACCGTTGCGCCGCGACGTTCATGCCCCCGCGTCCGGCGAGGGTGATGACGGGCACGGAGCGGCGCGGTGTCGACGCCGTCACGCTGCGTCCGTGAACCGGGCCATCGCACGCCGAGAGGCGATCGGTGAGCCAGTTGTCGCTCGCCGTCACGATGGGACCGGCCGAGTGTGAAGTTCGCAGGAGCATGGAATGGGTCCACCGTGGCGCCTAACCCGAGGAGTCCAGGAACAGCTCTTGAGATGAAGGGCCCGACCTCATCGACGCTTTCGCCGACTCGTCTCCCCAGACGTGACAGCT
>QHUA01000225.1:569-3260 GCA_003221805.1 Gemmatimonadota bacterium
ACGGAGCGGATCGTGTCGATGTCCCACGCGTTCCATCGCTCGAACCGAGCGTTGCGGAGTCCGAGCTCACGGGCCTCGAGCACCTTGGAACTCTGGTCGATTGCTAGCACCCAGGCAGCGTGCGCAGCGATGATTTTCGTCGTCTTGCCTGTGGCGCAGCCAACCTCGAGTACCGAGTCCGACGGTCCTACGAGGTGAGGTACCGTGGCTCGGTACTGGCTCACTCCTTGCGTGAGCACCACCCGACTGTCACTCGCCATTGCCACGAGGATAGTGTTGACGCCTGCCACCAATGACGGCACGCGCGAGCATCGTCGTTCCTCGGCGGCCTGAGCGCATGGCGCGGTACCGCAACAAACGCCTCAGCGGCGTGAGAATGCCCAGCGGGTGCACTCGCAGCGGGCGCGAGGCGTCGGGTCCCTCATCCCGGGTCGGGTACGCTGTGGCGTGGCAAGTGGACGAGCGCGGCAACAAGGCATCCACCTCGAGGAGCGACACGTCACGCGGGGCGGGACTCCGGTGACCGACCTGTGGCAACGTGATCGGGCCTGCAAGCTCCAACCCGGCGAAGGGTTGACCGATGCGGCGATCGCCAGGCGCATCCAGTCAGACCTCCAGGAGCAGGCGATCTCGAACGACGCAAGCACGGTCGTGCTCGTCGAGGGACTAAGTGACTACTATGCGCTCGAGACCTTGGCGATCAGATGCGGACGGAACCTGGGCAACGAGGGCGTCGCCATCGTGCCGATGGGTGGAGCGTCGAACATTCGGCGGTTCCTGACACTGTTCGGTCCCGCAGGGCGGAACGTCAAGTTGGCCGGGATGTGCGACGAGCGCGAGGCGGACCTCTTCCGACGAAGTCTTGAGCAGGCCGGGCTGGGATGCATATCCAATCCCGACCATTTGGAACGACTCGGCTTCTTCGTGTGCGTCCACGACCTCGAGGACGAGTTGATCCGTAGCCTCGGGGTCGCCCGCATCGAAGAGGTCATAGAGTCTGAAGGTGAGCTCGCGTCGTTCCGACAAATGCAGAAGAGCGCTTTCCACCGCGTTCGAACTCATGAGCAGCAGCTTCACCGCTTCTTTGGAACGCGTTCCGGCAGGAAGTACCGCTACGCGTGCCTGCTCGCCAGAGTGCTCGACCTGACGGCAATACCGACGCCACTAGAACGCGTCCTCGCCTACATCTAGCGTCGACGCAGCAATCATTGGTCGTCAACATCACTCCTCGGTGGAGTGTCGCCGTCGGGACTGGGGATCAAGCGCAGAGGCGCGAGAGTGAGCGAAGGCCGACTGGGAGCCGCTCGAGCCGAATGGCTTGGCACCGCAAGAGACGATGTACCACGCCCCCGGACCTCGCCGAGACTGTGCCGTCTCGAGCGAGACGTATTGTCCACCGGACCCGTCAGTCGACCGCGCCATCCAGCTCTGGCGGCATCGGAGGGTCGGTTGCCGAGCGTCGTTTGTCACCGATGGTTCGATGCGCGGGATCGGAAATCTCACCGAGCGCATCAAGTGTGCCCGGTTCGGAGCTCCCTTCGTTTGCCACGAGCGCATCCGACTGGTCCTCAACGCTCGTCGTCCCGGCTGGGACGGGCTCGCCGTCGCCAGCGCTCAATGAAATCGGACGAATCAGTAAGATGCTTGCGCCGAGCGTCGAGACGGAAGCTCCCAGGACGATGGTGCTTGCGGTACCGATCCATGTAGCAAGGGCGCCACCGAGGAGAAATCCAAAGGGGCGAGGTCCAGAGAAGGTCATCCTCATAGTGGCATGCAATCGACCCTGGAGTTCGTCCGGCGTAACACTCTGTCGGACAGTCAGTTGGTTGATATCGTAGAGAGCGTTGGTCGCGCCGGCGACGATATTGATGCCGACGAGGATGAGAAGTGGCGCGCCCAAGAGAGTCACAGGCGTAAGTAACTCGATTGCTCCGCCCGCGAAGATCGAATAGGCGAGCGTGCGTCCCATGCCGGCCCAGCGGACCACACGTGGGACGAGAATCGCGCCGACGAAGAAAGACAACCCGGTAACTGCCGTCACTGCCCCCACCTCACCCGGCGTAAGGTTGAGGGATCTGTACAAGAAGACAAGGTATACAGCTTGAATCATGGCAGCGCCAAAGTCGAATACGGCGTTGACAAGGGCGATGCGGGCAAGTGTGGGGCTACGGGCAACGTAGGTGAGCCCTTCTCGGATCTCGGCGAGCAACACACGCAAGCGAAGCTTCTCTGGATGATGCTGCCGTGGTTCCTCTGTGCGGATCAGCGCGACGCTGATCACGGATGCGACGTAGGAGGCGCTGTCGAAAATGACTGTGCGGGCGGCACCAATAGCCGATATAAGAACGCCCCCGAGCGCGGGGCCAACCATACTTGCAGCCGAGTTGGTGGCCGATAGTCGCCGGTTCGCACTGAGCAATTCATCATAGGCTACCACGTGTGGGACGAGTGACAGATAGGCAATGTCAAAGAAGACGGTGAAGGTCCCAACGACAGCCGTGACCCCATAGATGATCCAGAGGTGGCGAAACCCGGCTAGATAGGTCGCCGCGAGCGTGAAGATCGCGGCAGCCCGAGCGGCGTCGCAGACGATGAGAATGGCCCGCCGCGAAAACCGATCCACCAACGGACCGGCCGGCAGAGAGAAGATGGCGAACGGGGCAACTTGCAGTGCACCGATCACGCTCGCCT
>QHUA01000098.1 GCA_003221805.1 Gemmatimonadota bacterium
CTCGTCGTGAGCTTTCAGCTTCTTGGTGCGGCGGACCATCTTGCCGTACACCGGATGCTGGACTCTTCGCTCGATCGAGACGACCACCGTCTTCTGCATCTTGTCGCTGACGACCATGCCGATTCGCGTCTTCCGCGAGCTGCGTTCGGTCGTTGCGGTTTGTGTTCTCGCCAATTCAGCCATTAAGCCCTCTTACTCGTCTTCTTGCGGTTCGTCGCGGTGGCGGCTTTGCGCCCCCGTCTCCCCGTCACACGTCTCGCTGTCACCCGCTTCCCGCTTCCCGCTTCCCCCGTCCCGCTCTTCGCCTCGGCGATGCCGATCACTTTTTCACGCAGGATGGTCTTGAGCCGCGCTACATCTCTGCGAATCACACGCAGACGGAGCGGATCATCCAGAGTGCGCGTGCCGGACGCGATAACGAGATTGAATCGCTCTCTCTCCAGCTCGGCGATGCGGGCATTGATGTCCGCTTCACTCATCTCGCGAATGTCCTTAGCTAGCATCCGTGCGCGCCTCCTCACGTTCCACGAACTTCGACTTCACTCCGATCTTGGCGGCGGCCAACGCCATCGCCTTTCGTCCGATCTCCGCCGTCACACCCTCGAGCTCGAACATCACCCTGCCCGGCTTCACCACCGCCACCCAACCTTCCGGCGAGCCCTTTCCCTTACCCATGCGGGTCTCGGCAGGCTTCTTGGTGATCGGCTTGTCGGGGAAGATTCTGATCCAGACTTTGCCACCACGCTTGATGTGGCGGGTCAGAGCCACACGGGCCGCCTCGATCTGCCGGTTCGAAACCCAGCCCGGCTCGATCGCCTTCAGACCGTAGTGTCCGAAGGAGACTTCATTGCCACGAGTGGCAAGTCCCTTCGTCCGACCCTTGAATCTCTTCCTGAACTTCACGCGCTTTGGACTAAGCATCCCGAAATCTCCTAGACGCCAGTCGAGTAAGTCTTGCCGCGGCGATCTTCGACGATCTCGCCCTTGAAAATCCAGACCTTCACACCGATGGTGCCGAAGGTGGTCTTCGCGGTCGAAGTAGCGTAGTCGATGTCCGCGCGCAGGGTGTGAAGAGGCACACGACCCTCGTGATAGCCCTCGACGCGCGCGATTTCAGCGCCGCCCAGACGACCACCACACTTGATCTTGATCCCACCCGCTCCCATGCGCATGGCGCTCTGAACCGCGCGCTTCATGGCACGACGGAACGAGATGCGCTGGGCGAGCTGGTTGGCGATGTTGTCGGCCACGAGCTGGGCGTCCAGCTCCGGACGCTTGATCTCCTCGACGTTGATCCCCACTTCCTTTCCCGAGAGTCTCGTCAGCTCATCGCGCAGCTGGTCTACTTCCGCTCCCTTCTTGCCGATGACGACCCCGGGGCGGCCGGTGTGGATCGTGACGACGACCTTGCCCGGCTTCCGCTCGATGCGGATGTCGGCGATTGCCGCGTGACCAAGACGCGCCTTCAGATACTTGCGAAGGAGCTCGTCCTCGCGAAGGAGCTGAGGAAAGTCACGGTTCGCGTACCACTGCGATCTCCAGGTCTTGGAGACGCCGAGGCGAAACCCGATCGGATGTGTTTTCTGACCCATTAACGTTTACTCCCTGAAGACCTGGCAGCCTGCGTGGTCGAACGCTCCGAACTCCGCGCGGAGCGCGGTACGCGCGCAGCTTCACGAGCGTCGAGGACGATCTCGACGTGGCTTGTTCTCTTTCTGATCGGCGTGGCGCGCCCCTGCGCAGCGGGCATGAAACGCCGCAGCGCCGGACCTTCGTTCACGATTGCGTGCTTGATATAGAGCGTGTCGACGTCGATCGAATCGGTGCCTTCGCGCGACTTGAACTCGGCGTTGGCCACGGCGGAGTTGAGGACTTTCTCGATCTGCTTCGCCGCGTGCTTCTTGGAGAAGCGGAGCAGTCCAAGAGCCTCGTTCACATCCTTGCCGCGGATCTGATCGATGACGAGCCGCATCTTGTAGGGCGACTGGCGCGTCGTGCGCTGAATCGCGCTCGACACTCCTTTCTTCTCGGCGGCGTGACGGGCCGCGCGAATTCTCGATCTTTCGCTCACCTGACCCCCGGCGTGCCCTTGGGCGGAGTTGCAGGTGCGGCACCTGGTCCGCCACTCGGTGCGCCACTCGGTGCAGCACCCGGTCCGCCAGTTGTCGGAACTCCACCGACCTTCTTGTCCGTCGCCTTGACCGCGCCCGTGTGGCCGCGGAACAGACGCGTCGGCGCAAACTCACCCAGCTTGTGGCCGACCATGTTCTCCGTCACGTAGACCGGGATGAACTTGTTGCCGTTGTGAACCGCGAAGGTGTGACCGACGAAATCGGGCACGATCGTGCTCGAGCGCGCCCAGGTCTTGATCACCCGCTTCTCGTTCCTGCCGTTCAGCGCCGAGACTTTCGTCATCAGCGCATCTTCGACGTAGGGACCTTTCTTGATACTTCTTGCCATATCCGATTCTCAGAATTGGTTACTGCGTTGCTTTGCCGCGCTTGCGTCCGCGGACGATCAGGCGCTGCGATGGCCTGTGCTTGTTGCGGGTCTTCACCCCTTCCTTCTTGCCCCACGGGCTGACGACGTTGCGTCCGCCGCGCGTGCGACCACCGTGCGGGTGATCGACCGGGTTCATGACTTCGCCGCGAACCTTGGGACGCTTGCCGAGCCAGCGGCTCTTGCCGGCCTTGCCGTGTGACATCAGTTCGTGTTCGGCGTTGCCGACGGTGCCGACGGTCGCCAGGCAATTGCCGTGGACCATGCGTGTCTCGCTCGACGCCATCCGCAGCGTCACGTAATCGCCTTCCTTGGCCACGACCTCGAGCGCCGTGCCGGCTGAGCGCGCCATCTGTCCGCCCTTCCCCGGCTTCAGCTCGACGTTGTGCACGTCGGTGCCGAGCGGAATCTCCCTGAGGGGAAGCGCGTTGCCGATGCGGCTGTCGGACCCGGGACCTGATACGATCTTGTCGCCGACTGAAAGCCCGCGAGGATGAAGGATGTAACGCCTCTCGCCGTCCTCGTACTCGACCAGTGCAATGCGCGCCGTGCGATTCGGATCGTACTCGATCTCACGGACCGTCGCCGGCATGTTGAACTTGTTGCGCTTGAAGTCGATGATGCGGTACATGCGCTTGTGACCACCGCCGATGCGACGCATCGCGATGTGACCATGATTGTCGCGGCCGCCGCTCTTCTTGAGCGGCTCCATCAGCGACTTCTCGCCGTGGGTGCGCGTGATCTCCGAGAAATCGGAGACGCTGCGGAAGCGCGAGCTCTTGGTGACAGGCTTGAATTGACGAACGCCCATTTATGCCTCGAAGATTTCGATCGAATCGCCTTCTTTCAGCGTTACGATCGCTTTTTTCCAGTGTGGACGACGTCCGACCGTCTGACCGACGCGACGATCCTTGCCGCGATGGTTCGAGGTCCAGACGCCGGTGACCTTCACGTTGAAGAGCTCCTCGATCGCTTTTCTGATCTGAGTCTTCGTCGCTTCCGGGTGCACGCGGAACGCGTACTCACCACGATCCTGATACGCCGCCGAGGTCTGCTCGGTGACGATCGGCGTGACGATTGTTCGGGTTAACGTAGGCATCAGTTATTTCCCTTTCTTTTTGCCAGCGGACTTTTTGGCCGCCGGTTTCCTGGCTGTCTTCGCCTTCGGCCTTGCCCGCTTCGCTTCAGCCTTGTGCGCCGTTTTCTTCGCCGCCGACTTCCTGGCGGCCTTGGCTTCAGCCTTTGCCTCCGCCTTGGCAGCGCGGTGCGACTTGCCCTCTGGCTTCGCCTTCGCCGCGTGCGGCTTCTCGGCGACGCTGCCGAGCTCGTATCCGAGCGCGTTCGACTCGACTAGCACGACGTCCGACCATAGGACGTGATAAGTCGAGACATCGGCGTACGGCATCACGTGCGTGCGCTGCAGGTTGCGACCGCTGAGAAAGACGTTCTGCTTCGCCCCGTCGGTGAGAATCAGAACTTTCTTGCCACTCGCGCCGAGTGCATCGAGCAGCGACACGAGCTGCTTGGTGTTCGGTTTCTCGTAGTTGAAGTTGTCGATGACGATGAGTGCATCCTCGCGGGCGCGCGCATTGAGCGCGCTCTTGCGAGCGAGTGCACGAACCTGGCGCGGCACCGTCTGGACGTAATTGTGACCCGTCGGGCCGAAGACCGTTCCACCACCAACCCACTGGGGAGCGCGACGCGATCCCTGACGGGCGCGGCCGGTTCCTTTCTGCTTCCACGGCTTCTGGTTGCCGCCGGTAACAAGACCACGGGTCTTCGTGTAGGCGAGACCTAGTCGCTGATTCGACAGATAGGCCTTAACCGCCTGGTGCATGACCGGCATGTTGATCGTTCCGTCGAACACATCCGCCGGAAGATCGACGCGCTCACGCTCGGTTCCACCGGCGGTGTACGCGGCGGCCTTCAACGTTGAATTCGTAGTTTCTGCCATGATTAACCCTGCTTTTTCACGAGCACGATCCCGTTCCTGGGACCGGCCACCGAGCCGCGGATGTAAATGAGATTGCGAGCGACATCGATGCGCTCCACACGGAGATGAGTCTGCGTGTGACGCTCGGCGCCGTAATGCCCAGGCATTCTCTTGCCCTTGATGACACGCGACGGATCGGTGCCGGGGCCGACTGAACCGGGACGACGGTGCTTGGTGTTGCCGTGGGTGTTGGGACCGCCGTGAAAGCCGTGACGTTTCACCACACCCTGGAAGCCGCGGCCCTTCGACGTGCCCGTCACCTTGACCTGCTCACCGGGCGCGAAGATCTCGACTGTGATCTTGTCGCCGAGATTGTAAGTCGGGATCTCCTTCCTGTTTTCCTTGAGCTGTGCGTCGTCGAGACGGAAGCTGCGGAAAACTGCCGGAGCGACACTGAGACCAGCCTTCGCGGCGTGACCGACGATCGCCTTGTGGGCGCGACGGCCGCGCGGCGTCCGCTCGCCCTTCTTCGACTCGCGGGCGTGACGCTGCTCACCGAAGCCGAGCTCGACGGAGTCGAAGCCGACCTGGTCCTTTTTCAGAACCTTGATCACCGCGTTGGGAGTTGCCTCCACCACGGTGCAAGGAATCTGCTGTCCATCTTCGTTGAAGACCTGGGTCATCCCCAGCTTCCTGCCGATAATGCCGATCATTGAATCCTCAATTGGTTCTCACTAGGCATTCTGTTCCCGCCTCCCGCTTCCCGCTTCCCGCTTCACTCGACCTTGATCTCGACGTCGACGCCGGCAGGAAGATCGAGCTTGGTCAACGCATCGACTGTCGCCGCGCGTGAGTCAAGAATGTCGATCAACCGCTTGTGCGTCTTGAGCTCGAACTGCTCACGCGACTTCTTGTCGACGTGCGGCGAGCGGAGCACGGTCCAACGCTTCGTCTTTGTCGGCAAAGGAATCGGACCACTGACCTGCGCGCCCGTCTTCTCGGCCGTGCGGACGATGTCCGCCGAGGCCTGGTCGATGACGGCATGGTCAAACGCCTTGAGCCGAATTCGAATTCTTCCTGCCATAACTGTCTCTCGTGTAGGTCGCGTTAACTACTTGAGGATCTTGGTCACTACGCCTGCTCCAACCGTGCGGCCGCCTTCTCTGATGGCGAAGCGGAGGCCCTCGTCCATGGCGATCGACGTTATCAGCTCGATCGTCATCTGAACGTTGTCGCCCGGCATCACCATCTCCATACCCTCGGGCAACTCTACTGAGCCGGTCACGTCGGTAGTTCTGAAGAAGAACTGCGGTCTATAACCCTTGAAGAATGGCGT
>QHUA01000099.1:0-3433 GCA_003221805.1 Gemmatimonadota bacterium
TCGGATCACCTGACTCCAAGGCCTTTAGAGCAGATCCCTTGATGATCGGGGTGTCGTCGCCAGGGAAGTCGTAGGAGCTAAGGAGCTCACGAACCTCGAGCTCGACCAGTTCCAGCAGCTCGGCGTCGTCCACCATGTCCACCTTGTTCATGAACACGATGATGTAGGGCACGTTCACCTGCTTGGCCAGCAAGATGTGCTCTCTCGTCTGGGGCATCGGACCGTCAGCCGCAGAAACCACCAGAATGGCTCCGTCCATCTGAGCGGCACCCGTGATCATGTTCTTCACATAGTCGGCGTGGCCCGGGCAGTCGACGTGCGCGTAGTGCCGCTTCTCACTCTCGTACTCCACGTGAGCGGTCGCGATCGTAATACCTCTCTCCCGCTCTTCAGGAGCCTTGTCGATCTGGTCAAATGCAACGGGCGATGCCAGGCCCTTCTTCGCCTGGATCGCCGTGATGGCAGCTGTCAGAGTGGTCTTGCCATGATCGACGTGCCCAATCGTTCCCACGTTCACGTGCGGCTTCGTCCGATTGAATTTCTCTTTGCTCATTTCATCCTCAAGCGTGTTGCTGTTTTGTCGTTCAAGCTCGCGATCGGGATTGAACCGATGACCTCACCCTTACCAAGGGTGTGCTCTACCAACTGAGCTACGCGAGCGGTTTGTTCACCCTTTGCTGCCGACGAGAATCTTCTCGCCGTTTATTACGTCCCTCGCGCTTCCTGGCACCGTACCCTCAGAGCGGGAGACGGGACTCGAACCCGCGACATCAAGCTTGGAAGGCTAGCGCTCTACCAACTGAGCTACTCCCGCGTGCAACATAAAAAAATCCGCCCCTACATTTTCATGGTGGGGGAAGGATTCGAACCTTCGAAGGCATAAGCCGGCAGATTTACAGTCTGCTCCTTTTGGCCACTCAGGAACCCCACCGATTTTAGCCGCCGACTTCGGCAGAGCTGACGGGGAGAATCGAACTCCCAACCTGCTGATTACAAATCAGCTGCTCTGCCAATTGAGCTACGTCAGCAACAAACAGCGATTTTTCATCGCAAGCCAAGTAGAATAGCCAACTTAGACGAGGCAGTCAACCTGGCCACGTGACTGCGGATTGCCGACCAAGTGCGAGGCCGACTGCTTACTAATTGCGGATTGGGAAACTAACTGCGGATTGGGGACTAACGGCAGCGAGCGCTTACTCTAACGAAGCCTCCACTTGGTTCCGTGGGGGGTGTCCTCGATCGCGATTCCCTTCGACTCGATCTCGGCGCGGATTCTGTCGGCTTCGGCGAATTCGCGCCGAGAGCGGGCATCCTTCCTCGCCGTGAGACGCTCTTCAACCCAGCGCGCTATCTCCGGGTCCGCGCCCACTGACTCGGGAACTACATCAAGCACCGAGTTGATTCGCCCAAAGGCTTTGCGTGCCGTTTCCAGCGCGCGCTTGTCGACGCCGTTGCGATCCAGCTCGGCGTTGGCTTTGCGAATGAAAGTGAACAGCGCACCGAGAGCGATGGGCGCGTTCAGATCGTCGAACAACGCCGCTGTCACTTCCGCCTCCGCATCCGCGGCGATTTTCTCCAGCTCCGGAGTGGCGCCCTTTGCTTCGGCCAGTCGCTGCACGAAGTCGCCGATGCGGCGGACCCCTTCGATCGATCCCTCCAGCGCTTCGCTCGACATGTTGAGCTGCTTGCGGTAGTGCGTCGAGAAAACGAAATGGCGGAACGCGGCGGCCGGCACACCCTGGTCCCGCAGGTCCTGCACCGTCGCAACGTTGCCCAGCCGCTTCGCCATCTTGCTCCCCTCGGTGAGGAGAAACTCGCCGTGACACCAGAACCGCGAGAACAGCTTGCCCGTCGATCCCTCCGACTGCGCTATCTCGTCCTCGTGATGCGGAAAAATCAGGTCGATTCCGCCGCAGTGGATGTCGAGCGTCTCGCCGAGGTACTTCATCGCCATCGCCGAGCACTCGAGATGCCAGCCGGGACGGCCCCTGCCCCAGGGAGAATCCCACGCTGCACCGGTCCTTTCATCTTCCGGCTTGGCTGCCTTCCACAGCGCAAAGTCCTGGGCATTCTCCTTCGAATAATCGTCCTGAATCACGCGCGCGCCGGCCTTGACCTCGCGCGTATCGAGACGCGAGAGCTTGCCGTAATCCTTGAACTTGTCGATGGCGAAATAGACGCTGCCGTCGTCAGCTTTGTAGGCGAGCTTCTTGTCGACGAGTCGCTTCACGATCTCGATCATCTCCGGGATGTGATCCGTCGCCTTCGGATAGAGCTCTGCGTCCTGGATGCGGAGAAACGCGCGATCGGCGTGAAAGATCTTGGTGATCGGAGCCGTGACTTCCGCGATGGTGGTTCCCTGCTCGCTCGCTGCCTTGATGATCTTGTCGTCGACGTCAGTGAGGTTCATCACCTGCTTCACTTTCCATCCCCGCAACTCAATCGCGCGGCGCAGCAGATCCTCGAACAGGAACGTGCGGAAGTTGCCGAGGTGTGCCGGTCGGTAGACCGTCGGCCCGCAGGTATAGATGCGAACCGTTTTGCCATCAGCGGGCGAAAACGATTCGACCTTCCGAGTGAGCGTATTGTAGAGGCGGAAATCCGGAGCAGTCATTCGCGGAAAGTAGGATCAACACAATCGCTCCGCCACTCTTGCTGCACTCTCGCGACGCGCAGTAACGGCCCTACCCTCTACGATATTGATGATCCGCGCGGCGATTTGATGCAGCTCAACGGGATTGGGCGCGGCGAGAATGATGGTGATGCCGCGCCTGGTGAGACGAGTGAGTAGAGAGACGACGTCTCTGTCGAAGAGGAGTCCTCGATGAGCGATTGCGCCAATCCCAGCCGCTGTATGAGGCTCGGCGAAAGGCTACTTACGCGACGGGTGGCGTGGACGTGAAGACAAACCTCGCGCAGCGCCGATTCGACTTGCGCGGTACGGTTTGCCGAGGACAGGTCGTGAAGCGTGGCGTAGTACTCGAGCGCTTCGCGGACGGTCAGAAACGAATAGTATCCTGCCCGTTGGGGGACGTACGCGAGTCCGGCGGGCACGTGGTGCCCGGTTACTTGTTCGCCGAACCACGTGATGCTCCCTTCGTCGGGTCGCAGCAGACCAGCGAGACAGAGAAGGAGCGTAGACTTGCCAGCACCGGGCCGGCCGACGAGTCCTACGATTTCGCCGGCGTCTACATCGAGCGATATGTCGCGCAGCGCGGGGATGGCCATCGAGCGCGACCTGGGTCCTGAGTGATACGTCTTGTTGAGACCTCTGACAGATAGCGCGAGCTGCACGGGCGCAATCCTCCGTAGGGGTGTGCGCGCACGTTTGCATCTTTGTCAGAATGGTTGGCAATCGTTGAAGGGCCGCCGGAAGCATTGTATCGCGTGGTGGCGTGATTCTTTCACGGGAGTCGCCCTGTTTCGATAACGC
>QHUA01000099.1:3441-8361 GCA_003221805.1 Gemmatimonadota bacterium
GGCGAGCACGAGAACGCTGCGCCGTTTGCAGGCGATCTCGATCGCGGCAGCCTTGGCGGCAACGACTGCCTGTGGAAATGATTCGACTTCGCCCCAGTCGCCGCTGGTCGGCAGCTACACCGCGTTTCAATGGGTGACGACGGGCGGCTCCGGCCAGACGAATCAGCTCAACATCGGCAGCACTCTACAGATCACACTCAATGCCGACGGTTCGACGTCGGGGCACATGCATCTCGCTGCATCGAACGGGGCGCCAGCCGCAGACTTCGACATGGCTGGCACCTGGAACGAGAGCAACAACGTCGTCGACTTCACGCAGACTGCCGACACGTTCGTGCGCAATATGATCTTCGCAGTCCAGCCGATCGCGACCGGAGTGCTGGATTTAGTTGGCGATCAGGTTTTCTCTGGAACACGGGTTCAACTGACGCTGAGACACGGCGCCTAGGCGAGTGCTCGCGCCGCTGGCGAGCTAGGCCGTTTTCTTCAGCGGTTTCTTCTCGCGAATCGCGATCAGATCGGGCGGAGGCGCCGCAGGCACCAGCACTCCGCCATCGGGAACCGGCACCCGCAAAACGAAGATCCGGTCGCGCGTGCTCTTCCTGAATCCTTTTCCTTCGTAGATGCGGTTGATGAGAATGCGGCGCACGATCACCATCACTGTCACCAGCATCGGCAGCGCAACGACGAGACCGAGCGGTCCAAGTAACTTGCCGATCACCAGCACGGCCGTAATGGTCAACACCGGCGGCATGTCGATCTTCTTCGACATCACCAGCGGCGAGACGAGGTTACCCTCGATTAGGTGAACCACCACACCTAACAGCAGCACGTATATCGCTCGCGTGCCGCCACCCGGCGCCCCCATTACAAAGAGAGCGGGTAGAGTTGTCGAGAATAGCGTTCCGAAGAACGGAATTATGGCGACGAGACCGGTGAACACCCCAAACGTCAGCCAATAGGGGACGTCGAGCAGGTACAATCCCGTCGCGGTCATAGCGGCGAGAACCGACATCGTGAGCAGCTGACCGACGATGTATGCACGCAGCCCATCGGCGAGGTCGCGCAGAACGTCGCGCACCAGATCGCGATGGATCGGCGGGAACAGAGCGATCAGCCATTCGCGATAGACTCCCGGCTGGAGCGCGAGATAGATGCTCATCACGCCAACGGCAAAGGCGGAGATGAGAAGGTTGACCAAGGAAAACACTCTCGGTACGAGAGTCTCCGCCTGTTGGGCCAACTGATCGTAAACCGCGGTGACGAGCGGGTGCTCCCCCGGCTTCCAGACGTCGCGCATTGCCGGAAAGCGCGCTACGAAGTGATCGATCCCCGTCTCCCAGGTTTCGATGTAGTTCGGCAACACCACGATCAGGGCACGCGTCTGCTCGACGACGGGCGGCAGGAGAATCGCGAACAACCCCAGCAAGGCGGCTCCACTGCCGACGACAGAAATGAAGAATGCGAGCCTGGGCGGGAGGTGGCCCCTCTCGACGAGAAGGTCTCTTACCGCGCCGAGGTACAACGAGATGATGACGGCGATGAAGAGGAGCAGGAATACTTCCGCCGTCGCTCCCAACATCCACAGCAGCAAGACCGACACGATCACGCCGGCAATTACCGGCGCTACTCTCGACCTCCCGGGTGCGACAGCTGTGGCCACTGCTATCTACTTGTTATCGTCGTGGATCTCGACATCGACGGCCTCTTCTTCGTGCTGCTGCGCGCCGGCGGCAAGGGCTTTGTTTGCTGTGGCGGCACCCGCCGGAAGAACACCCATCTTCTGCTTCAATTGAATCAGCAGGATGTCAGCCGAGGCGTTGCCGCCCGCGGCCTCGAGGCGCTTGAAGTCGCTCGCCAGCTTGTCGCCAGAGAACTCTTCGTCGATCTGGGCACTCGCCAGGACCTTCCTCTCGTTGGCCTCGATCTTTTCTTCCATCCGGGCGAACGCCTCGAACGCCGACTTCTCCGAGATGTGCGACATCGTCTCGTTGATGCGCTTCATCGCATCGGCGCGACGCTGCTTGGCGAGAAGGAGATTCTTCTTGCGGTTGGCCTCTTCAATGTTGTCGTTGAGAGTACGTAGCGATTCCTTGAGGCGATCGGTCTCAACCTTGTGTGCCTGCCAGGTGAGATTGAGCTGGTCGCCGCGCGAGATGTGCTCGCTGCGACGCATCAGCGCCTGTTTGGCGAGCTCGTCCTGATTCTGCTGCACGGCCAGCATCGCTCTCCGCTCCCAGTCCTCGGCTTCCTTCAGCTCCTGCCGCGTCTGATCCTGGAGGCGTTTCTCATCGGCGATGGCGGCAGCGACCTGCTGCTTCGCCTTCACCAGCTGCGAGCGCATGTCGAGGATGATCTGGTTGAGCATCTTCTCGGGCTGCTCGAACTCGGAGATCACCGCGTTGACGTTCGAGCGGAAAAGCATCGCGATTCTGTCGAAAATATTCATAGTTAGTGGGATGGATTTTCAAAACTGCAACAGAACGGCTGCGAGGTGTTGCAATTGCAACTGAACGGGTACGACGTGTTGCAACTGCAACTGAACGGGTGCGAGGTGTGAGTAGCGTAGTCGACAGTGGTCAGTTCACTACGTCCTGACGTTTCTAACTAGCGTGACGCCACGGGCACTTGCTTTTGCTTTGAATGGCGCCAGTGACGTCGCGACGTCGTGAACTGGTAACTGACATCTGTGCTACTGACACCTCGCACCCGTTCTGTTGGTTTTTAATTGTATCAGCCACGGTTGATCCTTCCGCGAAAGTATCGCTTTCACTCGCGCTTCACTAGACAAATCAGCCGTCCGACCTCTTGATCTGGTACAACCTCTCCTTGGCCAATCTTCGGCCAGTCGGCGTAGCGGCCAGTCCGCCACCCGCTGTCTCGCGGTAGCGGACGTCCATCTCCCTGCCGATCTCGCCCATCACGTCAATCACTTCGTCGACCGGGATGGCGAAGGTGATTCCGGCCAGCGCCATCTCGATCCCCGCCAGGGCGATCGCTGAGCCCGTCGCGTTGCGAAAGACGCACGGCAATTCGACGAGCCCACCCAGTGGATCGCAAACGAGGCCGAGGGTTCCCTGCATCGTCAGCGCCACCGCGTGTCCGACCTGCGACGGCGTTCCGCCAAGCATCTCCGTTGCCGCACCAGCCGCCATTCCCGCCGCCGCGCCCGTCTCCGCCTGACACCCGCCTTCGGCGCCCGACAGTGACGCTCGCTCGGCGACCACCGCCCCAATCAGGCCCGCCGTCGCCAGTCCGTCGACGACCTTGTCATCGGGCACCGACCGCGCCTTCGCCAGACCGGTGAGAATCGCCGGCAACACTCCGGCGCCTCCGGCCGTCGGCGCGGCGACGATCACGCCCATTGCTGCATTCACTTCCTGCACCGCCAGCGCGCGGGTGAGGATGTCACGAAACGGCGTCTGCGCCAGCGGTCCTTTCGGATTCTGGCGCAGCTTTGCGGCATCGCCTCCAACCAACCCCGACGCAGAATAGAGATCTCCTGTCAGTCCCTTCTCAATTGCCCCGCGCATGACGTCGAGGGCGCGCTTCAGCGCGGCGCGAATTTCTTCGATTGGACGCCCCTGATCGCGTGACTCCGCCTCCAGCGCGGTTTGCGCCAGCGTCTTCTTTTCGCGTTCAGCGTCCTTTATTGCGTCAGCGAGCGCTTTGTACAATCAGCCCCCGCTCACCTTGTCGAGACGGCGTGTCCAGCGCACCCAGTCGAGCGCCCGCAGTTCAGCGCCGGCTGCTTTGTCCGGCTCCTCGTCGCATTCGATTACCATGAATGCGTCGCCGCCTCTTTCCTTTCTCGTCAGCCTCAGCGTTGCAATGTTGATGTCGTGACTGGCAAGAATCCCCGTGATTCTGGCAATCGAGCCCTTCCTATCCTCAGCTACGAGAACGATGGTGTGTAAGTTTCCGGTCACTTCGACGGGGTAGCCGTCGATCTCCTGGACGAGGATTCTACCCGCCCCCAGCGACGATCCGAGCATGGTGGCTTTGTTGCCATTGAGCTCGACGGAGATTCGCACGGTGTTCGGGTGGGCAGCGTCGGCGATGGTGGTCTTCTCGAACTTGTAGTCCAGACCCTCCCGCTCGGCGATCATGAGAGCGTCGCGCAGCCTTTCATCGTCCGGGCGGAAGCCTAGTAAGCCGCCGACGAGGGCCTTGTCGGTACCGTGGCCTTCGCCGGTCCGGGCGAAGGAGCCGTGGAGCTGAAGGACTCCGCTCTGGGGAGTCCCACCAATAAGTCCGCGCGCGAGTAGCCCGAGCCGGCAGGCGCCCGCCGTATGTGACGAGGATGGGCCGACCATCACGGGTCCAATGATATCGAGAAGACTTACCATCTATCGCGGCCCTCCGAGGTCACACTGAAGAATACCAGCCGGGAGCGCCGAGCGGAGCCGCTAGCCGCTGCGAGCAAGTGCGCCCGTTGCCCGTAACCCGTTGTCCGTAACGCGTAACTCGTAACGGGATTTTACCCCGCCCGTAGCGCGACCCTCGTTCTCTCTTTGCTTCGCTCGCGTTTCAGCATGCTCCGGAGATACTGCCCGGTGTACGATTCCTTAGCATCCGCAACGTCTTCCGGGGTTCCCGCGGCGACAACGGTGCCGCCGCGGAGTCCACCTTCCGGACCAAGGTCGACGATCCAGTCGGCGGTCTTGATCACGTCGAGGTTGTGCTCAATGACGAGCACGGTGTTGCCGCGGTCAACCAGACGATGCAGCACGCTCAGGAGCATGCGCACGTCCTCGAAGTGGAGCCCGGTGGTCGGCTCGTCGAGAATGTAGAAGGTCCGACCCGTGTCGCGCTTCGACAGCTCGGCGGCGAGCTTGACGCGCTGCGCCTCGCCACCGGAAAGCGTCGTCGCCGACTGACCGAGGTGGATGTAGCCGAGTCCGACATCGAAGAGGGTTT
>QHUA01000099.1:8440-18373 GCA_003221805.1 Gemmatimonadota bacterium
CACGTAGACGTCGGGCAGAAAGTGCATCTCGATCTTCACCAGACCGTCGCCTTCGCACGCTTCGCAGCGGCCTCCCTTCACATTGAACGAGAATCTCCCCGGCCCGTAGCCGCGGATCTTCGCCTCCGGCAACTCCGCGAACAGCTCACGGATCGGCGTGAACAATCCCGTATACGTCGCCGGATTGGATCGTGGGGTACGACCGATCGGGCTCTGATCGATGTCAATGACTTTGTCGAGGTGCTCGAAGCCGGTGATGCGATCGTGCTTGCCGGGGATGACGCGAGCCCGGTAGAAGTGCCGCGCCATCGACCGATGCAGAATGTCTTCGATCAGCGTCGACTTCCCGCTGCCTGACACACCAGTCACCGCGACGAAGAGTCCAAGCGGAATCTCCACATCGAGGTCGCGCAGGTTGTGTTCGCGCGCGCCTTCGATGCGAATCACACGATCGGGATCCATTCTGCGACGGACTTCGGGAATTGGAATCTCGACCTCGCCGCGCAGATATCGCCCAGTGATGGACTCGTTGTTGGCGCGCACCTGATCGACCGTTCCTTCGGCGATCACCAGTCCGCCGTGCTTTCCCGCTCCCGGGCCCAAATCGATCAGGTGATCGGCAGCCCGCATCGTCTCCTCATCGTGCTCGACGACGATGACGGTGTTGCCGAGATCGCGCAGCTGGCGGAGGGTGTTCAACAAGCGCGCGTTGTCGCGCTGGTGCAGTCCGATCGATGGCTCGTCGAGGATGTAGAGAACGCCGACGAGTCGCGATCCGATTTGCGTCGCCAGGCGTATCCGCTGCGCCTCGCCGCCGGACAGTGACTCGGCCGAGCGGCCGAGTGTGAGATACTCGAGTCCGACGTCGTTCAGGAAACGCAGTCGCTCGCGCACTTCCTTTAGAATCGGGGCCGCGATCTCCGGATCCAATCCCGGCTTGCCGTTGTTGCGCACGGGAACGCTCTCGAAGAATTCCAGCGCCTCAGTTATCGAGAGCGCCACAACGTCGCCGATATTTTGTCCGGCGAGAGTGACCGCCAGCGACTCCGGCTTCAGCCTGCGTCCGCCGCACGTCGTGCACGCGCGCGCCTGCATGTACTCCTCGAGCTCGAGACGCACCGAATCGGATTCGGTCTCGTCGTAGCGGCGCTGGATGTTGGAGATGATTCCTTCCCAATGCGTACCAGAGTTGTCGATACGCGTTCCGCTCTTTCCGCCGGTGCCGTAGAGGAGCTTTTCCCTCACTTCAGGACTTAGCTGACCCCACGGCGCGTTCAGATTGAATCCGAACTGTTTGGCCAGGCCCGGCAGGATCACCTTCTTCAGGTAGCCGTCGGGCTCGCCCCAGGGGAGGATCACTCCTTCGAGGATGCTTATGCTCGGATCGCCGAGTATGAGCTCCTCGCTCACTTCACGACGCGAGCCTAGCCCGCCGCAAGCGGGGCAGGCGCCGAATGGCGAGTTGAAGGAGAAGTGGCGCGGCTCCAGCTCCGGCAGCGAAATCCCACACTCGGGGCAGCCGTACTTTTCAGAGAAGAGGTGTTGACTCCGATCGTCGGCGCGCTGCACCTCGACCAGCCCTTCAGAGAGCTTGAGCGCGGTCTCGACGGAGTCGTTCAACCGGGCGCGGTCTTCACCACGAACCACCAGTCGATCGACGACGACGGAGATGTTGTGGTTCATACGCCGATTGAGCTTGGGCGGGTTGGCTACTTCGACCAGCTCGCCATCGACAATCGCGCGCACGAAGCCCTGTTTCCGCGCGGCATCAAACAGCTCGCGGAATTCTCCCTTGCGACTCCGCACCAGCGGCGCGAGGATCTCGATCTTCGCCCCTTCCGGCCACTGCAGGATTGAATCGGCGATCTGACCAGCGCTCTGGCGCTCTACTGGGCGTCCGCAGTTGGGGCAGTGCGGTGTGCCGGCACGGGCGTACAAAAGGCGGAGGTAGTCGTAGATCTCGGTGACCGTCCCGACCGTCGACCGCGGGTTGTGGCCGGCTGACTTCTGTTCGATCGAGATTGCCGGCGACAGACCCTCAATGGAGTCGACGTCCGGCTTCTCCATCAGGCCCAGGAACTGCCTGGCATAGGCCGAAAGCGATTCGACGTAACGGCGTTGGCCCTCGGCGTAAATCGTGTCGAAGGCGAGCGAAGACTTCCCCGATCCCGAGAGCCCGGTAATGACCGTCAGCCGGTCACGCGGGATGGTAACATCGATATTTCTGAGGTTGTGTTCGCGGGCGCCGCGGACGATCAGGGATTCTTCGGGCATAGCCTCGTAAACTCGCCAGTTGCAGGGCGAGACTCAAGTCGGCCCTTTACGGCGATCTAACGGGAATGAAGACCCCCCAGCGCCGAACAGGCGCCCATTTTGCACCTGAGGTCGGGCATGCCAGTCCTGAGAGAACTGATCGACGTCATTACGATGAAGTCGGATCGCCCGATGCGGCGTTTGGTGGCGTATTACGCGATTGTGGCGGTGGTCGTGGCCATATTGGCGTACTTCTTCCCCGGCGAGATCGCGCGCATCTCCGCCAAGGGGCTGGGCGATGTCCCAGAGGGCCCGACGGTTTTGACCGACGCGCTCAGCTCGTCACCCACGGCGTCGGTGAGCTTTGGACCAGGGTCGCTCTTCGACGTCGCCGTGACAACGGTGCTGATACTCATCGGCGCCCTGATACTGATGCTTCCGGTGACTTGGGTGTACATGTCGGCGCGGCCGTCGGGCGGACAGCACAATCAAAACGTGGTGCAGACGCTGATCATCCTCCCGCTGGTGGTTGCCGGCATCGTGTTCATCGTCCAGAACAGCCTGGCATTGGCGTTCAGCCTTGCTGGCGTGGTCGGCGCCGTGCGATTCAGGACTACTCTGCGCGACTCCCGGGATCTCGTTTACATCTTCCTGAGCATCGTCGTTGGATTCGCCGCAGGAGTCCAGTCGCTCGCGGTTGGGGCAGTCATCTCGATCGTGTTCAACTTCGTCCTGGTCGTGACGTGGCACTATGACTACGGGCGGAACATGCTGATGCCGACCGCGGCGGCGCAGTGGTCACGCCCCCTGGAAGCGCTGGCGAGTCCCACGGGTGACCATCAGATTCCTGATCGCGACCTCGTGCTGTCGCTGACCCCGGATAAAGCCGCGGCACTCGCTGATCGCTTCAGCCGTGTCAGCAAGAGGGTTGGAAAAAAGAGGAAAAAGCCGCGCTTCGACTCGATCCTGACCGTGACGTGCGACGACGTGCCGGACGCGCAGAGGCGGGTTGAAGAGGTTCTCGCGAGAATGACCAAGCGGTGGTCCCTCGACGAGATCGTGACCAATACGGGGAAGCCGTGCGAGATCTACTACCTCACCCGACTGAAGAAGTCGATCCCGCGGGATGTACTGCTGACCGCGATCCATGAGAACGCCAATGGCGTCATCGCCACCGCCGACCTCGAAACGAGCGGGGAGGTCGATAGAGAAAAGGAAAAGAGGGAGGAAAAGAAGGAAAAGAACGATGGCGTGAAGGTATGACCGGAAGGGTCGGCCTGATATTGCTTGTGTGTGCGATGCCGTGGGCGGTCGCGTGTCGGGACACCCCAGGGCAAAGGCCGCTGAGCTACAAAAAATAGCAGCAACGCGAAGGCAGGGGCTCGTGCGCCGGATCGCGATGGCTGACGCCAATCCAGACAAGGTCGTTGAGGTGGCGAAGTGGATCATGCCACCACAGTTGCGGGAGATTTCCGGCCTTGCGCTCACGTCCCGTGGTACCGTGCTCACACACGACGACAACGCCGGTCGCATCTCCGAAATCGACCCAAAAACCGGAATCCTGCTCAAGAGCTTCTCGCTAATCGGTAATCAGAAGGAAGACTTCGAGGCGATAGCGATCGCCGGCGATGACATCTATCTGATGGCAAGCGATGGCAAGCTCTTTCGGTTCAGAGAGGGCGCCGACGGCCAGCAGGTTCAGTTCATCATGTTCGATACGGGACTGCGCAAGCAGTGCGAGTTCGAGAGTCTCGCCTACGAGGCCGACAGCACCCGCCTGTTGATGGTGTGCAAGAGAATCCTCGACAAGCAGGCACCCCAGGACCTCGTGATTTATCACATGCCGCTGCCGCTGAATCGGGCGACGTTCACGATAGTAAGGGTTCCGCTCCACCAGTTAATCGGATCCAACAAATGGAAAAACTTCAGGCCTTCCGACATGACCATCGATCCGTTCACGCGGAACTATGTGATCATTGCATCCCACGAAAAGGGACTCGCCGTAGTCACCCCTGACGGCGACGTCGTACGCTCGGGGCCGTTGCCCGGTGACCACCGGCAGCCCGAAGGAGTGGCGATAACGAAAGACAGCCTACTACTGATCAGCGACGAAGCGAACGTCATGCCAGCGGCAATCACGCTCTACAGGTGGCGCCCCTAGTGCGGAGAATCACCTTGCGAAAAAATTTCGATCAAACGCGTTGTGCTTTGGCCCTGGTGACGCTCCTGCTCGTCGCCGCCCATTCGACCGCTGTCGCCCAGAATCAAACGGTGCGGGCAGCCGGAAGGGACAGCGTTGTCGTGGTGCCGGGCGAGATATACAAGGCGGGCGGCTTTCACCGCGCTCTACTGGGCGACAACTACCGTGATCTGTGGACGACCCAGATCACAGTCCCCGTCCTCAACCTGCAAACCTTTCACGGCGGTCTGAAACCGACCAAGGAAGGGGGCGGCGCGCAAACCAGGTCACTGCGATTCGACGCCGCCGACGGGACCACCTGGGCGTTTCGATCCGTGCGCAAGGGATTCAGGATCCTGCCGGAGCAGTACAGGGGCACGGTCATATGGTACATCGTTCGTGACGAGGGCAGCGCATCGCATCCCCTCGGCGCTATCGCTGCAGCGCCCATCCAGACGGCCTCGGGAATTCTTCATCCAAGTCCGACAGTGATGATGATGCCGGACGATCCGATTCTCGGTGAATTCAGAAAGGACTTCGCCGGCATGCTTGGCGAGATGGAGCAACATCCAGAAAAACCGGAAAAGGGTAAGGCTTTCGCCGACGCCGAGAACATTATCGGCAGCGACTCTCTGCTGGCGCACATTAACACCGACTCTCAAGCGCGCGTCGATGCGCTCAATTTCCTGACGGCGGTCGAGATGGACTTGATCCTCGGCGACAACGACCGTCATCCGGACCAATGGAAGTGGGCTCGATTTGGAAAGAAGGACGAGGCGCCCTGGGAGCCGATTGCCGTTGACCGTGACAAGGTATTCGTCTCATACGGCGGATTGCTAATGAGTATGGCCCGCCTGGCGATTCCAAGCCTGGTGACCTTCACCGACAAGTATCCGGATCCACAGGCGCTCTTCTCCAACGCCGGTGAGTTTGACCGGCGAATGCTCCAGGGTCTCGACAAGACGGCGTGGGATTCGGTGGAGACCAGCTTAATGCAGAGGATCACGGACCAGGTGATCGACAATGCGATGACCACGCTCCCACCGGCATACGCGGCCAATTCGCGCACACTGGCGGCCAAGCTCAAGGCACGTCGCGACGGCCTTCGCGGTGTCGCCGACAGGTACTACAAGGAGCTATGGAGGGTCGCCGACATCCACGGCACAGACGCGGCCGAACAGGCGACTGTCGTTCGCTCGGGAGATGGAATCGTAGACGTGCAAATTCGATCGGCCGACGCCGCGTACTTCTCGCGGCGATTCCTGTTGGCCGACACCAGGGAGATCCGCATCTACCTTCACGGCGGCGACGACCGGGCAACCGTGGAAGGAAATGTTCGGCAGAGCATTCCGGTGCGGATCATTGGTGGCAACGGTACAAACACCTTCGTTGATCTTTCGACTGTCGGTGGCCGGAGAAACCCGACCCGATTTTACGACCCGGGCACCGTCACCGACGTGAAGTACGCCAAGGACACAGTCGACGAGAAAGCCAACGTCGACAACGCGTTCAATCATTCCTTCAACCGGCGACCCTGGCTCCGTGCTTATGGAAAGCTGATTCCGCCACAGCAGGACCGTGGCTCCTCGATCCGTCCGATACTTGGGGTGCACTCGCAGCGCAGCCTGGGGATTTATCCGGTGATCGGCTTCACGAAGTACCAGTACGGTTTCCGCGACGTGCCGTACGCGACGATGATGTCAGCGGACATCGCGCAGGCGACGGCGAGCAATCGCATGCGCGTCAGAGCGGCGTTCGACAAGCGGTTCGAAGAATCCGACGTCCACGTTCCTGTAAACGGCTACATGTCGCAGTTCGAGGTCGTGCAGTTCCACGGCTTCGGCAATGATCTTCCGGATCTGCGTGGTAGACTCTACGACGTTCGCCAGCGACAGTGGCTGTTCAGACCAGCGGTCGGACTCTCGCTCAGCGCCGTGAGCGACATCTCGCTGGGACCGATCGTCCTCTACACCACTACTGACAGCATCGCCAACCGGTTCATCTCGCAGCAGCGTCCGACCGGCTTTTCGAAGTTCGGCCAGGGCGGTCTGCAGCTGAAGATGCATCTGGAGAGCCGTAGCGTACCGGACACGACGAAGCCGCGCCTCGTGCTCGACGTTCTCGGCAGTGGATATCCGGGTATGTGGGATGTGGCAACTCCGTACCAAGCGGTGGACGGTTGGGCCAGTGCGTTCTTCACTTTGCCGGTGGCGAAGAAGCCGGTGCTCGCCCTGCGCGCGGGTGGGAAGAAGCTGTGGGGTCCCTTCCCCTATTTCGATGCCGCCTTTCTCGGCGGATCCGAGACTTTCAGGACCGAGGAACGCCAACGGTGGGCGGGTGACGCATCGGCGTACGGGACAACAGAGTTGCGCGTCCCCATCGCGAAATTCCCGTTCATTCTGCCGCTCGATGTCGGCGCCATCGGATTCGCCGATGCCGGGCGAGTCTACGTGAACGGGCAATCGCCGGGCGGATGGCATAGCGCGGCGGGTGGCGGATTGTGGGTCGGCTACCTCAACGCGGCGCCGAACTTCAACGTGCTGTTCACCAACCGGAAAGGCCATCACATAGTTACGACTTTCGGCTTCGCGTTCTGATCAAAGGTCTTTTGGTTTTCGCATCGCTGCTGAGCGCTATCGCGTGCTCGCGCGAGGAGAAGCCGTCGCCAACCAGGGAAGGCCCGCCCCAGCAGGAAGTCGTCCTGAAAGGTGCGCCGATATTAGTCGGAGCCGGCGACATCGCGGTCTGCGGAACTCCGGGGGACGAAGCAACCGCGGCGCTGGTCGACAGCCTGCTGCTCGCTGAGAGTGCGCTGGGCGTACCGACCATCGTCGCGACGTTCGGCGACAACGCGTATCCCTCCGGTCAACAAGGCCTAACGAACGACTTTCCGCGCTGCTTCTCGCCGACGTGGGGGCGGCGCAGCATCATGAAGGTGCTGCACACCTCGCCCGGAAATCACGACTACGATAGCGGCAGCGGCGATCCGTACTTCGCTTACTTCGGCGATCGAGCTGGGCCGCCAGGCAAGGGATACTACAGCTACGACCTCGGCGGCTGGCACATCATTTCGCTCAACAGCGAGCTGTACTTCGAGAATCCGGATCCGGACCTGGCGAAGGCGCAGGAAGATTGGTTGCGCAAGGATCTCCAGCAGCATCGAACCACGTGCGCCCTAGCGTATTTCCATCGCCCACTCTTCAGCTCGGGTACCAACGGTGGAACGACGATGGTGCAAAATCTCTGGGAGATCCTTTACGCTGAGGGAGTTGATCTCGTACTCAACGGGCACGACCATGACTACGAGCGATTCCTCCCGCAGAGACCGGACGGAACGCCGGACTCGGTAAAAGGAATCGAGCAAATCATTACCGGAACCGGCGGTGGTGAGCTGCGCCGCTTTCGCTATCCTCTCGCGCGGAACTCCGTGGCCCAGATCCAGGGTCGCTTCGGAGTCCTCAAGGTGATGCTCGGCGACGGTCAATACCGGCACAGCTTCATCGACACCGACGGCAGAGTCTGGGACGAGGGCGGCGGTCGATGCCACTGAAAAAACAGTTTCAATTCTCGCAAGTACGCGTCAACTTTGTAGAATGGCAACTTCGTCGACTCCGCATCTGACACTCAGCACCTCCAGCGCTCCGGCGGGAGGTGAGGAGATTCGCATCTCGGCGATCGACATCGGGTCAAACTCGATCCGGCAGACGATCGCCGACGTCTCCCCCAATGGGACGATTCGCGTCGTGGACGAAATGAAGGCCGCACCACGCCTGGGCGCCGGCTTGCTGGAGAGCGGCGTACTGAGTGAGATCGCCATCCAGAACGCCCTCATCGCGCTGAGCAGGATGGCGACGCTCGGCAGTCAGCTCGGCGTCAAGCGGACGGAAGTCGTCGCCACGAGCGCGGTGCGCGACGCCGAGAATGGCAAGGAGTTTCTCGCGCGCGTGCAAGCGGAGACTGCTCTCCGAGTGCGAATTCTGCGCGGTGAGGACGAGGCACGACTCAGTTTTCGCAGCGCGCTCGCCCATTTCGATCTCGGGTCGGGACGCGCCGTCGTCATGGACATCGGCGGCGGATCGCTCGAGCTCGCGCTCAGTGAAGATGGTCTTGTCGAGCGTCTGGTATCGTTGCCACTCGGCGCCATCCACATGTCGGAGCGCTACCTGAGCCCCGACGCCCGCAAGAAAGGTCTGCGAAAGCTGCGCAAGCAGGTGCGCAACGAAATGCGGCGTCGACTGACACGTCACTGGCGCGTGCCGCGAATCTTCTGCTCGGGAGGGACGTTCACCAGCCTCGCGTCGATGTATCTGGCGCGCGTCGGAATGGCGCAGGCGAAGACGGTTCATGGAACTGTGATTCCACGCGTCGAGCTGGAGCACATCGTCGACATGTTGCAGAGCATGTCGCTCGCCGAGCGTCAGACGGTTCCCGGATTGAACGCGGCGAGGAGCGACATCATCGTCGGCGGACTTGCCGTCGCGGCGGAGGTTGCCGCGCGCGTCGAAGCGAAGGAGCTCGTCGTCTCAGCCTACGGCATTCGTGAAGGAATTCTTCTCGAAAGCGCGCACGTGGCGCCGACCCCCGCCGATCCGGGCGAAGCGCGGGAGCGCTCGGTGTTGCAGCTCGCCGAAAGGACTCACTACGAAGCGCCGCACTCCCAGCACGTGCAGAAGCTGGCGCTCCAGCTCTTCGATTCGATCGGACAGCGGCTGGGTTGTGCGCCGGAAGATCGCCGCCTCCTCGCCGACGCTGCTCTTCTCCACGACATCGGCTATCACATCAGCTACGACAAGCACAACAAGCATTCATACCATCTCATCGAGCACGCCGAGCTGCTGGGGATGACGCCGTCGGAGCAGATCACCGTCGCCAATGTCGCGCGGTATCATCGCGGCGCCGAGCCGAAAAAGACGCACAGCAATTACAGCGGTCTCGATAAGCAAATGCGTCGCACTATCAAGCGACTGTCGGCGATTCTGCGGGTGGCAGACGGATTCGACAGAGGCCACGCCTCCGCGGTCGCGGAGATAAAGGCACGCTGGCTGGAGCGGGCACTGCGACTGACGGCGGTGCCGCGTCGCGCCAATCTCAACCTGCGTCTGGATTTGTGGGGAGCAGCGCGAAAGTCGAATCTGCTCGCGGAGGTCGCCGGTGTGCCGGTGGAGATTGTCGGCCCCGACGGTTCGGTGATGACCTACGACGACGAGGTCGGCGCCGCCGACTGAGCTCCAGCCGGCTGGGGAGACGGCGACGGACGCGACGCGCGCTCGCCATCGGTAGCAGCGCGGACCGACATCCCCCAGGAGTCTTTCAGCAACTGTTCGTGCGTGGATATCGCCACGCCGGCACCGGGCTTTCTCTGTACGTAGCTGCCATCCGGAAACAGGTCCCACGCCTGCCGGTTGTCAGCCAGCTGCGTCTCGAGGAGCGAACAGACGCGATCGCGGAGGCGACGGTCGTCGATGGGCGCGACGACTTCGACCCGGCGATCGAAATTGCGC
>QHUA01000213.1:0-4673 GCA_003221805.1 Gemmatimonadota bacterium
TGCGTCGGCCCCCGCCTTGTGCGCTTGAACCAACATTGTGTCGAAAGCCTGCTTGCGGGTTCGCTCAGCGAGTTCCGTAAAGAGCGAGATATTGCCGCCAAACATCGTCTGAAAGGCGGCGCCGACGGTCCCGAAAACCGACCGGGATCGGACGACAACACCACGTACGACGCCAAGATTATCCACGATTCGGAATCCAGGCACGTCGAAGCCGGTCGTCGTCATGTTGGCCGGAATGTCTGCAGTCTGCGAATGGATGATGGAAGCCATAGCTGCGATCCCTCAGCGACTATCGGAGCTGCTCGGCCAGCCCAAGGAGGATGCCCTCGGGGCCGCGGACGTAGCAGAGCCGGTAGATGTCTTCATACTGGGCGACTTCGTCAACGAGCTCGGCGCCATGGGCGCGCAGACGCCTGAGGACGTCATCGAGGTCATCGACCAGGAACATGATGCGGCGGATCCCCAACGTGTTCACGGGCGCGTTCTTCGCTTCGCCTCGGATCGCCGCCGGCGCATGGAACTTGTCCAGCTCCACCCGGCCGTGCCCGTCCGGCGTTCGCAGCGTCGCGATTTCGGCGCGCGTGTTTTCGATCCCGATGACTCGGTCCACCCAGGGTCCCTCGATCGGCATTTGGCCCTCGAGCACCATCCCGAGCTCGATAAAGAAAGCCTTCGCCGCCTCGAGGTCCTCGACCACGATGAGCACGTTGTCCATCCGTTGAAGCGCCATATGCCTGCGTCCCGGGTTCCGATAAAAGATAGTCTCGACTCAGGATTTCCATTTTCGGTCGATACGACTGAGCATCAGGTTTTCCGCGAACGTTGGTTCAGCTGGTGTGGCCGAGTAGTTCCTGAATGGTGCGAATGTCCGACCCGCTTTCCAGCAAATGCGTGGCGAAGGACTGGCGCAGCGAATGGCAGGATGCTCGCTTCGAGGTCCCACTCGCCCGAGCCGCCTGGCCCAATGCACGTTGAATCGCCGACTCGTGAATGTGGTAAAGGAGACGCGGCGAGCCAAAGGCGAGGGATATCTAGCTCACGCTCAACACCGGATCCGGCGCCTCGACCCGCACCACCGTCGGCGGACGCTCCGCCTCGGTCTCACTCGTCGTCACCAGCGCCGGTGCCTGCACCTTCTTCGCAAAAATCAGCTTGTCATCGCCCGGCTTGTAGTACTCGCTGATTTTTCCGACGAGCTCGTATCCCGACTTCTCGTAAAACTGGATCGTCCCGCCGTAAGTCTCCTGCGACGAAGTCTCCACCAGCAGCATTTGCCCGCCGCGCCGCGCCATCTCCTCCTCGGCGAATCTCAACAAGCGCTTGCCGACTCCACCACGGAGCCTGGATTTGTCGACCGCGATCCAGTACAGATCGTAAGTCGATTCAGTAAGCGGTGTCGGACCAAAGCAGACGTAACCGAGCACTTCGGAAGCTTCTTCCGACTGTGATTCCATTACGTAGGTCAGATACCCGCTGTGCTCCCCAAGCTCCAGCCACTCGTCGATCAACTCCAGCGCCGTCGCCACTTCCTCGGGCGTGAAATTCCCCGCGCCTTCCAGGATCCTGAAGACGCCGCTGCGATCGGCCGCCACCAGCGGCCTGATGATCCGATTGGGAGACATCTATATATGTATTGGTCGGCCGAGCACGCCGAGCGCGGCTTCCTTCAGCGACTCACTCAGCGTTGGGTGCGAGTGCACCACCACGCCGATGTCCTCCGACGTGCCGCGGTACTCGAACGCCTGCACCGCTTCCTGAATCAGCTCCGACACCGTCGGCCCAATCATGTGCGCGCCCAGCAGTTCATCGGTCTCGGCGTCGGCGATGAATTTGACGAAGCCGGTCGTGTCACCAGCCGTGCGTGCGCGACCGTTGGCAGAGAAGGGAAAGCGACCAACCTTGTACTTCCTCCCGCTCGCCTCGACTTCGTGCTGCGCCAGTCCGACCGTCGCAATCTCCGGCCAGGTGTACACCACTGACGGCATCGACTTGTAGTCCATCTTCACGTTGTGGCCGGCGATCACTTCGGTGGCGACGACGCCTTCTTCCTGTGCCTTGTGAGCCAGGAGCTTGCCTCCGACGACATCTCCGATCGCATACACGTTCGGCAGATTGGTGCGCATTTGTGGATCGACCACGATCTCACCGCGCTTGCCGAGCTTTAGACCGAGCGCCTGCGCATCGATTCCCGTCAGAACTGGTTTGCGGCCGATGGAGACGAGCACGTAATCGGCGTCGAGATTCTCCTTCTTCCCATCCTTCTCGATATCGAGGACGATTCGTTTCGCTTCGATCTTCGCGCCCGTCACTTTCGTGCCGGCACGAATCTCCATCCCCTGCTTGCGGAAGACTTTGTCGGCTTCCTTTATGATTTCTTCGTCGTTGCCCGGGAGAATCGTCGGCATCAGCTCGACCACCGTCACCTTCGCGCCGAGCCTGCGCCACACGGAGCCGAGCTCGAGTCCGATCACTCCGCCGCCGATCACAATCAGATGCTTCGGCACTTCCGGAATAGTTAAAGCGCCGATGTTCGACAGCACTCGCCTTTCGTCGACTTTGAGGAAGGGCAGCTCGATCGGCACCGATCCAGTGGCGATGATGACGTTCTTGCCACGCCCGCGCGCCCAGGTGATCTTGTTCTTCCTGAACAGGTACTCGATTCCCTTCGTGTTCTGACCGACGACGGCGTCCTTGCGCTTCATCATCGTCGGCAGGTCCAGCTTCACATCGCCGAGCTGAACTCCGTGCTCGGCGGCGTGCAGCTTGGCGAACTCGTAGTGCTCAGATGACGAGAGCAGCGCCTTCGATGGAATGCACCCGACGTTGACGCATGTTCCACCGAGCGTCTTGTCGTATTCGATGCAAACTGTGTTGAGGCCCAGCTGGGCGGCGCGGATCGCGCCGACGTAACCGCCGGGCCCGCCGCCGATGATTGCTACATCGCAGTCCGGCATTTCTTACTCGATAAGCATCGCGGCCGGATCTTCGATGAGCTCCTTCACGCGTACGAGGAATAGCACCGCCTGCTGGCCATCGACGATGCGATGGTCATAAGACAGGGCGATGTACATCATGGGTCGAATTACTACCGCGCCGCTGATGGCGACCGGCCGGTCCTGCGTCTTGTGTAAGCCGAGGATGCCGACCTGCGGGTAGTTGATGATCGGCGTCGACACCAGTGATCCGAAAACACCACCATTGGTGATCGTGAACGTGCCGCCGGTGAGATCATCCATCGTCAGCTTCCCGTCGCGCGCACGCTTCGCGACTTCCGAGATCTCTCGGCCTAATTCGATAGCCCCCTTTCGATCTGCGTCCTTGATGTTCGGAACTACGAGTCCCTGCTCCGACGCGACCGCGATCCCCATGTTGACGTAGTTGTGATAGACGATGGTGTCACCGTCGATCTGCGCATTCACCAGTGGGAATTGCTTCAGGGCCGCCACTGCCGCGCGGACGAAGAAAGGCATGAACGTCAGCTTGACGCCGTGCTCCTTCTCGACTTTCTCCTTGTACTTGTCGCGCAGGGCGTTGATCGCCGACATGTCGACTTCGTTGAACGTCGTCAGGTGCGCTGTTGCGTGCTGCGACTGTAGAAGGTTTTCGGCGATGCGCTTGCGACGCGTCGACATCTTCTCGCGCGTCTCGCGCTCGCCGGGTGTTGCGCCGTTGCCGCCGCGCGGCGGAGTGATCGGCGGCGCCGACGGACGCGAAGTTGCCGGTACACGCTCTCCACCAGTCGGTGCCGCTAGCACGTCGGGCTTCGAAACGGCTCCGCCGCGACCGGTCCCGGTGACAGCAGCAATCTCGATCCCGCGCTCGTCGGCGACGCGACGCGCAGCCGGTGATGATTTGACCGTCTCGCTTTGCGATGGTGCCTTAGCTGCAGCTGACGGTGGTGAGGGCGCGCTGCGCGCAGGAGTCGGCGTAGAAACCGGAGTCGGCGCGGCTGCTCTTGCCGCTGGTGCGGCCGCTTGCGTCGCGACGGCCGTCGCCGTCACCGCAGTCTCGTCGAGCTCGCCGAGGACGTCATCGACGTGCACGACATCACCCTCGTTCTTGGCACGCTTGGAGAGCACGCCCGGCTTTAGCGCCGGAACTTCGACGGTAATCTTGTCGGTCTCGAGCTCGACAAGCGTGTCGCCCGCGGCAACGGCATCGCCCTCCTTCTTCTGCCAGCGCGATACCGTGGCCTCAACGATCGACTCGCCGAGTGGGGGAACCTTTATGGGGAGCATTTCAGCCTGATCCGAAGCAGATGAAAATCAAAGTCGGTATCTTCCGGCTGCGTCGAACCGCTACGTCGGAAGATCGCAGTTTACGGCACAATCCGGCAGTTTTATAACACAATATTCGATGTTCCGACTGAATATAACGCTCTCATAAACCCGTGCGAGGACTCACTATTTCCGCGCACGGCGGGCTCGATCAAATCGAGTACCGCACCGACTTAATCAAGCCCGAGCCCAAGCGCGGCGAGATCCGCGTACGCGTCAGAGCCGCCGCGCTCAATCATCTCGATCTCTTCACCCTCGGCGGCTTGCCCGGTGTCACGATAACCCCACCCTGGGTGCTCGGCGCCGACGCAACCGGCGTCATCGATGCCATCGGCGATTTGAGTGGCGTCGCCGACAATCAGCTCAAAGTTGGCGACACCGTAGTCATCAACGGCG
>QHUA01000213.1:4779-8285 GCA_003221805.1 Gemmatimonadota bacterium
ACAGGCCCCCCGAGCAAGCGGCGGCGTACACGCTCTCGACCCTCACGGCGTGGCGGATGGTGGTGACCCGGGCGAAGGTGAAGAAAACGGACAACGTCTTGATTTGGGGAATTGGTGGCGGCGTTGCGCTGGCCGCGCTGGAGATCGTCCGCTTGATTGGGGCCAAGACGTGGGTGACATCGCACAGCGATGAGAAGCTCGCCCTCGCCCGCGGACTCGGCGCTGACAACACTCTCAACTACACGACGACGGACATCGGCAAGGAGATCCGGGCGCGCACCAGCAAGCGCGGTGTCGACGTCGTTCTCGATACGGTTGGGGAAGCGACCTGGACTCAATCCCTTATCGCGCTGGGTAGACGTGGCCGACTGGTGACTTGCGGCGCGACGTCAGGTCCGATGGTGCAAATGGATGTGCGTCGATTGTTCTGGAACCAGTGGGACATCATGGGCTCGACGATGGGGAATGAAGCCGAGTTCGATATCGTGACCAATGAGTTTCGCGCCGGTCGGCTAACCCCACTCGTGGACTCGGTCTTCGACATCTCGCAGGGGCGTCAGGCGTTCGAGCGGCTGCAGAGCGGACAGCAGTTCGGAAAGATCGTGGTGCGGATCCCCGACTAGTGACCAACGGGCAGGCTGGGTCGGCCCAGTACAGTCAGAGCGAGCTGCAACAGATTCGCGACGAGCTCACGTCGGGCAAAATGCCGATGTGTCCGCGTTGTGCGGTGGCGATGACGCGGCGGGAGATTGGCGGCGGCTCCTTCGGCCTGGGTTACGCGCGGCAGCGGGATTGGCTGATCTGCGGGAAGTGTCGTCGCAGCGCAATCTTCGATATCCATCGCGGGACGAGGACCTGACAAGAGACTTGAGACAGGCCACGATTGAGACCGGGCACGACTTGAGACAGGCCACAACTCGCGTCTAACCGTAACGCGTTGTGGGTTCTCGGTAGCACCGTTGAAGGCGTTGGACAGAAAAGTAAGCGGGAGTTCAGTCGCTTCATCCGCATTTCACTAAACTCCTCCAACGAGTTGGAGTACCACCTTCTTGTCGCTCGCGATTTTGAGGTTATGGAGCCCAACGAGTACACAACGCTCCGGAGTGAAACCATACGGGTGAGAAAATGCTTCACGGTTTACTGAGAAGCATAGGAGGGGATTCTCGCGACGGCGGGCAGAAAGGTTCGCACCGTGGTTAACCGGGATCCGGGAACGGTGCTACCCACAACCCACAACGCGCTACGGTAGAATGCGTGTAGTTGCCCGTCTTAAGGTCCTTACGCCCTGGGCGCCGCGGGCTTGGCCGCGTAGATGAACTCGTAGTACTCGCGCATCGTCAGCTCCGATGCCGCGTCCTCGTCCACGATGACGGTGGCGTCGCGATGCAGTTGCAGCGCACTCGCGGTCACCATGCTGGTGACCGGTCCCTCTACCGCCTGCGCAATCGCGCTCGCCTTCGATTTTCCGCTCGCCACCAGTAACAGCTGGCGCGCCTCGAGGATCGTGCCGACTCCCATCGTGATCGCATACACGGGCACATCCTCGCGGCGCTCGAAGAAGCGAGCGTTGTCGTCGATCGTCTGCTTCGACAGCGTCTTCAGACGAGTGCGCGAGCTGAGCGAGCTCGTCGGCTCGTTGAACGCGATGTGGCCGTCGCTGCCGATGCCGAGAATCTGCAGGTCGATCCCGCCGCACTCGGCGATACGTTTTTCGTACCAATCGCAGAACGCGGGATAGTTGCTGGTCGTGCCGGACGGAACGTTGATGTTCTGAGCCGGGACGTTTACGTGCCGGAAGAAATTCTCCTGCATGAAATAGGCGTAACTCTGCGGGTGATTGCCGGGCAGGCCGACATATTCATCCAAGTTGAACGTCATCACGCGTGAGAAGTCGAGCTGCCCCTGCTTGTACATTCGCACCAGCTCCTGGTACAGCCCGAGCGGCGTCGACCCCGTCGCCATTCCGAGCACGGCGTTGGGCTTGGTGTTGAGCAGCTCGGCGACCATCTGCGCCGCCAGTTTGCTCATCTCGTTGTAATTCTGCCTGATGACTACTTCCATGAGCTCCCACCCTCCGTTCACTCTTCATCTCTGAAATGGCGCGATGACTCTGATGAGTCTGGGTCGCACTATATGCTGCGATAATGGGGCAGCAACGGGAAGCGGGAAGCGGGAAGCGGGAAGCGGGTAACGGGTAACGGGTTACTGGTTACGGGAAACGGATAGCAAAAAAGCCGGGAATAAACCCCACCAACCAGCGGTCTATTAACCCGTGAGCGCACGGCGCTCGACTTTCGAGGACCGCAAATGGACAAGCACAGGGACCGCGACGATACCAGTTTCGACGAGCAAGGCAACACTCGTCCGACGGGCTCCAATTTCATCGCCAGCATTAGTGAGGACGGCGTGGACCGGCGCGGATTTCTGCGCTGCATGGCCTGGGCGGGAACGGCAACGGTCTGGACACTCGCGGGAGGAATTCCCACTTCCTTCAGGCTGAATCCAGGACAGCTGTTAACTGAGGCGCAGCGGAAAAGCATCTTCTTCGCCCAGATCAGCGACAGCCACATCGGCTTCAGCAAGGAAGCGAACAAGGACGTCACGGCAACGCTCCAGGAAGCCGTCGCCAAGCTGAACGCGACCGCCAATGAAATCCTCAAGGGCGTGAAAACCGACCGCGTCTTCTACGTGCCGGGGGAGCACGACGTCGCCGCCGACAACGGCGCTTCCTATCTCTCGCGCTACGGAAAGGGCACGAAAGGCAATGGCTGGTACAGCTTCGACCATTCGGGCGTCCACTTCATCGGTCTCGTCAACGTTATGAATCTCAAAGCCGGCGGACTGGGGTCGCTTGGCGCCGATCAGATCGACTGGCTTCGCCGCGACGTGTCGGGCTTGTCCGCCAGCACCCCGGTCGTTCTGTTTGCCCACGTTCCCCTGTGGACCGTTTATCCCGAGTGGGGGTGGGGAACCGACGATTCCGAGCAGGCGCTGGGTCTGCTAAAGCGTTTTGGATCGGTGACGGTTCTGAACGGACACATCCATCAGATCATGCAGAAGGTGGAGGGCAATATCGCGTTTCACACCGCGATGTCGACCGCGTTTCCGCAACCGGCGCCTGGTACGGCGCCCGCGCCCGGGCCAATGAAGGTCGAACCCGAAAGGCTCAAGAGCGTCCTCGGCGTCACCGACGTAACGTTCATTCCTGGCCGCAGCACACTCGCTGTCGTCGATGCAACACTGTCGGGACTGCCGCCGGCGTTCGAGGCTGCGTCTCACGACGCGATGATGCGGCGTCAAGCCGAGCGCAAGAGCGTCCCCCTCGCTCCCAACGAAATCGGCATTGACAATTTCAGATTTGCGCCGCCGACGCTGACCGTCAAAGCGGGGACTAAAGTGGTGTGGATCAATAACGACGATGTTCCGCACCTGATCGTGAACATTCAGAACAGGTTCCGGCAGTCCCCGATTCTCGATACCGGCCAGCGGTTCACGACCACCCTTAC
>QHUA01000100.1 GCA_003221805.1 Gemmatimonadota bacterium
GGAAAACGGGAAGCGCGCTTGCCGCTACCCGCTACCCGTGCCCGTACCCGCCTCCCGCTAACCGTTCTCCGTTCCGCGCTTCCCGCTTCCCGCTACCTGACCGCCCTCAACCACTCCGCCGGATCAACCGCCGGCCCCCCGCGCCGTATCTCGAAGTGAAGATGCGCGCCGAGGGCGGGATCACTGACTCCCACCGTTCCGATTGCCTGGCCTTTAACTACTCGTGAGCCTTTGCGAACATCGATCCGGTCGAGCGATCCGTACACCGAGTAGTCGCCACCGCCGTGCTCGAGAATGACGGTGTTTCCGTAGGTCCCCATCGGACCGGCGTAGGCGACGGTTCCGCCGGATACTGACTTCACTATCGTCCCGGCAGCCGCGCTAATACCGATGCCGTTCCACCGCGTCGTTGTGTTGTTCGGATTGACGAATCGACCAAACCGGTAGAGAAACGCTCCATTCACCGGCCAATCCAGCCGACCGATGTCGGTGGTCCTGATCGAGCTCGGCGACAGCGCTGGCGCACCCGCGCGACCGCTCGCGCGCCTACGCTCCGCTTCAAAAGACGCAATGATGTTGTTCAGCCGAGCCTCACTCTTCTCCAGCTCGGCCAGCCTTGCCTTGGCGCGTTTCGTGTCTTCCTGTACCCGCACCAGGCTTCGCGCCTGCTGTTGTTCCAGCTCGCCGAGACGTGCTGCTTCCTGTTGCTTCTGAGTTCGATTCTCGGCGACGCTGTTCTGCAGTCTGACGAGCTGAATGTGCTGCGACTCGATCTTGTCGTGCAGCTCGTCGAGACGGTGGACCAACCCTTTGTCTCTGAGCGCGAGCAGGTGCAGGTACTTGTATCTGGCGACCAGTTGTCCGACAGACTGGGCCGAGAACAGAACTTCAGCAGGGTAAAGTGGGCCGCGTTTGTAGATCTCGACCAATCGTCGCTGGAGCACCGCTCTCTTGATTGTCGCTTCGCGTTCGGAAGACTGTAGATCGCTTGTCGTCGTGGTCACTTCGTCGGTGATCGCAACGAGCTGGTTGTCGAGCGACTTTACCATCCGCGAGGTCGCATCGTGTTGACGATCGAGGAGATTCACCTCGTCCCGCAGCTCGTGCGCGGTGTTCTGGAGCCCGCTCATCCTCCTCTCCAGCGAGTCCCGCTCGGCTCGAATGCGAGCAAGCTCGTCGCGCTGCGCGTTGACTCGTGCCTCGGGGCTCTCCGTACCCTGAGCGAACGCCACCGAAGCAGAGAGGAGAAGCCCAACGATTGCCAACGGGATGCGCATCAGACGCGGCGTAGATGTCTCCCGACCGACACCAGGCTGCCGAGTACGCCCATCAGTGCGCCGCCAACCACGCCGACGAAAACCAGCTCGCGGTTGAAGAAGATGGTCTGGATGAAATACTCGTTGACGACGCGATTGGCGATCCACACGAAGAGCAGCGCGAGCAGGCCACCGAGCACTCCCTTCACCAGCCCATCGATGAGGAAGGGAAGGCGGATGAACATGTCGGTCGCGCCGACGAGACGCATGATCGTGATCTCCTTGGCTCGGGCGAGCACCGTCATGCGGATGGTCGCGCCGATTATGATTACCGCGACAGTCGCGAAGGCGACGCCAAGTGCGATGCCGGCGACGGTGGCGATGTTGCGCAGGCGATAGAGTTTTTCGACCCACTCCTCTCCATAGCGAACATCATCGACGAAGTGGTAAGTCTTGATCTTGTCGGCTACCGCCTTGACCACCGCCGGGCTCCGCTGGCCCGGACGCAGGTGAACTTCGATCGACGCGGGAAGGACGCCGGCCTCGAATACGTCGGCAAATTCTCCCATTTCCCTGCGTGCACGCTCGAGCGCCTGGTCCTTCGAGACGTAATCGACGCGGTTGACCTCGGGAAATTCGCCGATGTCCTTCATCGCGGCGGCAACCGATTCGATATCAGTGCTGTCACTCAGGAACGCCCTCACCTCGACTCGCTCCTCCACCTCGTCGAGTGCTTTTCGGATGTTGATTGCCACCAGTCCAAACAATCCGAATGCGAAAAGAGAGAAAGCGATGGTTACGACGCCGAGTGCGCTCAGCAGCGGCGCCCGGCGCGAGGCCGTCAGCGCTTCACGGGCCGACCGCATCTAGATCGACTCCGTGCCGGTCGGAGTGTCGTGAATCTCGAGGGGCTCGTCGAATCGCCTCGCTGGCGCGGGAGACTCTGACGAGTCGAAAACGATCCGGCCGTGATTGAGCTCGATGGTGCGATAGTTGGAGCGGCGCACCAGATCGAGGTCGTGCGTAGCCATGATGACGGCGGTCCCCGACGCATTGATGTCGCGCAGCAGCTGGAACACGCTGCGGGTTGCCCGCTCGTCGAGATTTCCCGTCGGCTCATCGGCGATCAACACGAATGGGTCGTTGACCAGTGCCCGGGCAATCGCGACGCGCTGCTGCTCACCGCCCGAGAGCTCACGTGGAAAGCTGGTTGCTTTGGAGGCGAGTCCCACCTGGGTTAGTACCCGCGCCACCTTCGAGCGGATCGTTGCCTTCGGCGCGCCCGTTACTTCGAGAGTGAAGCGGATGTTCGCCTCAGCGCTGCGGTCCTCGAGCAGGCGGAAATCCTGGAACACGATGCCGATGCGCCGACGCAGGCGGGAAATGTCGCGACCGCTCGCGTTCTTCGAGCTGACGCCGTTGATCCAGACTTCACCCTGGCTCGGCCTGTCATCCATGTAAAGGAGCTTGAGGATTGTCGTCTTTCCGGAGCCACTGGGTCCGGTGAGAAAGACGAACTCGCCCTTCTTGACCTGAAAGCTGATGTGCGCGAGAGCGATGCCCGAGCGCGGGTATTCTTTGGCGACTTCTGTGAGACGGATCATCGTTTACTGCTGAAGCGCCTGTTCTATGTCGGCTATCAGGTCTTCGGCGTCCTCGATTCCGATGCTCAGTCTGAGGAACCCATCCGGAATTCCGATTCGTGCGCGCTCCTCGGAGGTCAGGTGCTCGTGCGAGCTGTAGCGTGGCTCGATGACCAGCGAATCGACGCCTCCAAGGCTGGCCGCGTAGGTGAACAACTTGAGCGCGTGGATGAAGCGGACTGCCGCCGGCCCGCCGCCCTTGAGCTCGATCGCCATCATGCCGCCAAAGCCATCGAGCAGTGTCTTGGCGATCTCGTGATCGGGATGCGATGGCAGGCCGGGATAGTGAACCTTCGCCATCTCCGGTCGCTTGGCGCACCATTCGGCGATACGCATCGCGTTCTCGTTCTGGCGCTTGACGCGGACGTCGATCGTCTTCAGCCCGCGCTCGAGGAGCCAGCAGGCAAACGGATCTGGAGCCTGGCCCCACACCATCATCTTGCGGCGCACTTCGTCGATGAACGGCTCGTTGCCGCAGACCACGCCGGCAAGGATGTCGTGGTGCCCGTTCAGATACTTGGTCGCCGAATGAATTACGACGTCGGCGCCGTGCTCGATGGGACGGAAATTAACCGGGCTGGCGAAGGTCGAATCGACCACCAGCGCGATTCCTTCCGAATGCGCGAGGCTCTGTAACGAGTTGAGCTCGAGGACGCGGCAGGTTGGATTCACCGGCGATTCGAGGAAGATGACGCGCGTGTTTTTGCGGAGCGCCTTGCGCCACGCCCGCGGCTCGAGCGGGTTCACGAATGCGACCTCGATCCCCATGCCGATGATGTCCTCGGTGAAAAGCGTGCGTGTTCCGCCGTAGATCCACGAGCTCGAAATCAGATGATCGCCGGGACGGAGCAGCGCCAGCATCGCGCACGCGGTCGCGCCCATACCGCTGGAGAGTACGAGGGCCGCCTCAGACCCCTCGAGCTGCGCGAGACGACGCTGAATGACTTCTGCGTTCGGCGTATTCCCGTAACGCGTGTAGCGGAGTCCTTCGCTCGTCCCGGTTTCCTGGACGTAGTTGACGGACTGAACGAGTGGAGATGTGACGCCCGAACCCGGAGTCGGTGGTGCCGCGCCGCCGTGAATCGCCGTTGTCGACAGTCCCAGCTTGCGTGTCACTTCTGCCAAGAGCTTCTCCTATCCGAGGTTTTTCGTGCTGCGTCCGGCGTCGAAATCGTGTTTGACGACGCGGATGATCTCCGTTGGTGCGACGCCGGCAATGTCGCGCGCCACGACAGTACCTGGGCTCACCGAATCATCGACGACCAACACCGCCAGCTCGTGACGTCGCGGGGTGTAAACCCACACGAGCTCGCCGTCCTCCACCAGCCGTTTGCGAGCCTCTGATGGGTGGACGCGGATCAGCGGACCTCGCTCAGCATCACCCGAGCGCGTAGCAATGTACTGGGAGACCATCAGCCCCGGCCGAAGGTCGCTGATCGTCATGCGTCCAGTCTCAGCGGCTCCGAGCGAGTGGTTGCGCTCCCAACCGCGACGTATCCATCGTCGTAACGAATCAGCAGCCGGCGACGCCACAGCGTATCGAGCATCCGCTCGGCGGCGTCGCGGGAAAGACCCGTCGCCTCGGCGATGTCGGCGACGGCGCCCGCGCCCAGCTGGGAGATGATCTCCCACGCCAGGCGCTCCTCGAGGCCGATGATCCCCAGCAGCCGCGTGCGACCATCGGCGTGCTGCGTGACGAGCGCCAGCTTGTGCCGCTCCAGGACGGTTTCGATAGCCTCCATGTGCGACTCGCTGATGCCGCGGAACACGAAATAGACCTCACGCCGCGGCGCGTCGGTGCTCACGTATTGCAGCAGCAGCTTCGCTACTATCTCGTCGGCGCAGGAAAAATCGAGCAGCCCGACGTGCGAGAAGTCGATGACGGTGAGCGCGCGGTCGCCGATCCGATCCAGCTCCTGTTCGATCTCGCAGCGCACGGCGGCGCCCGTCGGCCGCGTGACGAGGTTCGAGTACAGCTCGCAGACGCTCTTCCGTAACATTGAGCTCACGTCGATGTGATTGATCACGCCACTCGCTCCGGAATCGTTATCTGCACCTGTGCGCCTGGAAAGTAAGGCAGATCTTCCAGAAGCGGCTCGTCCTCGTCCCAATCGCCCTTGGGCAAAACGGCGATGCGGGCGCTCCCGCTTCGGATTGAAAGTTTACCATCCCAGTTTCCTACAAATCGCCTCACTCCGGCAAGGCCTTGACCTCGACCGGGATCCCTGAACCGGGATGCGCCGCGCATGACTGTCTCTTCCAGCGCCTGGCCGTCGTCCCAGCGATCCTTTCTTTGAAATCCCGGAGCAGACTCGAGTGACTTTCGGAAACCGATTCCGGGATCGGCGACGGCGATGACGACGACTTTCCGCCCGCCGAGTCGCACGCGCCAGGTATAGGTTTGGACGGCGACCCAGCCGCCGCGGCCGGCGTGCTCGACAATGTTCTGGCAGACCTCGGACAACGCCATAGTGAAGCGCATGGTGATCTTCGCGTCGAGGTTCAGGTTCTTGACCAGTGCATCCTGCGCCCGCTGCTGGATCTTGTCCACCACTTCGTGGACGTCATCACTTTTTGAGATCGAAGTCACTTCAAGAAGCACGCTCGTCTCGGTTGCTTTGGCGGACTTCACGCGACCCTGAATCTCGTACAGCTCTGCCGCGTGTTATCGGGCGTTCGGCTCTTGACTGCGCGAGCGCCAGCAGAGCCGTCAGGCCGTAAGGCGAAGCCCAGCGCGCATGTCTCGTGTCGACGATGATCTTCTCGTCGATGGGCAACGGCGCGACCTGCTCCAGCACCTGCTCGAACGATTTGTCCTCGAGAGAATGTGGAACGTTGATGATTGTGGTCACTTGATGCTGAGCTCTCCGCGAAGATAGTCGGCGAGACCTGTAGCGCCGCGATGATCAACGTTCCGGGTCGCCGCGTCCAAAGCGCGGTCGATTGCCGCGTCTAAACTATCACCAGCGAGCAGCCGCGAGAAATAGGTTGCGCCCCACACATCTCCGCAGCCGGTCGGATCTCCGGGACCGTGTCGCGGCAGCTTGGCTGGCACGCGGGCAGTTCTGATTGCGCCCGGTGCCGCACTGAGCGAGGGTCGCTGCAGATCGGAGAGTCTGTTGAACCACGGTGCTGCGAAATAAACCACGCCGCGACTTCCCAGCGTAATGGCCAGAGTGTTGACGCCATTGGCAAATGCGATTGCGGCGAGGCCCATCGGATCGGGCGCCATCATGCTCATCTCGTCCTCGTTGACCTGGACGAAGTCGAAGCAGCGCATCCAGGCGGCGGGATTGGGCAACGGCTGCAGCGTCCGCATTCCGTCTGGCTGGACGGCGAGCAGCAGCGAATGGAGGTCGCAGTAGATCGGCCCGCGAAAGTATTGTCGAATCAGCTGTGCCGTTTCGAGATCGAGCTCGAAGCCACTGATCAGATTGATGTAGAGCGCGTCTAAATCGGCGAGCAGCGGTTTGAGTCCGAGCCAATGCCACTTCGGCACTCCGCCGCTGAGCATCTCGCAGCGGCGCTCATCGCTTTGGTAGTAGAGTACGACCCGATTGTTCGGATACGGGACCTCAACGGGTGCCGCGCCGGGCGCGGCTCGATCGAGGTGAGCGACGAAGTTCCGCGCTGATACGGCGAGGTCGCTCCCCACTTTTAGAACCGGGACGAATTCCCAATCAGGCGCCAGTGACGCATCGAGAGCGCTCAACGCGTAAGTGATGCCGCCCCACTCCTCGACTGGAACATCGCGCGGGTCGCGACCATGAATCACGTCCCAAACGAAACTGCCCATGACGCCAAGCCGTTTTTTTCGTGAGGCTCTAGAGCTCACCGAGCTTCTGCTGTTTGAAGGTCGCGATGGCCCCAACAACTCCGGCGGAGAGGGGAAGCGCACCGGGGAGGATCCGGCACGCTTGGACCGCCGGCTTGAACGCGCGCCTCCTCACTTCGGCGCGTAGCGGTTGAAAGAGCGCGTCACCGGCCTGCGTCACTCCTCCGGCGAGCACGACGATGTCGGGGTTGAAGATGTTGAGCAGATTGGCGACGCCGGTGCCGAGTATGCGCGCCGTCTCACGCACGACCTCTCTGGCCGTCGCGTCGCCGCGCTTCGACGCCTCATAAACCGTTTGCGCGGTGATTTTGCGCTGATCACCGTCGACCATGCTCACCATGATCGACTCGCCTTCGTCGCCGCGGAGCGCTTCACGCGCGCGCTCGGCAATCGCGGGTCCCGACGCGTACGCTTCGAGACATCCATAGTTGCCGCACTTGCAGCGCCTGCCGTTGGCGTCGATCGACGTGTGGCCGATCTCTCCCGCGACGTCAGATGAGCCGTGATAGAGCTTCCCCTCCAGGATCAAGCCGCCGCCAATGCCGGTTCCGAGTGTGATGCCGATGACGTTCCATCCGCCCACCGCGGCACCGCACCAGAACTCGCCGAGCGTCGCGCAATTGGCGTCATTGTCCAGAGTTGCTTCGAGACTGACTCGCCTGGAGATCTCGTCCCGCAGCGGGAAATTTTTCCAGCCGAGGTTTGGCGTGACGATGACGATGCCTTTCTCGCGATTGAGAGGCCCCGGCGCTCCGATTCCAACGCCGATGAAATCACCGCGCGTGGCGCCGGTCTCGGTCATTGTCTGCGCGATGACCTGTTCGATCATGCCCGCGATGCGGTCAGCCACCGCCTCCGCCCCGGTGTCGGCGAGCGTGGGGGTGGTATGCATCGCGATCTCGCGGCTGCCGTCAACCGGCATCGCGCCGGCGACGATGTTAGTGCCGCCCAGATCTACTCCGACGATGTAACGCTCCTTCGCACTCATACGGGCACCGGTGGGTTGAGAACTTCCGTCAGCAAGCTCGAGATGTAATCCGGCGTAAGCTCACGCATGCAGCGCCAGTGTCCCAGTGGACACCTCTGTGGCCCGTGCCTGTCACAGGGACGACACGTCAAGCCGCCGTGGCCGGCGACTGCCTTGCGCTCGGCGAGCGGGCCGAACCCAAATTCCGGCACAGTCGGGCCGAATATCGCGAGTGTCGGCGTCCCCATCGCCGATGCAAGATGCTGTGGCGCGGAGTCGTTTGTCACTATCGCCAGTGCTCGGCCAATGAGCTCCGCCGACGCCAGCAGCGATAATCTGCCGACTCCGTCGACGACGCAGCCGGGTGGCAACGCCTCGATGATTTCATGCGCGATGGGCAGGTCGGCTTTGGAACCGATGACCGCGACCCGAAAATCATCTGCAATTCTGCGGGCGAGATCGACGTAGTATGGCCAGCGCTTCGTACCCCACGCGCTGCCCGGGGCGAGAGCAACAATCGGCTCGTCGCTGGCGCCGCCGGGTCGCAATAGCGCGTCGATCGTTGCCCGGTCTTCGTCGGATGGATAGAGGCGCGGCCGAATCTGTTCCCGCGTCGGCGGATCGGCGCAGTCCGAGAAGGCGAGGGACCAGAGCCGCTCTGCATGATGCTTCTCCGGCCGATAGGGAATTTGGCGGGTGTACAACACCCGCCCCGTGGAGCTGGCGAAGCCAATTCGCTCCCTGGCGCCGGTGAGAATCGACAGCAGTCCACTGCGAAAGGAGCCCTGCGCGAGATAAGCAGCGTCGTAAGGGCGACGGCTGCGAATCTCCTTGATCGTCTGCCAGAGACCAAGCGCCGAGCCGTAGGTGCCGCGTTTGTCGTAACGAATGATGGTGCGGATGTCGGGATTGTTGGCGAGTGCCGTCGCGCCGATTGGCGTCGCCAGCACGTCGACCGGACCGCGCCTGGCGAGCTCAGCGATCAGCGGCGTCGTGAGAATGACGTCGCCGAGAAAGCTCGTTTGAATAACGAGCGATCCGCTCACTCAGTCGACCTGCAGCACCGCGAGAAATGCCTCCTGCGGAATTTCGACGGACCCGACCTGTTTCATTCTTTTCTTTCCTTCCTTCTGCTTCTCGAGGAGCTTGCGCTTGCGCGTAATGTCGCCGCCGTAGCACTTGGCGAGAACATCCTTGCGCAGCGGTTTCACGGTCGTGCGCGCAATGACTTTCGTGCCGATGGCAGCCTGAATCGCCACCTCGAACAGCTGTCGTGGAATCAGGTCTTTCAGCTTGTCCGCAATCTTACGTCCCCACTCGTAGGCCTTGTCCTCGTGTATGATCACGCTGAACGCGTCGACCGGATCGCCGTTGATCACCATGTCGAGCTTCACCAAATCGCTCCGGCGGTACTCGAGAATCTCGTAATCGAGCGACGCGTAGCCGCGGCTCACCGTCTTCAATTTGTCGAAGAAATCGAGAATGATCTCGCCGAGTGGGAACTCCCAATCGAGCTCGACCCGCTGGGTGTCGAGGTAGGTCATGGTTTTGTAGACGCCGCGACGCTCGGTTCCCAGGGTCATGATCGCTCCGATATACTCCGCTGGGACCATGATCCGCGCCTTCACGTAGGGTTCCTCGACGTAATTCACCACCTGACTCAGCGGCATCAGCGAGGGGTTTTCGATCAGCTTCATAGATCCGTCAGTCATGAAGACCTTGTATTCCACAGAAGGAACGGTCGTGACCAGCTCGAGATCGAATTCTCGACTGAGACGCTCTTGCACGATCTCCATGTGAAGGAGGCCGAGGAAACCGGCGCGGAATCCGAAGCCAAGGGCGGTGGACGTCTCCGGCTCGTAGTTCAGTGACGCATCATTGAGCTTGAGCTTTTCGAGTGCGTCACGCAGCGTCTCGTACTGAGTCGTATCTGTTGGATATAGTCCGGCGAATACGAAGCTTCGCACCGCTTGATAGCCGGGCAAGGCTTCCTTGGCGTGATTCTCTGCGTCGAAGATCGTGTCACCGGCCCGGGTCTCACTGACCGAGCGAACGCTCGCCACCACGTAGCCGACTTCGCCCGGACCGAGTTGGTCGGTCGGGACCTGTCGCAGCTGGTTGTACCCGACTTCGTCGACTTCGTAAACCGACTCGCTGGCGCCGAAGGTGATGTGCGTCCCTTTTTTTATGACGCCGTCGACTACGCGCACGCTCGGAATGGCGCCCCGGTATTTGTCGTAGTACGAGTCGTAGATCAATGCGCGAAGGGGAGCGTTCTCGTCGCCGCGTGGAGGCGGCACTTTGCGGACGACTTCCTCGAGCAGCTCCCCAATGCCGATGCCTTCCTTCGCGCTGACCAACAGGATAGACTCTTCATCGATTCCGAGGAGATCGGCGACTTCCTTCCGCCGCCGCGCCGGCTCCGCGCCGGGCAGGTCGATCTTGTTCAGCACCGGCACGATCTCCAGCCCCGCGTCCATCGCCAGAAAGAGATTGGAGAGGGTTTGCGCCTCGATCCCTTGCGACGCGTCAACGACGAGAATCGCCCCTTCGCAGGCGGCCAGCGATCGCGAGACCTCGTAGGTGAAATCGACGTGTCCAGGTGTGTCGATCAGATTGAGCTCATACTCCTGGCCGTTGCGTGAGAGGTATGTCATGCGCACGGCGTTGAGCTTGATCGTGATGCCCCGCTCGCGCTCGAGATCCAGGGTGTCGAGCACCTGCGCCTTCATCTCGCGCTTCTGCAGCATGCCGGTGGCCTCGATCAGCCGATCGGCGAGCGTCGATTTGCCGTGGTCGATGTGCGCGACGATGCAGAAGTTGCGAATGTGATCGAGCTTCAAGTCGGGTCTCGGATTGTCTTGCGGGAGCGCGAAGGAGGGGACGCCGAAATATAACCGCCACAGGGTTTTCTCCCGACAAAAAAAGAGGGCTGCGATGGCAGCCCTCTTTTGATCTCTGGTTGCTTACTTCCGGTTCGGCGGCGGAATGCGCGGCGGTTCCGACTTCGTCGTCGGCGCTTCGACTCTCGGCGGCGGAGGAGGCGGCGTCGACGGCCGCTCGTGTATGACCGGCGGTGGCGGCGAGTACGCTGGAACGCGACTCGGCGGCGGTGATTCTACGCGCGGCTCCGGATGGTAGTCGCGGACAGGCATCGATCCGGTAGCGGCGGACGGCTCGCTTCGCGGTACGGAGCGATCGATGGGCGTCCGTCCGTGCGGGGCCGGGATCGTCGACGGCTGCGAACGATAAGCATCGATGATTCTCGGCTCGCTGCGATGCCCCTTCGGAGCAGTGATGGTTACATCACCCATCTCACCGACCGATCGCGGGAGCGGGAAGATGCCTTCGGGCGCTGCCTTTCCAAGCGCTTCACTCGGATGTCTCGGCATCGCCTGGTGCGGGAATCGGCCCTTCGGGAAAACCGTCGTGTCGCCGGGGCTGCGCGGCGGTCGGCCCGTCACCGGGAATCGATTGACAACTACTGGGCCGTAGGAAATGATCGGAACGCCGCACTGATCGAAGCCGATGACTCTCGCTTTCTGACCTATAAGCGCGCGGCGTTGCAGATTGAGCGCCTGGAACAGATTGAATCCGAAGGGCGAGTAGAAGTAGCCGTAATAGGGATCACACGGCGAGTAGTAAGCGTAATCGTTATAGGCGTAGCTGTTGGTGGCACCACCCGCGAAGCGCATGAAGTCTCGTCCGATTGGCTCGTCCTTGGCGCCCAGATAGTTCGCCAGAATACTCAGGGCCTCCAGCGGAGTTCGATACTCGATCAATCTCCGGATCGCGCTGATGTTCCAGTCGCCACCGCTCTCGATCGGGTCGAGGTTGAACGGAGCACGCGAAGCGAGCGCTAGCACCGTTCCGCGGGTATCCATGTAGCCGCCGTAGGCGCTGTACCGCTCAAACTGGGCCGAGGAGTAAACGCCGCCGTTCGGCACTGCCTGGTTGAAGCCGGCGAAAAAGTTCGGCAGTCGGAGATTGGTGTGGGCCGAGATCTTAACCGACAGTCCCGGGAAATCGGGATGCAGGACCTGTATCTGGCCGTCGAGGTCCATCTCCAATGCGAACACGTAAGCGTTCTCGGACAGCTCTATCTGGGGCTCGACGTACGTCGACGTATTGATGTAGTCGGCGCCACTCGTCGAATAAACACGGATGATCGGTGCGCGCAGGCGGGCTCGCTGCTGCGCACTCGAGGAGGATGTGAGAGCGCAGAGCATTAATGCCGCGGCGCCCAGCGCCAGTCCCACTTTCAGAGCTCGCATCTCACCCTCCCGAGGTTTGTATACAATTTGGTCAGATGTATCAGCAAGGGTCAAGCCCTAAGTTCCCATATGGGCTACGCACCCACGTGGCTACCTGCTGATCGAAGCCCGATTTACCTTGCGCCATGCCACTCCCACAGCTGCTCTCGATCGCCGAATCCTTAAGGGAATTCACTGAGCTTCGTGATCAGCTCCCTCGCCCGGGTGCCCGCTGTGGCGTCGGAGGTCTCCACGGATCGTCCGATGCCGTTGTCATCGCCGCGCTGTCCGGGTCAATGCCATCCCGTTTTTTCACCGTGGTTAGCGATGATGTCGCAGGCGCCGAGCGCTGGCTCGCCGATCTCACCACTCTCGTCGAGCCCGAGCACGTAGGTTTTTATCCGCCACGCGAAAGCTTCGGCGAAGCCGAGGCGCACGCCGAGATCGCCGGCGAACGAGTGGAAACGCTCGAGCAGATCGGGAAGGGCGATCTTCGCATCGTTGTGACGACGAGTCGCGCGCTCCTCGAGCGCACGCAGCTGCCGCGGGCGTTAGCGTCGGCTCGACTCGAGCTGCGCAAGGACGACACCCGTCGTCCCGAGGAGCTGGCCGAGCATCTGGAGGCCATCGGGTTCGAGCGCGTTCCAATGGTGGAGGATGTCGCGCAGTTCAGCGTGCGCGGCGGGATCTTCGACATCTACAGCTTCGGGATGGCGGAGCCGGTGCGGCTCGAATTCTGGGGCGATGACATCGCCGAGCTGCGGCACTTCGATCTCCTCACCCAGCGATCGACCCGGGACGCCGAGCTGGCGCTGATTCTTCCCGTCGATGGGCAGATCAAAACCGGGGAAGAGGAGCCGGAGCGATCGTCGATACGGGCACTGTTTCCGCCCGACACGCTCCTTGTCGTTCCGCGCGGTACGCATATGAAACCCGAGCTCGAGCGGACGTGGACTGAAGCACAGCATCACATCGACCTCGCGCGCCGGCGGGGGGAGGACACACCCAGCCGCGACGAGCTGTTCGAGTCGCCCGAAGAGACTCTGCGCGCGCTCAGATCGTACGGCACGATCGATCTCTCCGGCGACGAGGCGTCGCTGGTGTTTCCGTTCCGCGAGCCGGAGGAGATTCAGCGCGACATCAAGCGTCTGAAGCAGATCGCGGCAGACGGAATCCCGACCCTGATTCTCTGCGACAACGCCGGCCAGGCCGAGCGTCTCGACGAGCTGCTCAACGACGATCGCGTCTCGCCGGCCAGCCTGGCGATCGGCGTTCTCGATGGAGGGTTCGTCACCCCCCCTCGCGGTGAATTCCCGGGATACCGCGTTCTCACCGACCACGAAATCTTCCGCCGCGAGCGCCGCTTTCGCCGCGCCAGACGCTACGCCACCGGCAGCGCACTCGAGAGCCTCACCGCGCTCAAGCCCGGCGACTATGTCGTGCACCTCGAGCACGGCGTCGGGATCTATCGGGGTATGGAGAAGATCTTCGTGCGCGAGAGCACAGTCGAAGTCGCCGTCATCGAATACGAGGGCGGCGATCGGCTCAATGTTCCGCTGTACCGCATCGATCAGATCGAGCGCTATCGATCGGCGGCCGATATCACCTCCGACGCACCGCCGCCGCGGCTCCACTCCCTCGGCGGAAAACGGTGGGCTTCGCAGCGCGACAAGACCCGAGCGGCAATCCAGGAGATGACGGTAGAGCTGCTGGACCTCTATGCTCGGCGCAAAGTCGCCACTCGTCCTCCTCACTTGCCGGACACAGTCTGGCAGCGTCAGCTCGAATCCTCTTTTTTGTTCGAGGACACTCCTGATCAGCGAACGGCGACGACCGATGTAAAGGGCGACATGGAGAAACCGCGTCCGATGGATCGCCTGTTGGTCGGGGACGTTGGCTACGGCAAGACCGAGATTGCCGTGCGTGCCGCGTTCAAGGCGGTTCAATCAGGCCGGCAGGTAGTCGTCCTCGTGCCGACGACGATTCTCGCCGATCAGCATGCGCGAACGTTCGGCGAGCGGCTCGCTGATTTTCCCCTCAAGGTGGACACCCTCAGTCGATTTCAGACAACGAGGGAACAGGAAACAATTCTCGCCGATCTCAAGGCGGGCAAGACCGACATCGTCATCGGAACCCACCGATTGCTCAGCGCCGACGTGGGGTTCGCACGGCTCGGGCTCATCGTCGTTGACGAGGAGCATCGCTTCGGTGTCAAACACAAGGAACGATTGAAGAAACTTCGCCTCGACACCGACGTTCTCACGCTGACTGCCACTCCGATCCCGCGCACGCTCCATCTCTCCCTCGCCGGCCTGCGCGACATGACACTGATGCAAACAGCACCCCGAGACCGCTCTCCGGTTCTGACTTACGTCGAGCCGTGGGACGATGGCCTGATCGACGAGGGAATCTCACGCGAGCTCGATCGTGGCGGGCAGGTCTTTTTCGTCCACAACCGCGTCGAGACGATTGATGGAATGGCCGAGCACATCCGACGCGTGGTGCCGCGCGCTCGCATTGGCGTTGGACATGGTCAGATGCGGGAACGCGATCTCGAGAGAGTCATGCGCAGCTTCGTCAACGGCGAGATCGACGTGCTCGTCTCGACGATGATCGTCGAATCGGGGCTGGATGTTCCCAATGCCAACACGATGTTCGTGAATCGCGCCGATACTTTCGGACTAGCCCAGTTGTACCAGCTGCGCGGTCGTGTCGGACGATCGCACCGACGCGCGAGCTGCTACCTGCTTGTGCCCGACTCCATCGACGAGGACGCCAATCGTCGGCTCACCATCCTGGAGCACCATACCCAGCTCGGCGCCGGCTATCAGATTGCACTCAAGGATCTCGAGCTGCGCGGCGCCGGAAATCTCCTCGGCCCGGAGCAATCAGGATTCGTACACTCCGTCGGTTTCGACATGTACCTCCGGATGCTAGACGAGACGGTGAAGCGCGTCATGCGCGGCGACGACGCTCCGCGCCTTCAGCCATCCGAGATCTCGGTCGACCTGCCATCGTACCTGCCGGACGAATACATCAACTCTCAGGACGCCAAGCTCGACATCTACCGCCGTCTCACTCACATGACCGAGACCGGCGAGATCGAAGCGTTGATGGAAGAAGTGCGCGACCGATTTGGCGCGCTGCCCGAACCAGCGAGAGTGTTCTTCGCCGTCGCGCTACTCCGCGTCCTTGGCGGCGCCTCTGATATCGAGTCGGTGCTGGTGCGCGGAAACGAGGCCCGTATTACCTTTCGCGAGCACGCAGTGCCCCGTATGAAGGGGATTTCCGCGGCTTTCCACGAGGTACAATTTCAGGCGGAGGTGCGACGCGCTCACCCGCTATCACTCAAGCTCACCCGTCTTGGAGGAGCTGAGATGCTCGATGGACTTGTCCGTGCCCTGACTACACTGCGGCCCACCTGACAGCCAACCTGTACTACTCACTCATGAAACGCCTGCTCCGGGCTGAGAGACGCTCTTAACGCGCATACCGATTGGGTTGCACGCGCCGGAAACACCGAGTTGACAGTGGCGCAGCTCTCCACCCTGCTCGGCAAGTCGCGGGCGCCGATCCGCAAGGATATTGCAAAGTCCATCGCCAACGTCTGGGTTGATTATCAGCTGCTCGGATATGCCGCGGCGCACAACGATTCGCTCAGCGATCCCAAGCAGATCGACGAAGCCATGTGGCCGGCTATCGCGAATCTCAAGGCGCGCAAGTGGTACGAGATCGTCTCGAAAAGCTGGGGCGTCGAAGACACCACCGCTGCCCAGCGCCAGTGGGAAAGCGGACAGATCCTCGCCGCCGACCACATCCTGCTACTGACCCAGGGGATGAACGACACGCAAAAAGCCGGCGTCAAGAAAAAAATCGACGCCATTCGCGCCAGGGTCACGCCGGCGAACTTCGCCGATATGGCGAAAACGAACAGTCAGGATCAGGCGACCGCAAAATCAGGTGGGTCGCTCGGATTGTTCCCGCGCGGCTCAATGGTTCCGGAGTTCGAGAAGGCACTAATCGCGCTCAAGCCCGGCCAGATCTCGCCCGTGATCCAGACCCAGTACGGATACCATATCATCCGCCGCCCGACCTACGAGCAGATCAAGGGACAGCTGCTTCAGGCCTCGAAGGGAAGGAGCGTCTCCGTCGCCGAGAGCACTTACCTGGCCAAGCTCGAACAGAATGGCAAGATCGAAGTAAAGAAAGGAGCAGTCGCCACCGTCCGCGCGCTCGGCAATGATCCCGATGCCTACCGTCGCGACAATACGTTGCTGGCGACGTCCACCGCCGGAAAATTTACGACGTCGAGACTCGTCGGCTGGCTCGAAACTCTGCCCCCGCAAGCACGTGTTCTGGACCAGATCAGACAGTCGCCCGACTCTTTGTTGGTGCAGCTGGTTCGCAACTTCGTCAAGAACGAGTTGGTGCTGAAGCAGGCCGACAGCGCCAAGGTTACGATCGATCCGTCTGAGCTCGCCCAGCTCCACGCCAGCTTTGTAAACGCTGTTCATTCGGCGTGGTCGCAGCTCGCTGTGACGCCGACGTCACTGTCGGACAGCGCCAAGAGCGAGGGCGATCGCGAAAAACTCGCCGCGCGCCGCATTGACGACTATTTCACGCGTATGGTCCAGGAGCAGGCGCCGTTCGTTCCGGTTCCGACGCCGCTCTCCAACATTCTGCGCGAGAAGTACAAGTACTCGTTCAACGACGCTGGTTTGGACCGCGTCGTTCAGGAGGCGTCCAAGATTCGCAGCTCGGCTGACTCGGCCCGCAGCGCTGGCCAGCCGCAAACTGCGGTGCCATTCGGACTCCAGCAGCCGCGCACACCGGCAGCGAGCTCGACGCCGCCGTCGGCTTCTTCAACTACCCGGGGCGGCAAAAAGTGATTGAACCAGCCTTCGGCGAAGGGGTAAGAGCGTAGATGATAAAGCGATTCATTCTTGCCGCTGCGATCGCTCCGTTGAGCCTCGCCGCGCAGATCCCGGCAGCTGCCACGAGCAACGTTCCGCCCTCATTGCCGATCGATCGTGTCGTCGCGATCATCGGCGATCAGCCGCTCCTCTGGAGTGATGTTCTTACCGCCATCAATCAAAGGCGCGCTCAGGGCCTGCAGCTTCCCGCAGACTCTGCCGCTCAGGCTGCGCTGGCTCGCTCCGTCCTTGGCGACCTCGTCGACGAAGAGATTCTCGTCCAGAAAGCCAAGGAGATGAAGCTCGAGGTAACGGACGCTGACATCACTGCCGGAGCTGATCGACAGATCAAGCAGGCCCGCGCGCAGTTCGGCTCCGACGAGGAGTATCGGAACGAGCTCCGCAAATCGGGGCTCGGCACGCCCGAGGAATATCGCAAAGGACTCATCGAGCAATATCGGCGTCAGAATCTCCAGCAGAAGGCGTTTGCCGAGCTGCGCAAGCAGGCAAAGCCCGTCAACGTCAGTGATGAACAAGTGACCGCTGCGTTCGAGAAGAGCCGCTCCGATCTGCAGAAGCGTCCCGCGACGGTGACGTTCCGACAGATCATCGTCGCCCCCCACGCGTCTGCCGCCGCCAAGGCAAAGGCAAGAGCGCGCGCCGATTCACTGCTCGCCGAGATCAGAAAGGGTGGCGACTTCGAGCAAATCGCCAAGCGCGAGTCCATGGACCCCGGAACCAAACAGCTCGGAGGCGACCTCGGCTGGAATCGCCGCGGCAGCGGACTCGTTCCAGAGTTCGAACAAATGATGTTTGCCCTTAGGCCTGGAGAAGTGAGCCCGGTCATCGAGACCGCGTTCGGCTACCACATCATTCGAGTCGATCGCGTTCAGTCGGCGGAGGTAAAAGCTCGCCATATCCTGATCGCTCCACTGATCGACTCGACTGATGTCGCGGCGGCAAAGGTCGAAGCGGACAGCGTTGCCACCCAGTGGCGTCGTGGTGTTCCGTACGACACGCTGGTGGCGAAGCACCACGACCCGACGGAAGAGAAGGGCGTGCTGCAGCCATTCCCGCGCGATTCGTTGCCGGCCTCGTACTCCGCTGCGCTCGCCAATGCGAAGGCGGGGGCCATTACCAATCCGTTCCAGCTCGCGAATCCGCGTGGCCAACCAAAGTTCGCCGTCCTTCAGGTCGTTACGGCAACCGACGCCGGCGAGTACAATCAAAGCGAGATACGCGATCAGATTCGCGCGCAGCTTTCAGAGGAGCGCTCGATCAGGCAATTGCTGGACGAGCTGCGAAAGAAGACGTACGTGTCAATCAGGATGTAGAAGGTGAAAGTGCGTCTTGCCATGACCGTCGGGGATCCCCGCGGGATTGGACCAGAGATCGTCATCAAAGCGCTCGCTGACCCACGGATCAGCGAGCGCTGTGACGTTGTGGTGGTTGGCCCCGAGGGATGCGGCGTGCCAGTCGCCGAGTCGATCGGAAAGTGGACGAACGGTGGCGGCGCAGCGCAGGCAGGAGAGCTGAGCGGTCTCGCTATCGAGTGCGCCGTCAAACTGGCGATCGAAGGGGATGTGCAGGGCATAGTGACGGGCCCAATTGACAAAGCTGCGCTGCTTGAGGGCGGTTTCGATTTTCCCGGTCACACTGAGATGCTGGCAAAGCTCACCGGCTCCAGCGTGGCGATGATGCTCGCCTCGGATAAGCTGCGAGTCGTTCTCG
>QHUA01000101.1:0-2499 GCA_003221805.1 Gemmatimonadota bacterium
GCATTCCACCGTGATAGGTATAGATGAGCGTTAGCGCGCCGAGGACAAGGATTGCGACAGGCATCACGTATTGCTGTGGGACTGTCGGTCCGAGGATCAGCGCGATTGGGATGGCGGTGGCGAAGACCCGCACCGAATCGGCGAAGGCGCGCGTGACCATGAACACGACCGATGCAAAGCGCCGCGTGCCGACCCCGAATCGTTTCTCGAGGAGTGCGTAAGCGGTGACGAGGTCGCCCTGGTAGTAGCGCGGGAGAAGGGTGTACGCGACGACGATCCGCCCGATCAGATATCCGGCTGCGATCTGCAGAAATCCAAGATTCGTCGTGTAGGCGAGACCTGGTATGCTGATGAACGTCAGCGCGCTCGTCTCAGTCGCAACGACAGAAAACAAAACCGCCCACCACGGAATCCGGTGGCCGGCGACGAAGTAATCTTTGGAATCTTTCTGGTTGCGGCCGAGCCAGATTCCGAGGAGAGTGGTCGCGATGAGGTATGCGACCAGTACAATAAAATCGAGGGCGGTGAAATTTGTCTTCATTTCACCGCCCTCGATTTGTCCTGCTGGCCAGCAGCGGCTCTACGCAGAGAATGAGCTTCCGCAGCCGCAACCGCCGGTGGAATTCGGATTCTTGAACGTGAATCCAGAGCCCTGCATCGAGGTGACGTAATCGATCGTGACGCCGTTCAGGTACTGCGCGCTGAACGGATCAACAAAGACGTTGAATCCGCCGCCTGGAAGGACGAGATCGTCTTCGGCGGCCCGGTCTTCGATGACTAGGCTGTATTTGAAGCCACTGCAGCCGCCGGGCTGGACGCTGACGCGCAATCCGCCTTCCTCGGCGGTGACTGCCTCGGCATCCATAAACTTCTTGACCTCGACGCCAGCGTTGGGCGTGACGGTTAGCTCGATTTCAGGCTGTGACGAAACGGACATTTATCCTCCAGTACTGCTTGAATTTAGGCTACTTCACTCACCGCTGGTAGTGCGATCGCCCGCTCCTCCCTGAACGATCTGGCTATCCAGCCGAAGGCTACGACGGCTATGCCCAGCATCACGAGTCCTTGAGCCATGTCGCCAAGCACTAACTTCCCAATGCCGAACAATGTGGAGTACACTGCTACGATTCCGGCGATCCAGTTTGTCCACGCCAACGCTCCACCCGGAATTCCTTCTCGCCCGTAGCCTGCTCGCTCCGAGACCCCCGCCCAGCCAGGACCGCCCGGTCTAACCCGCCTGTAGAAGCTCTGTAGCATGGCCTCAGGCTCTGGTGCGGTGACAAAGGTCGCTACTAACCAGACGACCGTACTAATGGCTACGGTAACGAGCATGACCCACGCGTCACCCCTAAAATCGCCGTCGGGGAAGCGGGGCTTGATGATACTGATCGCCGCTAGCGATACGATGAAGGAAGCCGTCATGGCGCTGATCTCGCTCCACGCATTGATACGCCACCAGTACCAGCGGAGAATCAGCACCAGGCCGGTACCAGATCCGAGAGCCAACAGGAACTTCCATGCGCCCTCGATCGTGCTGAGCTGCATCGTGACGAGGGCCGACGCAAGGAACAGAAACACGGTTGCCATGCGCGACACGGCGACGTAATGCTTCTCTGTCGCGGTACGGTTGACGAACCGCTTGTAGAAATCGTTGACGAGGTACGACGCGCCCCAATTGAGCTGGGTTCCTACAGTCGACATGTACGCGGCAGCGAAACCGGCCATCATGACCCCACGCCACGGAGTGGGCAGCAGATCCACGAACGCCTGAACGTATGCGGCTTCGTGATCGTGCGTCGGGCCGATTCCGCCCGGATAGAGGATGACCGTGCAGAGGCCGGTGATGATCCATGGCCAGGGACGTATCGCGTAATGCGCGACGTTGAAGAAGAGCGTGGCGAGGACGCCGTCCTTCTCGGTCTTCGAAGAGAAGATTCGCTGCGCAACGTAGCCGCCGCCGCCGGGCTCAGCCCCAGGGTACCACGCAGCCCACCATTGAACGGAGAGAAACACGCCCAGTGCGATCAGCGGCATCCATGGATACGCCTCGATCCCGTTCTCACCGACGCGAATGGGCAGCACCGAGAGAGCAGCGCTGGAATCGCCAAAGTGCGTGGCCAGGCCAGCTTTGAGCGCATCCATTCCGCCGACCGCGCGTACGGCGTAGACCGCAAGGATGATGACCGCCGTCATTTTGATCACGAACTGAACAAGATCGGTCCACAGAACCGCCCACATTCCAGCGCCGGCCGAGTAAGCGACGGTGATGATGAAGCAAATCGCCACCGCCACAACCTGTCCGGAGATGTTCATGCCGAGGAGCCTCACGTCGTGCAGGCCGAGCGAGATAGTGAGAATCTTGATCATGGCCCGCGTGACCCAGCCGAGGATGATGAGGTTTATCGGCAGAGCGAGGTATAGAGCCCGGAAGCCGCGCAGTACCGCCGCCGGTTTGCCGCTATAGCGTATCTCGGCGAACTCGACATCGGTCATGACGTT
>QHUA01000101.1:2744-20368 GCA_003221805.1 Gemmatimonadota bacterium
ATTGAGGTGGCCAGGCAAGACGTTTGCGTTTCGAACTGTCCGCTCGCGTCGGTCAACGTACAAGGACGCAAGAGTGTATCATTTGGTACCACTCACCAGACAACTTACCGGACTAACATTGATGAAGCGATACCATCGGTTGCTCGCAGTGCTACCCGCAATCTGCGGCGGCTGTGTCGTCGTCAGCAAGCAGATCGACCCCACCTCCGCGCTCGCCGAAGCCAGGGTCAGGCCAGGCATCTCCGTGCTGCTGAGCGACAGCATTGATCTGATTCGCGGCAAGCGCATCGGTCTGCTCACCAATCAGACCGGCATCAACGAAAACGGGACGTCGGACATCGATCTTCTCCGGGACAAGAGAGCGCGCGACGCGAAGGTGAATCTCGTCCAGCTCTTTTCACCCGAGCACGGGCTGCGCGGAACGGAAGACGTTTCCAACATCCCGAACACAGTCGACCCGAAGAGCGGAGTGCCGGTTTTCTCTCTGTACGGGCAGCAGACGATGGCGCCTCCCGACAGCATCCTGCGCGGGTTGGATGCGCTGGTATTCGACCTTCAGGACATCGGCACGCGCACCTGGACTTACGTCGGAGCGATGATCTATTCGATGCGCGCCGCTGCGCGGCTGCAAAAACCGTTCATCGTTCTCGACAGGCCGAACCCGATTACGGGCTACATCATCGAGGGTCCGCTGCTCGACAGCTCTCTGGCGAACCCGGAAGATCCAGCGCCGGGTCGTCCGGGACAGGCGTACGCGCTGTGGCCAATGCCGCTCCGCCACGGCATGACGATTGGAGAGCTCGCACTCTACTTCAACGACGTGCTCAAGATTCGCGCGAACTTGCATGTCGTCCCGGCCCAGGGCTGGAGACGCGATGTGTGGTTTGATCTGAGCGGACTGCCGTGGGTGAAACCATCGCCCAACATGCCATCGCTGCAGAGTGCGATGCTCTATCCGGGACTGGTCGCGTTCGAGGCGACGAATCTTTCCGTTGGACGCGGAACGCCCGAAGCGTTTCAACGCGTCGGGGCGCCGTGGTTGAACGCGGCGGCGACCGTTGCAATTCTGCGCGACCGTGAAATACCGGGCGTGCGTTTTTACGCCGAGAGTTTCACACCGCAGTCGCCCACGGATGGGAAATACGGCGGTCAGACCATTCCAGGCATCAGGATCGTCGTCATCAATCGCAGCGCGCTCCAGGCAGCGCGCGTCGGTGCGAGCGTGCTCTGGGCGATCCGCAGGACTGCTGGAACGAGGCTGACGATTCGTGACCGCGATTTCGATCTGAGGTTTGGATCGCCATCCGACCGTGAAGCATTGCTGCGCGGCGACGACCCGGATGTGCTCATCGATCGGGAGTACAAAGCGGCGTACGCGTTCAGGGAGAGGACGAGGCAGTACCTGATATACAAATAACTGCAACTGAACCCGCGCGAGAACTGGCAACTCTTGCGTTGCAGATCCTAAACTGCACCCGTTCAGTTGCAGCTGCTAGTTCCCACCTCAAGCATATCTCTTGCACGTTATCGCCTGTCTGATCAATCACCCTACGTGTGGAGGAACAGCATGCGCGTTCTCATGGTCTCGCTGTCGATGCTGGTGCTCGCGGCGTGCGGCGGGCGGCAGGTTGAAGTGCGCACCGGCCCTGAGCCGACCACCGATGTCGCGCTCCACGTGACGAACAACCTGAGTCAGGCAGTCAACGTTTACGTCGTTAGCGGGACGAACGACATTTTTCTGAAGCAGGTCGCGGCGAACAGCGTCGAGCACATTCCGGTTTCCGGAATACCTGCTGGTTCCACGGTCAACCTCCGCGCGGTCACCGTTGATGGCACGCGCACCTACACCAAGAACAACGTCACGCTCGCCACGACGATGTACGAGTGGCGCCTACCGTGACGACGAACATGTGTCTCGGCAGTTAGGGTAGAAATAGATCGTTGAAGGACTTAATTTTACTGGGCTGTCGTGCGCTGCACGCCGGCCCTTTTTTCTGCCGCCAGCCGGTGAGCCGGCAAGTCGGCTGCTGCTTAACGCCGGCCTGAGCTGAATGCCAACTCGCACAGATTACGTAAAACAACCGACCGATTACGTAAAGAAAGCAACTCTTCGCGCCCTGGAGCCGGCGATCAGCCTACTCGCGCGGAAAAACGTCAGCCCCAACACAATCACCACCGTTGGAACGCTGATCACGATCGCAGCAAGCATTGTCTACGCCACCGGCCACATCATGACCGCGGGCTGGATCATGAACGTGACTGCATTCTTCGACGTCGCCGACGGCCAAGTCGCCCGGCGCACTGGGCGGTCGAGCGTGTTCGGCGCCTTCTATGACTCGACCCTTGACCGGGTGGCAGATGGAGCCCTTATGGCTGGGCTCGCCTTCTTCTACGCCACAAATGCAGTGCACCGCAACCTCTACATGGTGGTGGCTTGTCTGGTGTGCATCGTTGGAACGTTCCTCATCTCCTACACGCGCGCCCGCGCAGAAGCGCTCGGCATCGACGCCAAGGTGGGAGTAATGCAACGTCCCGAGCGGATGGTTCTCCTCTCGGTGCCGCAGTCGCTCTTTGGCTTGTTATGGCATGGGTGGGTGTTGATGGGAATCATCATCCTCCTGACGGTCACCGCGTGGATTACGGCGGTGCAGCGAATCGCGTTCGTCTATCGCGCCACCAAGCAGATGGACTCGAAACCGATTCGAATAATCAACGATCCAGCTTCCAACCCCCCCGCGTCAAAAGCGGCGATGCCGGCGTCGCGCCGAGCGCAATCGTAATCAACGGAGAAAGAAATTGGCCCCCTCCAGATCTCCTTCTGGTGCTCCACCTAAATCGATAGCACCGGCGACTGGCCGGCTCGGAATTCTGACACCGGGACTTGGCGCTGTCGCTACCACCTTCATGGCTGGTGTGGAGAGCATTCGGCGCGGTCACTCCAAGCCGGTCGGCTCCCTAACCCAGATGGCGACTATCCGCCTCGGCAAGAGAACGGACAAGCGCGCGCCGCTGATCAAGGAGTTCGTTCCGCTGGCAAAGCTGGACGACATCGTATTCGGCGCCTGGGATCCAATTCCGGATGATGCGCTGACGGCCGCGAAAAAAGCCGGCGTACTCGAGGACCGCGACATCGACCCAATCTCCGATTTTCTGCGCGCGATCAAGCCGATGCCCGCCGTGTTCGACAACAAGTACGTCACCCGCATCCACGGCACCAACGTGAAGAAGGGGAAGACGAAGCGGGATCTCGCCGAGCAGCTGCGACAGGACATCCGCGACTTCAAGGCGCGCAACAAGTGCGACCGCATCGTCATCGTTTGGTGCGCTTCGACCGAGATTTTCATTAAAGCCGGCCCGCAGCACGCGACGATAGAGCAGTTCGAGAAGGCGATGGAGAAGAACGACGACGCGATAGCGCCATCGATGCTCTACGCCTACGCGGCGATCATGGAAGGGATTCCTTTCGCCAACGGCGCGCCCAATCTCTGCGTCGATACTCCCGCGCTGCTGAAGCTGGCGCAGGATCGTGGCGTTCCAATCTCCGGCAAGGATTTCAAGACTGGCCAAACGTGGATGAAGACGATCGTCGCGCCTGGCCTGAAGGCGCGCATGCTGGGGCTCACCGGTTGGTACTCCACCAACATCCTCGGTAACCGGGACGGTGAAGTGCTGGACGATCCGCAGTCGTTCAAGACCAAGGAGGAGTCCAAGCTCAGCGTCCTGCACACGATCCTGCAGCCCGAGCTCTATCCGGACTTGTATAAAGACTTCTCGCACGTCGTGCGCATCAACTACTACCCGCCGCGCGGCGACAACAAGGAAGGCTGGGACAACATCGACATCGTCGGCTGGATGAATTACCCGATGCAGATCAAGATCAATTTCCTCTGCCGCGATTCCATCCTCGCGGCTCCGATCGTGCTCGATCTCGCCCTGTTCTCCGATTTCGCCCACCGCGCGGGAATGAAGGGGATTCAGGAATGGCTATCCTTTTACTACAAGAGCCCAATGGCGGCGCCAGGTCTGCAGCCGGAGCACGATCTGTTCATTCAGCAGACGAAACTGAAGAATACGTTGCGGCATCTGATGGGCGAAGACCAGATCACGCACCTCGGCCTGGAGTACTACGCGTGAGGCTGGGCCGTCTGGGAGCAGTCACCCTGCTTGGCCTTTCGCTCGCGGGCTGCGGTTCGGCTCCCGAGGGAACGCGTCTCTGGTCTGACACCTACGAGTTTCGCGTGACGGTTGATCCAAAGCCGCCCCGCGCGCTCGAGCCTGCGCTGTACCGAGTGGTAGTGATAGACAAGAAGACCAAGCAGCCGATCGAGACTGGAGAGGGGAGAATCTTCGCCACCAGCGCCGACCGGGCGAGTACCAACGACGGCTTCAAGAAAGAGAAGGAGCTGGGTACTTATTCCGGAAGGCTGTTCTATCCCACGACGGGAGACTGGGCGGCGGCGATACAATTCCGGGCCGAGAAGGATCCGCACAAGCCACTGGAGAGGGTAGACTGGATTCAGACAGTACGACCAGCGACTGAGCCTGGTACCTGACGAGCAGCATGCGACACTTTTTCAGAACCCAGCTCGTTCCGGTGGATGTGCTCCGAATTGCCGATGAATTCTTTCCGGAAATTGGCATGGAGCGGAGCGGACACACCGCTCGGTCGCGCACTTTCGCGGGCGATCTCGGGACACTGCAGCTGGGAGTGCGCAAGGAAGGCGGCCACTACACGTTTGTAGAAGTTTCGACTGACCAAACCGGGGAGAGTCGACTCGATCGCAATGCGAAGAAGTTTTTCGTCGCCCTTCACAAGGCGGGCGACCCGCGACACCGCATCGAAGCGGCGTACTAAATGGCGCGGTCGACAGCTGCCGCGTCCAAGCCGACAAAGCTGACGCCCGCGGGTCAGAGCGGTGATCTCTCTCGAGCGCAAAGGCTGGAGCTCTACTACTACATGCGACTCACCCGCTCGCTCGAAGAGCGGCTGGTCAACCTGTATCGCCAGACGAAAGTAGTCGGCGGCTTGTTCCGCTCGCTCGGTCAGGAGGCTGACGCTGTCGGCAGCGCCTATGCGCTCGATCGATCGAAGGGAGACGTGCTGTCGCCGCTCATCCGCAACCTCGGATCGATGCTGGTCCAGGGCGCGAAGCCAACCGAGATCATCAAGCAGTACATGGCGAAGGGCGACTCGCCCACGCGCGGTCGCGAGCTCAACATCCACTACGGCGACCTGGTGCGAGGATTCATCGGGCAGATCTCGCACCTCGGCGACATGGTGCCGGTGATGGCCGGTGTCACCCTTTCCTTCAAGATGCGAAAACAGGATCGCGTCGGGCTCGTCTACGTTGGCGATGGCGCGACTTCGACCGGCGCATTTCACGAGGGAATCAACTTCGCCGCGGTGCAGCGGTGCCCCCTCGTGGTGATCGTCGAGAACAACGGCTACGCGTACTCGACGCCGCTGAGCAACCAGACCGCGGCGCGCCAGCTCGTGGATAAGGCAATCGGTTATGGCGTTGTCGGCGAGCGAGCAGATGGCAACGACGTCATCGCGACCTATGAAGTGACGAAGCGCGCCGTCGACCGGGCGCGCGGTGGCGGCGGTGTCACGCTTATCGAGTTGATGACGTACCGCCGAAAAGGCCACGCCGAGCACGACAATCAGTCCTACGTACCGGCTGGCGAGATCGATCGCTGGGCGGCGGAGAACGATCCGATCGATCGCTACATCAAGCGATTGCTGGACGAAGATTTCGAAGAGTCGGAACTAGCGAGTATCGACGCGCGTGTGACGGAGGAGATCGACATTGCGACGGACGAGGCCGAAGCGTCGCCAATGCCCGATCCGCGCGATGCCTTGATTGGGATCTATGCGGATCCGCCGGCGCTTTCGCCGCTCTGGTTCCGCGAGGGAATCAAATCGGCCGTTGACGTTCACGAGCGTCCGTCGAGCTGGGGGACCCACGATGTCTGAGGTCACCTATCTCGAGGCGATTCGCGAGGCGCTGTTCGAGGAAATGGATCGGGACCAAAACGTGTTCTGCCTTGGCGAGGACATCGGGGCCTACGGCGGAGCGTTCAAGGTCACCGAGGGATTGATGGCGAAGTACGGCGCCGAGCGCGTGATCGACACCCCGATCTCGGAGGCGGCGATCATTGGAGCAGCAGCGGGCGCTGCGCATATGGGCATGCGTCCGGTTTGCGAGATGCAGTTCATCGATTTCATCTCGACCGGTTACGACATCCTCACGAACTACGTGGCCACGGCTCGGTATCGGGCGATGCTGCCGTGTCCAATGGTGGTGCGCGGACCGAGTGGTGGATACGTGCGGGGCGGGCCGTTTCACTCGCAGAACCCGGAAGCCGCGTTTCTGCACACCCCCGGCCTGAAAATGGTGTATCCGGCGACCGCGAGCGACGCCAAAGGATTGCTGAAATCAGCAATTCGTGACGAGGACTGCGTCCTCTACTTTGAGCACAAGTACCTGTATCGAAGAATCAAGGAAGAATTGCCGGGCGGCGATCACTTGACGCCGATCGGCAAAGCGAGGGTCGCAAGAGAAGGGAATGACATCTCGATCATCACTTACGCGGCGACGGTGTGGAAGGCACTGGAAGCTGCGGAGCAAGTCGAGAAGGAAGACGGTGTGTCGGTAGAAGTGCTCGATCTGAGGACGCTCCTCCCCATGGACGACGAAGCCATCGTCGGCACGGTAAAGAAAACGAATCGGGTGCTGATCGTACATGAGGACACGCGCACCGGTGGTATCGCGGGTGAAATCACCGCTCGCATTAATGAAAGCGCGTTCGAGTGGCTGGACGCGCCGATTCTGCGCGTAACGGCGGCGGACGTTCCGTTGCCTTATTCTCCTCCGCTCGAGGATTACGTTTTGCCACAGACTTCGGACATCGTTGTTGCGCTGAGGAGGCTTGCCGCTTACTGATGGCCTCCTCACCGCCGCCAGAGCTCGAGCGCGGCGAGATGATCGCACGCAACATTGGCGTTGGTTGCATCACAACAGTGGCAGGGTTTTTCAGCGGCGGAATGATCGCGGTGCTGGTGGCGAAGTTCGTTGGAAGTGCGCAGGGATGTCGGCCGCCAGAGGGGCTTCCGGCATGCAATTGGTGGATGTATGCTGGTGTTGGAGCGCTTCTCGGAGCGGTCACGCTGCCCGTTCTGGCATTGGGGCGGCTGAATAGCCGGCCGAACAAGTAACCAGGAGTAGCGGTGGCGCGAGTAGACATCATCATGCCGCAGATGGGCGAGTCGATTGCCGAGGGCACGCTTTCCAAGTGGTTGAAGAAAGTGGGCGACGAGGTCAAGCGCGACGAGCCGATCTTCGAGATATCGACGGATAAAGTCGACGCAGAGATTCCTGCGCCGGCCGCCGGGGTGCTCGCCGAGATAATCGTGAAGGAAGGCGAGACGGTTGCGGTCCAGACCGTGGTCGCGCGGCTGGAGACGGAAAAAGGCGCGGTCGTCGGGAAAGCGGAGCCGGCACCAAGCGGCGCTGGTACATCGGCTCCGGTGCCGAGTGCCCTTGCGCAGGCCGGGGCAAAGCCGACTCCCGGAGCACCGCCGGCCCCCCAACGGGAAGTTACCGCGCCATCAACGCCAGTCCGTCAGCAGCCTCCCGCACCCGCCATCGCCGCATCACACGCCGGCAACGGGAATTCCTTCGAGGATCGCGTGCGCACGAAGTCCTCGCCCCTCGTACGCAAAATTGCCGCTGAGCACGGAGTGAACATCTCCTCGCTCCATGGTACCGGTGTCGCCGGTCGCGTGACCAAGCGTGACATACTCGGCTTCATCGAATCCGGTGCGCCGGCAACGGTTCGAGCGGATGTCCAAGATGCGCGCGCTCATTAGCGAGCACATGGTGGCATCGCGACACACGTCGGCGCACGTTACCTCGTTCACCGAGATCGACTTTACGCGCGTTGCGCGCATTCGCGCCAGCAAGCGCGCGGAGTTCGAGGCCGCTACCGGTCAGAAGCTCACCTACATGCCCTTCATCATCAAAGCGGTGACGCAGGGTCTGCAGGCATTCCCGGTGATGAACTCCTCCGTGGCCGGCACGAACATCATTTACAGAAAGCAGATCAACATCGGGGTGGCCGTCGCGCTCGATTGGGGTCTAATCGTTCCGGTGATCAAGCACGCGGATGATCTCTCGCTATCGGGCATCACCCGCGCACTGAACGACCTGGCCGCGCGGGCGCGCGCGAAGAAGCTGTCGCCCGAAGAAGTGCAGGAAGGAACTTTCACCATCACCAATCCGGGCGTCTTCGGATCGTTGATGGGCACTCCCATCATCAATCAGCCACAGGTGGCGATACTTGGCGTTGGAGCGATCGAGAAGCGGCCCAAGATTCTGCCGGGCGCCGATGGGGAGGATACGATCGCGATCCGCACTTGCGCGTATTTTTCAATCTCCTTCGATCACCGCATCATCGATGGTGCAATCGCCGATCAGTTCCTCGCCTTCCTCAAGAAAACGATAGAAACATTTCCGGAGACCGGACTCTAAGATGCCCAAGGCACTGACCATACAACGCTCGACCGTTCCGACTGCCGAGCGCGCCAACTACACCAAGCGGTTGAAGACGCTGCGCTCCCATTACGCGGCGGCGAACTGCCGCTTCTGGGTGTTCGAGGAAACGGCTCTGCCAGGCGCGTTCGTGGAGTTCACCGAAGCCGACGACGAGCAGACTCTCACCGTCGCGCACGCCAATGCGCCGCACAAAACGCTCGATCCGTCCCGTGTCTATCAGGAGATCGAGATTTAATGCCGGCCCGCTCGCTCGAGGTCGGCGGCCAGAAATGGGAGGTCTACCCGTCGGGTTACATCACGCAGTACACCCAGGACGAGTACGCGTTGATGTTCTCGCGCGGCGCCGGCAACAACCGCGAAGTACGCGTCACACGTTATTCACCGCAGGGAACTCGCTCGCGCGAGCAGGCGTTCGCCGAGCTTTCAGAGACGCAGCTGAAGGAGCTGTTCGAACAGTCGCAGCCGAGCTTTACATCGCCTGAGGCCGGTTACGCGCGGTGAGTGCGAGTGCGAGCCCGACGCGGGCGGCATTCGTAGATCTGCACACGCACTCCACTGCCTCTGACGGAGTACTTCCTCCCGAGAAAGTGATCGAAGCAGCGCAACGCTGCGGCCTCGTCGCCATCGCGCTCACCGATCACGACACTATCAATGGAATTCCTGCTGCCAGATCAACCGGTGAGAGTCTTGGGGTGCGGGTGATAGCGGGCGTCGAGCTGAGCGCCTTCCTGGACGACCACGAAGTTCATGTGCTGGCGCTGCATGTGTCGCAACTGGACGCACTCGAGAAGCGGCTCAGCGAGCTGCGGTCCTTGCGACTCACGCGGGCGCAGAAAATTGTCGAGAAACTGAACTCGCTTGGCATCGAGATAACCCTCGACGAAGTTCTGGTTCAGGCAAACGGCGGCTCGGTCGGCAGACCGCACGTGGCGCGAGCGCTGATAGCGCGCGGCGCCGTCCACGATTTTCGAGATGCTTTCATGAGATACCTTGGCGCGGCTGGCGCCGCTTTCGTACCGAAGACACGCCTGTCGATCGAGGATGCGATTCGCTTCGCGCACGAAGCCGGCGCGCTCGCGATCTGGGCTCACCCCGGCGATGGCGGGCGACGAGATAGGTTGGAGCCGTTGATCGAGGCTGGTCTCGACGGCGTCGAGGTAAAACATCCCAGTCACTCTCCCGAAGACGTAAAGCGGCTCCAGGCGCTGTCGGAGTTTTTTGGTCTGGTGCAGAGTGGTGGGTCGGACTGGCACGGTGCCTCGGATGGTCCCCGCCGCCTCGGGGTCATGAACGTTCCGGTCGAGTGGCTCGACAAACAGGACGAGAAGCTGGCGGCGCTCGCATCAGCGTCGAACGGTGAGGATCGCTAGGTGGAGCTAGACGGTCGCGTCGCCCTGGTGACCGGCGCCGGTACGCGCGTCGGCCGGGTGATCGCGCTGGCACTGGGCAAAGCGGGAATGCGGGTAGGCGTTCACTACGCGGGCTCTGAGAAGGGCGCGCGTCAGGCCGCCGAAGAAATAATTGCTGCGGGAGGCGATGCGCGTACTCTCCCCGGTGATCTCACGGATCCCGCGACTGGACCGCGACTCATCGAGCACACCAACAAAGTGTTCGGTGGTCTCGACGTCCTCGTGAACTCGGCGGCAGTCATGCTCCGCACGCCGGTCGGAGAAGTTCTGGTGGAGGACTGGGACGCGATGTTTGCGCTCAACCTGCGCGCGCCCTTCTTCCTTTCTCAGGCCGCCGCTCGGGTGATGGAAAAGAAAGGCGGGGCGATCGTCAACATCGCCGATCTGGCCGCTTTCGAGGCATGGCGCAACTACATCCCGCATGCGATTACAAAGGCGGGCATAGTCCAGATGACGCGTGGTCTCGCTCACGCCCTGGCTCCCAGGATTCGCGTCAACGCTATCGCACCCGGAGCAGTGCTGCTGCCCGAGGGCTGGACGCAGGACCTCGCCGACAAGCTCACCAGTACAACACCGCTGGGGCGAATTGGAAGCCCCGATGACGTGGCGCAAGCGGTCTTGTACCTGCTCAGCGCGGATTACGTGACTGGCGAGACGCTAATCGTCGACGGCGGACGTCACGTTCGCACTTGATCGCGCGAAGCCACTCGACGCGCCCGTTATATTTCGCGCGTGAGCATCAAGAAGTCTGTTCTCATTACGGGTGATTTGTTTGGCGAAAGCGCGTGAATATGACGTTGTAATAGTTGGCGCCGGACCTGCCGGCATGACCGCCGCCCTTTATACCGGGCGAGCGATGCTCCGCACCGCGGTGCTGGAGCGCGGATTTCCGGGCGGGGAGCTGCTCAATACAGAGTACCTCGACGACGTAATCGGCTTCCCGAAGATTCTCGGCTACGAGCTGGCCGAGAAATTCGCGGCGCACGCCAAGCAATTCGGGGCGGAGTTCTTCGAGACGACCGGAGTGACGTCGGTCACGAAGATGGACGACGGCTACTTCCACACCGAGACCGATAAGGCAGAGATCTTCAGGTCACCGGCCGTGATCGTGACGGCGGGGGGAACCCCCATCAAGCTCGGTGTCCCCGGCGAGCTGGAGTACGCCGGGAAAGGCGTCTCCTACTGTGCCATCTGCGACGCGGCGTTCTTCAAGCAGCAGATCGTGGCCGTGGTTGGCGGCGGCGACGCAGCCTGTGAGGAAGCGGACTTCCTGACTCGCTACGCAACGAAGGTGTACTTGATCCATCGGCGCCACGAATTCAGAGCGTCGACGATTCTGCAGAAGCACATCTTCGACAATCCGAAGATCGAAGTGATCTGGGACACGATCGTCGAGAGAGTCGACGGCGATCCCCAGGAGGGAATGAAGGGGCTGCGTCTGCACAACCTGGTGACGAACGAGCGCAAGTTCCTCGCGGCAAACGGCCTGTTCATTTTCATCGGGTTCCGCCCCAACACCGGCGTCATCGCCGGCCATTTCGACCACGACGTCATGGGCTACGTCCTCACTGATGCGGCGATGATGTCATCGATTCCCGGATTGTTCATCGCCGGCGACCTGCGCGCTCAGCTGACGAGACAGGTCACGACTGCGTCAGGCGACGCGACAACGGCCGCGATCGCGGCTGACAAATACATCTCCCGCTTCAAGGAGATGGAGCGCGAAGGATCGAACGAGGCGGTGCGCGAGGCGCTCGAGGCTTCGCACATAAGCGGCGGCGGTTATACCTGATCCTGGCGCCGTGAACGTCCAAACGATCACTGTCGGCGCCTTTCAGGAGAATTGCTACTTACTGGTGGATGACCGCACCAATCGCGCGGTGATCGTCGATCCGGGCAGCGAGGGAGAGCGGTTGGTGGAGGCGATCAACCGATCGGGCACCGAGCTCGATGCGATCTGGGTCACCCACGCGCACGTGGATCACGTCGGTGCTATCGCGTCAATAAAACGCAAATGGGACGTGCCGATCTATCTCCATCCGCTGGAACGCCGGCTTTACGATGCAGCGTCACGCCAGGCGGAGGTGTATGGCCTCCCATTCGAGGAGCCGCCGGCGCCTGATCGCGAGTTCGCTGATGGGCAGACCGTGAAAGTTGGAGACCGCGAGATGACGGTGATGCACGCGCCCGGGCACGCGCCGGGACATGTGGTGATTCACGGCGATGGAATAGCGCTGGTTGGAGACTGCCTGTTCGCCGGATCCATTGGTCGTACCGATCTGCCATTTTCCAATCCGCCGCAGCTGGCTGCCACTCTCGAAAAACTCGCCCAGCTCCCGCCCGATACCATCGTTTATCCCGGTCACGGTGTCGAAACGACGATTGGCGAGGAGCGACTCACAAACCCGTTTTTGAACGGTACTGCTCGCATCGTGGGCCGTTAACCCCGATCTTAAGCAACGACGATGAGCGACCAGACTCGCACTGAAAAGGATCCGTTGGGCAGCCTCGAGGTTCCCGCCGAAGCGCTGTACGGCGTCCAGACTCTTCGTGCCGTGCAGAACTTCCCGATCAGCGGATTGAGACCGTTGCCAGCCTTCGTCGACGCCACGGTTCGGATCAAGCGGGCGGCGGCGCTCACGCACAAGGAGACCGGACGACTCGACCCGAAGCTCGCCGACGCGATCGTCAAAGCTGCCGACGAGGTTCTCGCTGGCAAGCACCGCGAGCATTTCGTCGTCGACGTTTATCAGGCGGGCGCGGGCACGTCGCACAACATGAACATCAACGAGTTCCTCGCCAATCGCGCCAACGAGATTCTTGGCTCGAAGCGGGGTGCATACTCGCCGGTGCATCCGAACGATCACGTCAACATGGCGCAGTCGACCAACGACGTGATTCCGACGGCTATTCGCCTCGCTTGCCTGACCGAGCTCGGTCCCTTCGAGAAAGCGTTCGACGGATTGGCCAGGGAATTCGAGAAAAAAGGCAAGGAGTTCGATGACGTTTTGAAATCGGGCCGCACCCACCTTCAGGATGCGATGCCGATCCGGCTGGGTCAGGAGCTCGATGCGTACGCGGGCTCACTCCGCCGCGGTCTCAAGCGCGTCGTCGAGGCAGCGGACTACCTGCGCGATCTGGGAATCGGCGGCAGCGCCGTCGGAACCGGCGTCAACGTCGAGGCCGAATACCCAGCTCTGATGGTGAAACATCTCCGCCAGTCGGCGAAGGTCGAGCTGCGCGAGGGTCAGGACCGCATCCAGCTGATGCAGAGCATGGGCGACGTCGCCGCGTTCAGCGCGCAGCTGAAAGTTCTGGCCGTCGATTTGAGCAAGATCGCGAGCGATCTTCGTCTGCTCGCCAGTGGACCGCGCACCGGACTGGACGAGATTCGTCTTCCCGCCGTTCAGCCTGGCTCGTCCATCATGCCGGGGAAGGTCAACCCGTCGATTCCGGAGATGGTGAACCAGGTCTGCTTCCAGGTCTTTGGCAACGATGCATGCGTCGCTGCTGCTGCAGAACACGGTCAGCTGGAGCTGAACGTGATGATGCCGGTGATCGCGTACAACGTCTTGTTCTCGATGATGATTTTGCGCAACGCGGCGCGCATACTGGCGGAGAAGACCGTGAAGGGAATCGAAGCCAACGAAGAGCAGTGCGAGTACTGGTTGGAACGTTCGGCAGCGCTGGCGACCGCGCTGGCGCCCCAGATCGGTTACGCGCGGGCTGCCGAGTTAAGCAAGCAGTCCGTGAAGGAGAACGTTTTGATTCGAGATCTGGTTAGGCGTGAGAAGGTGTTGCCCGACGAGGAGATCGATGAGGTTTTGGATCTCAGGAAGATGACCGAGATTGGGGTGCCCGGCGGAAAGCATGGTGGGGTTTCGGCGGGGTAAGCGTTGGAACGCGGACGAGCCGAGTTCTACTCGCCGTCTGACGTAACGCGTTGCGCGGTGCCGGTAGCACAGTTCCCGGTTGCCGGTTAACTGCGGTGCTAACCTTTCTGCCCGGCGTCTACGGGAAAGGCCACTGTGGTTGCCTTTACCATCACTCCAATAGGACGGTCTTGCGGTAGTCCCCGGGAACAGAAAACCGTGCTACCCGCCCCCCGCAACGCGTTACGGTTGAATGCGAGTAGGGGCCTATAGAGAGGGCGAGCAGAAGCCTCCGAGCCCTTGTCCGATTCACTATCCCTCCGTATCCTGAAAGCATGCGGATTACCACATGGGCAGAGTACGGCGTCATCTGCGCCCTTAACCTCGCCAAGCGCACGGAGTTAGGACCGGTCAACGGCCGCGAAATCGCGCGGCAGGAACGGCTTCCGGCGGACTACGTGGAGCAGATTTTATTGCGCCTGAGGCGCGCCGGCGTCATCGCCAGCACCCGCGGCGCCCGTGGTGGCTACGTTCTGGCGCGGCCGGCCGCTGAGATTTCGATCCGTGACGTGATCCATGCGTCGGAGCTGGAGACGTTCGACCTCCATTGCGTCAGCCATCCAGTGGAGGAGGAGCGCTGCTCCGCGTCGCACAGCTGCAGCATCAGACCGGTATGGGTGATGTTGCAGCAGAAAATCGACGATGTGCTGCAGGGTGTGAGTCTCGCGGACCTGCTGCACGACGAGCCGACCGTTCGCGAGCGAGTCGGGCTTCCGACCAGCGCGCCCGTGTCGGAAAAAGTTGGCCTGCCGATCCTAGAGACGGTCTAGACCATCAGGACTGATGCAGAAACGGCGCGCCTGACCAAGCAGACGCGCCGTTCTTTTTCATGTGCCGAAGGGGGGACTCGAACCCCCACGAGCTTGCGCCCACTGGCTCCTGAAGCCAGCGCGTCTACCAGTTCCACCACTTCGGCCAATTCGGCTCGAATGATAGGAACCCACCGATCTTTAGTCAACGCAGCCGGGGCGCGCCGTCGAGAAAAATCGTCTTACCAGATATCGTTGAAGCGGAAGAAGTTGCTTCTCACTTGAAAACGAAGTCAAATGGCAGATACAGTCGAGAAAGATGCGAAGCAGTCTGTCGCGCGGAACAAACGCGCCCGACACGACTACCACATCATCGACACCTGGGAAGCGGGAGTCGTTCTGACCGGCAGCGAAGTCAAGTCGCTGCGGAACGGAAAGGCCAACATCGCTGATTCTTACGCGATCGTTAAAGATGGAGAGGTTTTTCTGCTCAACCTGCACATATCGCCCTACGAACAGGCGAGCTACTTCAATCACGAGCCCACGAGGACACGGAAGCTGCTCCTGCACAGAAAGGAGATCCGCAAGATGATCGGGGCCGTCGAACGTCAGGGACTGACGCTGATCCCGCTCGAGGTCTACTTCAAGCGCGGGAAAGCGAAGGTCGCGCTCGCACTCGGCAAGGGCAAGAAGCTCTATGACAAGCGCGCCGATCAGAAGCGGCGCGACGATGAGCGCGACATGGCGCGCGCGGTGCGCACTCGATGATCGGTCTTTTTCTGGCGCTGCAGATCAGCGGGGCATCGGCGGCCGCGCCGATCCCGATTTTCATAGTCGTGCGTGATGGTGTCACCTCGACTTCCGTCCCGGTGACAATCAGCGGCGGCGAGCCGAGCGTGCGCGCAGATGCGCTGATGCGAGCGATGAAGGGCACGCTGATCACCGGCACAAACTTTCACTACACGCTGGCCCTGCCGCGGGTTCGTCTGGATCTGATCGACGGAATTCCGTTCGCCAAACGCGACACTCTTACGATTCCGCTAACCCGCGCGCCGCAAGTTCGGGGTGGCCAGCTTTACCTGCCGTTTCAATTCGTGACTGAGGTGATTCCGCGTTACGGCGGATACTTCTACGACATGGCGCAGTCGGAGCTGAGGACTCTTGCGCCGAAGAACGAGAGTAGTCCGCCGACGAGGGTCGCCGCGTCGTCGACATCGGTTGCGCGGACTCCGACCACGGTGGCTGCCGAGTCGGTTAGGACGCCTGGATCGCCGCCGCGAGCGTCGAGCGCGAACAAGCCCTCGACCCGCAAGCTGGTGGTTGTAGATGCGGGGCACGGCGGTCCGGACAACGGCATGACCGGACCCATTGGCACGCCGGCATGGTTCGTCGAAAAGGACGTGACGCTCTCAGTCGCCAAAAAACTGGCGGCCGCTCTCAAAGCGCGCGGCGTTGACGTGCTGATGACCCGCACGACCGACACGCTCATTGCGCTATCGGATCGCGGCCGAATCGCCAATTCCAATCATGGTGACGTCTTCATCTCGATTCATTGCAACGCACCCGGATACAACACCGCCGCCGGCGCGCGCGAGCGAGGCTTCGAGACGTACTTTCTCGCCGAAGCAAAGACCGAGGATGAGCGCCGCGTGCAGGACATGGAAAACGAATCGGTGAAGTTCGAGACCGGCGCCAACGCACCGAAAGGCGACCCGTTAAGCTTCATCATCACCGACATGGCCCAGAACGAGCACCTGCGCGAGTCGAGCGACCTGGCAGAGACCCTCCAGACGGGCCTGATCGACGTTCACCCCGGACCAAACCGCGGCGTGCAGCAGGCGAATTTCGCGGTTCTGCGCGGCTCCTACATGCCGGCGGTTCTCATCGAGATTGGATTTGGCAGCAATCAATCCGAGGCTACTTATCTCTCCGATGAGGCGAATCAGCGCGCGCTGGCGAGGAACATCGCCGGGTCTGTGATCGCGTATCTCGGGCACTACGAGTCGCGAGTCGGAGGCCAGCGGTAGCGGTGGCAACGTCCTCGCTCGCCGTCAACGCCGCGGGGATCGACTTTCAAAATCCGGTTTTGCTGGCCGCGGGCACTGCCGCCTATGGCCGAGAGCTGGCGCGAGTAATCGACATCGAAAAACTCGGCGGACTCATTACCAAGGCCGTGAGCGTCGAGCGGCGCCACGGCGCACGCGCACCGCGCGTGGCAGAGTTCGAGGGCGGCATGATCAACGCGGTTGGGCTCGCCAACCCGGGGATGGAAGAAGTTCGCGACGAGCATTTGCCGTGGCTTGCGGCGAATGTCAGGCGAGCGAAGGTGCTGGTGAACGTGGTGGGGAACCAGATCGAAGAGTTTGCAGCGGTCGTCTCAACGATCGACGGTTCGCCGGCGGTCTCCGGTTACGAGCTCAACGTGAGCTGTCCGAATGTGAAAGCTGGCGGAATCGAGTTCGGCGCGGATCCCCGTTCACTGGCCGATGTCGTCACGAAATCGCGCAACGCCACGCGAAAGCCGATCTTCGTCAAGCTATCGCCGACTTTGCAGGACATCGGCGCCAGCGCCCGCACTGCCGCCGACGCCGGAGCTGATGGAATCTCCGTCGTCAATACGCTTCCCGGACTCGTCATCGATACCGAGACCCGCAAACCCGCACTCGGCTTTGGAACCGGGGGAGTGAGCGGTGCTGGACTGATGCCCGTTGGCATTCTGGCGACGTACAACGTCGCGCAGGCAGTAAAGCTACCCGTCATCGGAATTGGCGGCATTGCGAAGGCAACGGATATCATTCAGTACATCATCGCTGGAGCAAGTCTGGTCGCCATTGGTACGGCCGTGATGCAGCAGCCTCGACTCGCAGAGAAGCTCGTCGACGATCTCGATCGCTGGTGTCGCGACCGGGGTATAAAGTCGCTGAGCGAGCTGCGTGGGTCACTCGTCTGGGAGATGTGAATTGACGCCCCAGCAAC
>QHUA01000101.1:20448-23713 GCA_003221805.1 Gemmatimonadota bacterium
GACCAGGCCTTGGCGATGGTCGAGAAGCTGGGTGAAGCGTGCAAGTTCTACAAAGTCGGTGGCGAGCTCTTTACTGCGGCCGGTCCGCAGGTAGTCCAGACCCTTCGCGCGCTTGGCAATGATGTTTTCCTCGATCTCAAGCTCCATGACATCCCCAACACCGTGAAGGGTGCGGCCCGCAGTGCCGCATCGATCGGGGCGAAGCTGGTGACGGTCCACGCGACGGGGGGACGGGAGATGATCGAGGCGGCAGTCGAGGGGGCTGGGCCCAGGTGCGGAGTTCTGGGGGTGACGATCCTCACGTCGCTGGACGCGGCCATGCTGCGTACGGCATGGGGTCGCAAATCGCTCGAGGTCTATGGGGAAGTACTGCGGCTTGCCGGAGACTGCGCCGACGCGGGCGCCCACGGGGTCGTATGCAGCGGGCTGGAGGCGCAGAAGATCAGCGCCAAGTACGGCGAGAAGCTCAAGCTGCTGGTGCCCGGGATTCGGCCGGCGGGGGGCAGAACCGACGATCAGAAGAGGACGGTTACTGCTGCTGAGGCTGCGCGAGCGGGCGCGAACTACATAGTGCTCGGCCGGATGATCACGGAAGCCAAGGATCCGGCGTCCGAGCTGCGGTCGGTGATGAAGACCATTTAGGTCAATGCTGGCCTAACCCGGTATGGCGCCGGAGGTTGCATTGGCTGACCGGTCAATGTATTTTCAAAGGCTAACCTCGGAAAATTTGAGAGGGCTAACTGCCCTCTTTGCCTATACGGCGGGAGTTCGACGTGAAAGTTCGCAGCAGCGTGAAGCCGATTTGCGAGCACTGCAAGGTCATTAAGAGACAGGGTGTGACTCGCATCATCTGCAAGCGCAATCCAAAACACAAGCAGAAGCAGGGCTGATAATGGCGCGTATTGCTGGCGTGGATTTGCCGCGCGAGAAGAAAGTAGAGATCGGCCTCACCTACATCTTCGGTATCGGCCGTGCGACCGCGCAGCGCATTCTGCAGACGACGGGCGTCAACTCCGAGCAGAGAATTCGCGACCTGAACGACGCCGATGTGAATCGGCTGCGCCAGGCGATCGAGAAGGATTTTCGCGTCGAGGGCGCGCTGCGCACCGAGATCGCGATGAACATCAAGCGGCTCATGGACATCGGTAGCTATCGCGGAATTCGTCACCGCCGTGGTCTACCCGTTCGTGGTCAACGCACACACACCAACGCCCGTACCAAGAAGGGTCCACGCCGCGCTATCGCCGGCAAGAAGAAGGTAACGAAGTAATTCTATGGCTATTGGAAAAAAGGCAAAGCGCATCATCGAGGCGGAAGGAATCGCCCACGTCAGCGCGACGTTCAACAACACCACCATCACCATCACCGACAGCAAGGGGAACACGATCTCCTGGGGCTCGTCGGGCAAGGCTGGCTTCAAGGGCTCGAAGAAGTCGACTCCTTTTGCCGCAACCGTTGCCGGTGAGCAGGCTGGACGCGAGGCAGTCACGCTTGGCGTCCGTCGCGTGCACGTGAGAGTTCAGGGACCGGGGTCGGGACGCGAGTCGGCGATCCAGGCGCTCGTCGCCGCTGGACTGCAGGTCAAGTCGATCAAGGACGTCACGCCGATTCCGCACAACGGCTGCCGGCCGCCCAAGCGTCGGAGAGTCTAGCCGATGCGTTATACAGGAGCGAGCTGCAGAGAGTGCCGCCGCGAGGGGACGAAGCTGTTCCTCAAGGCGACCAAGTGCTTCACCGAGAAGTGTCCCGTCGAGCGTCGTCCGACGCCCCCGGGTCAGCACGGAGCCTCGACCGCCCGCCGTCGCAAGATGTCGGAGTACTCGAAGCAGCTGCGTGAGAAGCAGAAGATCAAGCGCATCTACGGCGTCAGCGAGCGGCAGTTCCGGAACACGTTTGAGCGTGTCGCACCACTTCCAGGAATTACGGGACACAATTTGCTCGCGGCCCTGGAGTCGCGTCTCGACAACGTCGTGTATCGGATGGGGTTCGCCGGCAGCCGCAAGGCAGCGCGCCAGCTCATTCGTCACCGGCACGTCGAGGTGAATCAGAAAGCGGTCGATATTCCGAGCTATCTGGTTCAGCCCGGTCACGAGATCCGCGTCCGCATGAAGTCACGCGAGCAGGCCAGCGTGATGGCGGCGATGGATCAATCGAGCCGCGGCGCTCCGCTGTCGTGGATCGCAGTCGATCGCGACACCTTCAGCGGCAAGATGCTGGAGAGACCGACCAGACCGAACATTCCAATCGCCGCGCAGGAGCAGTTGGTGGTCGAGCTTTACTCGAAATAATTACGAACGTCTTATTACGAACTGCGAGCGGTTGGAGTTTTCGCAGTGCACTTTTTGAATCAGTCAGTACGAACTGCGAACGGTTGGAGTTTTCGCAGTGCACCATTCTCAGATCTAGGTAGGTCGGGACCCTAACTCCCGTTACGGGCTCACCGCGCGTTAGGGGCGGGGTGGCACGTTCAAGGAAAAAAGAAAAAATGGCAACCGCAATTGATCTCAGGGGCCTTGTCCGTCCGCAGCTTGTCGAGGCGACGAAGCGCGAAGACAATCCCAACGTCGCAGAATTCAGACTTCAGCCGCTCGAGCGCGGCTTTGGACATACACTCGGAAACGCCATGCGGCGTCTGCTGCTCTCTTCGCTGCGCGGGTCGGCGGTGTGGGGCTTCCGCATCGACGGTGTGCTCCATGAGCACCAGACCATCCCGGGCGTCGTCGAGGATGTCCATCAGATTATCGGCAACCTCAAGGCGCTCACACTCTCCCTCGATGAAGGCGTCGAGAACACAGTGTTGCGCATCTCACGTAGCTCGGCGGGACCGGTAACGGCGAGCGACATCGAAGACCAGAGCGGTGTTACGATCGTCGATCGCAATCATCCGCTATTCACGCTCCAGGGCGATCGTGAGATCAACGTCGAGCTCTACGTCGGGCGCGGCCGCGGCTACGTCGAGGCCGATCAGCACGTGGTCGACAAGACTCTTCCCGTGGACGTGGTTCGCATTGACTCGATTTACAATCCGGTTCGTCGCGCCAACTTCGCCGTCGCCGAGACGCGTGTCGGTCAGCGCACAGACTACGATCGGCTCACACTGACGGTCGAGACGAACGGTACGATCACTCCCGAAGAGGCAGTAAGCTACGCCGCTGCGCTGGCGCAGACGCACTTCCAGTACTTCGCTGGCTTCGGTTCGCACGCGTCGGCGCCGCTGGTTCCGGGCACCGACATGCCGGGCGGCGACGCGCATCGTCTGGCCGAA
>QHUA01000102.1 GCA_003221805.1 Gemmatimonadota bacterium
GAGTGTGTTCTCGATCGGACGCGAAAGTTGTTTGGCGGCCTGCGATCCGCCCACGAGTGGATAACTGTACGCTCCGCGCGCGAATGGATCGGTGTCCCAGTCGTGCGTCCAGAAACCCTCGAGCTGCGACTCCACGCGGCGCTTGCTGACGCCGAAATTCTTCGCCAGCGAAGCGATGGCGCGATGGCGTTTCTCTTCAGACGATAGCCCCGCCAGACGTGACGCCGCGGGGCCGCCCACCCATCCCACCATTGCCGGCAGATGCGCGGGGTGAAGCGTCCACCAAACCTGGAAATCCCCGGAATCCCCGAACAGATAACTCATCGTGTCGAGTGATGCACCGCTCGGCGCTGCACTCAGCTTCCCAGTCCACCAGCGATCCTTGAACAGCGTGACGACGCGAACGACGCATCCCATCTTCAGTCGCGTGCGCATCTTTTCAATGATCGGGGGCGCTGGCGAGAACTCGATCGCTCCCTTGTCGCCGGTAGCGAAGAGAACGTCGAGCGGGACGGTGACAATCGCCGCGCGCGCGTTGACCGTTGTGGCCGAGCTGTTCTGTCCGCGGGCAAGAACTGAAACGCTGCCCGGCGCCCATTCGATGCGCTCGACCACCGTTTCGAGGAATATTCGATCATCGAGTCCCCCGGCGAGCCACGCTGCGACACCGTGATAGCCCTCGGGCGTGCGCATCGCCCGCTCCTCCCCGGGGGCTTCGCTCGGACTGCCGCCATTGGCAAGCGCCTTGGCGCTGATCAGGCTCGGATCGGCGGCGTGGAATCCTTCGACGAATTGGAGCGCTAGCGCGCGGGCATCGCCTGCCCCTCGCCCGCCCGGACCTCGAGACAGAAACTCCGCGAATGATTCGTCTTCGCCGTCGGATTTCAGATGTCGCATTACGGTGTGTAGCCGCTGCCAGAAATCGCCGACGTGCTGCAGCCGGCCACCGCGCATGCGCCACCGATCCCCTTCGACCGCAAATGGAACGATGCGCGCCGCCTCGGTGATCTCGATCAGCTCCGGCGCGCTGCCGTGAATGAACTCAGCCCCGAGCTCGATGGCGTGAGGCAGACGCTCGTCGTGCAAGGTGAGAATCCTGCCGCCAATCCTGTCGCGCGCCTCGAGGACACAAGTGCGCAAGCCGCGTTCTTCCAACTGCCGCATCGCCGCCAACCCAGCAACGCCGGCGCCGACGATTGTGACATCGACCTCAGCGGAAGGTCCATCGATGTTTGTTGCTTTGGCCATCGGTAGTGATTTGGTTCCCGGATTTCCTTAGAATCTACCGATGACATCGTTCGGCGCAGCGTGGATTGCGATGTCGATGGCGTTTGGTCTGCACGTCATCGACGAGGCAGCGACCCACTTCCTCGATTGGTATAATCCCATCGCCAGTCGGATTCGCGCGCGGCTGCCGATTCCCTTCCCGCCCACTTTCTCGTTCTGGCCTTGGTTTCTTGGCCTGCTTGCCGTCACCGCGATTCTTTTTGCGCTGATTCCGCTGGCGATCTCTCAGGACAGAACGATCGCTTGGATCGCGATCGCGGTCGGCGTCATCAACGTCGGGAACGGACTGCTGCACATCGTCGCGTCGATGCGCTACGGACGACGCGTTCCGGGAGTGATCAGCGCGCCACTGCTTCTCGCCTGCGCGGCGTGGCTGTTAGTTGCCGCCGCGCGCGCCATCTAAGCGCACTCCTCGATCAGTTCGGTGGAACACCACCGTGCCCGCCGGCGTGATGATCGCCGCGCTGGGCCTTGATGAATTCCCGAATTGCCGCCAGAGCTTCTGCGTCGCCCGTCGTGATCCGCACTTCCCCGCCGCGCGGCAAGTCGGCATAGGTGTACTTAATGAGGTCCTTCTTCGCGCTCATCACCGCGGTGCCGGGCATCGCGCGCAGGTGGACGAATTCGGGCGTGGAAAAATCGCCCGCCTGGAACGCGTGCTCGATCAGCTTCAGATGTGCGCGAATCTGCGCCACCGACAGTGAATCGTCCGCCTTCATTTCGAGCGCAATGCGTCCACCGCTGGGAGTAAGGTCGAATTGATGCGCGGACGCATACTGATCCACGCCCATCGCCATTTTGCCCCTCGCCTGGAGCGCCGCAAAAGAACTATCGGTTTGGGCGGACGCAGTGCTCGCCACTGCAAACGTTAACGGCAGCGCTGTGCCCGCGATCAGGTTTCGCAAGGTGATCGACATCATAGCTCCGGTTGGTAGCAGTTTCCCTGTTAGACACACCATAGTGGCCAGGCGTCGCCGCGGATCCTCTTCGTTTGCGTGTCGTGCGGCACGCGGTGTCTTCGCGCTGATTCACAAGAACGCCCGCACCGCGTCAATCGTATCTGCCTCGGCCGCGTTCTTGTCTGGGCGGTATCCCTTCACCCGCGCGAAACGCAGCGCCACGCCACCCGGGTAATGTGGACTGCGCTGCACTTCGTTGAAGGCGACCTCCACTACCAGCTCGGGCCGGACGTAGACGATGTGGCCGTCGCGATGGGTCTCGCGCGCCAGCAGCTCCTTCGTCTGCCACTCGAGCATCTCGTCGGTCATGCCTTTGAATGTCTTGCCGAGCATGAGGAAGCCGCCGTTTACTGGATCGCGGGCGCCAAGGTGAATGTTGCTAAGCCAGCCCTGACGTCGGCCGGATCCCCACTCGACCGCCAGCACCACTAAATCCAGAGTCCGCGCCTCTTTGACCTTGATCCACGCCGAGCCGCGCCGACCCGCGGCATAGGGCGCGGACAGCAGTTTGACCATGACGCCTTCGTGTCCCCGCGACAGTGCATCTTTCTGAAATCGCGCCGCTTCCTCCGGATCGGCGGTGAAGATTCGCGGCACTCGCACCGAGACGGGTGAAAAACTATCCAGTCGCTCCAGCCGCTCCGAGAGAGGGCGGTCGAGGATAGTCTCACCATCGTGAAGCAGGATGTCGAAGAAGAAGGCGCTTAGCGGAAGCTCGTCACGAAGCTTCAGCGCGTTGATTCGCCGTCCGAATCGCCGCATCGTGTCCTGAAACGAGAGCGGCGTCGCATCCGGCGCCAGCGCGATGACCTCGCCGTCGAGAATCAGCTCGCGCGCGGGAAGCGCTTGAACCACTTCCACCACTTCGGGAACGGCGGCGGTGACATCATTGAGACTGCGCGTGTAGACGGCGACGCGGTCGCCCTGTCGATGCACCTGGATCCGCGCGCCATCGAGCTTCCACTCCACCGCTGCGGGAACGCCAGCGCTCAACGCATCAGCAACCGTCGGCGCAGAATCCGCCAACATCGGCTGCACCGGCCGAAAGAGCTGCAGTTGATACTCGCCGAGCGCCGCCTCGCGATTCTCGCCCAGTGCCGCCTTCGCCACGATGCCGAGATCTCCAGCCATCATCGCTGCGCGCCGCACTCGATCCGATGGCTGCCCAGCAGCTTTGGCGATCGCTTCAAGTAGCACGCCTTCGAGCGCGCCTTGCCGAACTTCTCCGACGGCCAGGTTGCCGAGGAAATTCTGTTCGTCGAGTGTCGCACTCGAGAACAAATCGCGGAGCAGTCGCGCCCGTTCGGTCGCTGAGTTCTTCCCACGGACAGTCAACAGCTGATCAAACACTTTGTCGACGTCGTGCAGCTCCAGGCTCGCTGTGGAAGCCGGCGTGTGTTCGCGCAGCGATTTGAACTTCATCCGGCGAAAGTTGCGACAGGAACGCGGCCAGCCTGGATATCTTCTCTAGTCGACCGGATGTCGCCGCCACCGATGCCGAAACCTTTACCAGTGCCTCAAGTTTCATTTCGAGGTTTCCGAGCGCGACCTCGGCTGCCAGAGAAAGCGATCGAGATCGATGCGACCGCGGGCGTCGAAGCGTACGCCTTCACGCTCGAGTAACTCGCGCTGCCGGATCGCGCTCTTGCCGGGCAGGCTGATCGCACCCTGCGCGTTGACCACACGCTGCCACGGTAGGCGCGTTCCCGCCGGCAGTGCGTGCATTGCGTAACCGACAAGGCGCGCTTGCCGGGCCAGGCCAGCCAGCCGTGCGATCTGACCGTAGGTCGCCACGCGGCCGCGTGGAATTCGCGACACAACCTTATGGATGCGGCCGTGCGTACTATCTCCATCCGCTGTCTTCATCGTGCGCTCTCCGGCAATTGCTGGCTGAATCGTGACGTCACACGACAGTATTCTGTGCTAGGTTAACGCTCGGAAAAAATAACTTCAAACGCATGACGAATCCGTCCGACACCGCGCATCCACTCGTCAAGAAAGTGCTCGTGGCGAAGCCGCCAATCGCCGAGCTGATTGGTTTCGTCATTGAAGGGATCGGCGACGGCCAGGCGGTCGGGACGCTGCAAGCCGGGCCACAACACGCCAATCCGATGGGGACGATGCACGGCGGCGTTTTGTGCGATCTCGCCGACGCCGCGATGGGAATGGCGTTCGCCTCGACGCTGGCGCCTGACGAATCATTCACGACGATGACGCTCAACATCAACTATTTCCGCCCGGTCTGGCGCTCGCTGCTGCGGGCCGAGGCGAAGGTGACCAATCGCGGCAAGAACGTCGGTTACGTCGAGTGCGAAGTCACCGATCAGGAGGGCAAGCGGGTAGCAAAAGCAAATTCTACCTGTCTCGTGCTGCGCGGCGAAGCTCGCATGGAGATGAGCAAGGCGCGGCCGACGTGAACCCCAGTCACTCGAGGCGCTCGTGAAAGTCATCGTGCTTGGCGCCGGCGCCGTCGGCGCTTACTACGGTGGACAGCTGGCGCGCGCTGGGCACGAGGTCTGGCTCTACGCGCGGGGGGAGAATCTGGCGGCGATCCGAGAACGGGGTCTCGAGATCCGCACCTCCGAGGGATCTTCCATGGTGCAGATCGGCGCCACCGATCGCGTCGACGATCTCAGCGCCGCCGACTTCGCGATCCTCGGGGTGAAGAGCTACTCGCTTGATTCCATCGGCCCGGTAGTCCAGGAAGTCGCCGCCAAGGTAACCGCCATAGTCCCGTTTCTGAACGGTGTTGAGACGACCGATCGGCTGCTCGCCATGGGTATTCCACGTATCGAGATACTCGGCGGTGTCACACGAATCAGCGTCGCCAGAGTGCAGCCGGGTGTCGTCGAGCGCAGGGGTCAGTTTCAGAGCGTGGTCATCGGTGAGCTCGACGGCCGCATCACCGATCGGGTCTCGCGTATTGCTGCCGCCTTCCGCGAGGCCGGAGTCGACGCGCGTGCGTCAAACCAGATCGAGAAGGAGCTGTGGCAGAAGTTCGTCTTCATCGCCGCGCTCGCTGCTTCGTGCGGGCTGTCACGCACCCCCGTCGGGCCGCTGCGCGAGAAGCCACTCGGTCGCCGCTTGCTCCAGCGCGCCGTGCAGGAAGTAGTCGATGTTGCGCGCGCGCGCGGAATTCCGCTTGCCGCCGACGAAAGCGCGCAGATCATCGGCGCTATCGACGCGCTCCCACCGGGCACCAAGCCCAGTTTTCTCCTCGATCTCGAGGCTGGCGGACCAAACGAGCTCGACATCCTGAGCGGAGCGGTCTCGCGCTACGCGGACGAGGCCGGTGTGCCAACACCGATTCATGACACAGTCGCAGCAGTGTTGGCGCCGCCGCGCTGAGCGTCGGTGAGGGATTCCGACCGACCCGACACCGGAACAGGCCGCCTCAGCACATAACGCTTTCGATCCCGGCTTCGGAGAAAGATCCTCGTCTCAGTCCTATACAAGGCTGAACACGATGGCAATCCTCATAGCGATCATTCTCGCCTGCGCGACGCTGACCACCCCTGTGGTCGTCACGATTTCCGCCAACTTCTAACCCATTCGAGGCAACCAATGCGTAAGAGGCTGCTAATCTCCGCGATAATCGGAGTCGGATTTCTTTATCCGACGATCGCCCGCGCCCAATCCGCCGCCGACTCTGCGGCCATCCGCGCGACAGCGCTCGATTACATCGACGGCTGGTATGCCGCCGACGGTCCGCGCATGGAGCGCTCGCTCCATCCCGAGCTGGCCAAACGAAACGTGTTCTCCGACTCCGCAGGCAGAAGTCGTCTTATTCAAATGAGCGCGATGACCCTCGTTCAGAGCACGCGGATGGGCGGCGGATCAAGAATTCCCGCCGCGCAGCGGAGCGACTCGGTGAAGATCCTCGACATCTTCGGCGGCGCCGCCAGCGTGCGCGTGCGCGCCGCGACGTGGGTCGATTACATGCACATGGCCAGGTACAACGGCCAGTGGCGCATTCTGAACGTGCTCTGGGAAAATGAACCGCCCAAGCGGTAGCTTTGTCTTGAATGTTCGCCCGAACTGCCAAGATCGCCGCGGTCCTGATCGGCATCACCACCGCGCTGGCGCTGCTGTCGGTTGCGCAGACCGTGGCGTGGTTCGCCTATCAGGGCAGATCGCACCCGGCGTACAGCGTCCTTATCGTCGGCCGACTGTTCGATTGGTACACCTGCCTGATCTTTCTGCCCATTCTCTGGTGGCTCGTGCGCCGACTTCAGGCCATCGGCGCCTCCTGGCCGCGCACGATCGCCGTGCTGCTGCTCGCCAGCATCGTCGTCAGCGCAGCGAAGTACGCCATTTTTCTTCCACTCCAGCAATGGCTCTCGGGTAACAGAACCACGACGCTCGCGGGCGTCCTTTCCGGAAACGTCATCATCGAGATGATGATCTTCTGGGCTGCCATCGCGATCATGTACGGCTTCGAGTACTATCGGCAATTCAAGGAGCGGGAAAGCGTTCAGCTCCAGCTCGAGCGACGTATCTCGGAGATGCAGCTGGCGGCGTTGCGGGCGCAGCTGCACCCGCACTTCCTCTTCAACACCCTCAATGCCATCGCGACGGTGCTGCATCGCGATCCGGCCCGCGCCGACAAGGCGATCGTGAATCTCGCCGAGCTACTGCGAGCGGTGATGGAGCAGCGCGATCGCGAGGAGATACCGCTGGAAGCGGAGCTGGACCTGGCCAGGCGTTATCTCGACATCATGAGCCTGCGCTCGGGTGAGAACATGACAGTCAGCTGGTCGATCGCGCCGGAAGCGCGGCAGGCGGCAGTGCCCTATTTCATTCTGCAGCCGCTGCTGGAGAACGCGCTCGAGCACGGCTTCGCCAACCAGACCGACGCTGGACGCCTCACCGTCTCGGCAAAGGTGAATGACGACTCGTTGCAGCTCGCTGTCGAGGACGACGGCGCGGGCCTCGGCGATGCGACTGTTGATGGGATCGGACTTTCGACGACATCGCAGCGGCTAGCAGAGCTTTATGGAAAGTCGGGACGACTCAGTCTCGAGAATGGCTCCAACGGCGGATCGCGCGTAATCGTGCAGATCCCGCTCAGGCGCGCTTCGGCAGCAGCGTGAGTCGGCAGTACTCCGTCATCATTGCCGACGACGAGCCACTCGCGCGCGAGCGACTGCGCGGAATGGTGGCGACCCGGCCCGAGTGCAGGCTGATCGCTGAGTGCAGGAACGGCGCTGAAGCGCGGGACGCGATCCGCAAGCTCCAGCCCGATATCGTGCTGCTCGACATCAAGATGCCAGGGCTGGATGGAATCGAAGTTGCCGAGGCGATCGCCGCGCACAACTCGGAGATAATCTTCGTCACCGCGCACGACGAGTTTGCCTTGCGGGCGTTCGACGTCAACGCCCTCGACTACGTGTTGAAGCCGGTCGATCAGAATCGGCTGAATCTCGCCATCGACAAAGCCGAGAGGAGGCGCACCGACGGCGGCGCGCGCGCGATCGATCCGGGACTACTTGATTTTCTGGAGACGTTGCGCGCCGAACGATCCTATGCGAACAAGTTTCTCATTCGGGACGTGAAAGATCTGTACTTCGTGCGCGCCGAGGACGTCGAGTGGGCCGACGCCCAGGGGAACTACGTCCGGCTGCACGCGGGCGGCAAGTCGCACATGCTGCGTTGCTCATTCAGCGATTTCGAGGCATTGCTGGATCCGCGACGATTCGTCAGGATCCACCGCTCTACGATAGTGAACGTCGATCAAATCAGCCGGCTCGCGCCGCAGGGGCACGGCGAATACCAGGTCGCACTGAGAAATGGCGCGAAGCTGACGACGAGCCGAACCTACGCCACGAAGCTGCAATCGTTGCTGAAATGATCCCGGCGGTGACCAACACGATCACCGCCGGGATCCAACGATTCATTTAGTCGGTTTCTTCTTGATCTCCGTTCCGTTCGGGCTGACCAGATATGCGCTGGTCTTACCGGATTTCTTCGCCTGAGCGTTGACCGTGGACGCGCCCTGGTCGGCGGTAGAATAATAGAGCGGCTTCCCAGCGTACGTGACCTGAGCGGTTCCGTCAGGCAACGTCGCCGCGCCAATCAGATCTGCTTTCAAAGGTTCGGCGTGAGCGCCGGCAACCGCCTTTCCTGCTACCGGCTGAAATTCCGTCATGCACGTCCCGGTGCAGGCGACCTGGGTTCCACTTCCATCGTCGAGAACGTAGACGGCGCGACCCGCCTCATCGCTGACATAGACTCCGACCCCCGGTTTGGTAGCAACCGCCAGCGCTACAGCTCCGCCGGGAGCGACTGTCGCTGCTACCGCGGCAGTAGTATCTGGCGGCGGGACCGCCGCAGTCGTGTCGGTGGCCGACTGCTCTTTCTTCCCACACGCGACAGAGAGCGCGAGGATCGTCAAAGCGCCCAGGCAGCGAGCGAAATTCAGTTTGTGTGACATAGACATCTCCGCTAATAGTGGAGCGCGCATAAAGCGCATCCGCCAGCCGGCATTTACCGCGCCGCCGAGTGAACAAGGGGTCCAACCACATTTCTCCAACTCCGAAGAAGGCCTTCTTTTTGCCGCAACTCATCAGGCGCCAAGGTCTCCGAAGAAATCCAACTGACGGCCTTCGAACGTGCGTCAGGTGCCCGCGATCTGGGCCGAATGGGTGATATTCATTTCCTTCGTGCGCCACTAAGATTTCTGGGGTCACCTGGAGGTCTCATGTCAGCCGTTGGCTCCTCTCTGCGGACCCATTGTCTCGCCCCATCGCGAGTGCGCGCTCCGATCGATGCCCCCATCGGCGCCACCGGTTACGGGCGAATGTTTCCCGAGCTTCCTTCATTCGACGCCGATGAGTCTTTCCTCCGCGCGCTTGGACGCGCCGGCGGCGTCTGTGATTGCGGCGATACCGCCGATGATGCGAGCTCGCTTAGCAGCGTTCCCGCCGGCTGGCCGTTCTTCGGACAGTACATCGCCCACGACATCACCGCGGATCGGTCCGCGCTCACGAGTCACGCCGATCCCCACGCGTTGCGCAATGCCCGAGCGCCGAAGCTGAACCTCGAGTCCCTCTACGGCGACGGTCCCGTCGGCAACCCATTTCTCTTTCAGCGCGACGACTCGGCGAAGATGCTGCTCGGCCCCGGCGGCGAGGATGTCCCCCGCAACAGCGAGGGCATCGCCATCATCGGTGACCCGCGCAACGACTCGCACATGCTGATGGCGCAGATGCACCTGGCGATGCTCAAGGCGCACAACGAATTCGTCGATAGCGAGCGTGCACGAGGTGGCTCGGACCACGACGTCTTCGACCGGGCCGCGCGCCAGCTGCGTTGGCACTACCAGCACGCGATACTGGACGAGTTCCTGCCGTCGCTGGTTGGACGATCGCTCGTCGAAGAAATCCTCAGGGTTGGCCCGCGCTGGTTCCAGCCGGACGGTGACGTGTTCATCCCGCTCGAGTTCGCCGACGGAGCGTACCGCTACGGCCACTGCCAAATCCGCCAGCGGTATCTGCTCAATCACGACACCCAACCGGTACCGATCTTCCCCGACCTGCTCGGCTTTCGAGCCGTGCCCAAGGTAAAGACCGTCGACTGGACGCTATTCTTCGACGCGCCCGGACACGACCCGGCGCAGCGTTCGAAAAAGATCGACGGCAAGCTACCGCGGTCGTTGATCAATCTCCCGGTGGCAATCACCGGCGAGTGCGAAGTAGACGAATATCACTCGCTGGCAGTCCGCGATCTGCAGCGCGGACAAGGCGTCGGCCTGCCATCTGGTGAGACCGTCGCGCAACACCTGGGTGTGACGCCACTGACGAGCGAAGAAGTGGGGTTGCGGCAGACGGGTTGGAAAGGCGACACGCCGCTCTGGTACTACATTCTTCGTGAATCGGCGGTGACGACATCGGGCGATCGACTCGGCCCGGTCGGCGGTCGCATTGTCGCCGAAGTCATCGTCGCGCTTCTCGATCGCGATCCGGATTCCGTCCGTTCTGCCAAATCAGATTGGGAGCCGGAGAAATCGTTAATCGAGCTGTTGGCGCCAAGCATGGCGGCGTCTGTCATTGGCCGCTGATTTACTCGGCGATCAACCCACTCGTGTCCCGGTTGTCGCCGACTACGCCGAAGCGTCGACGCCGGAGCCGTACTCCTCTCGATAGAAACGCAGCAGCTCGAACAGGTACGCGATAGCCAGCGGTCCGAGCAGGACGCCGAGTAGTCCGAAGTACTTCACGCCGGCAAACGCGCCGACGAGGGTGATCATCGGATGGATGTTCGACACGCGCCGGTACACGAGCGGCCGGATCAGATTGTCGATGTTGCTGGCGATGCCGGCGCCGATCACCAGCATGATGACGGCCGCGCCATAACGATTCTGAACCAGCAGCACCAGCACCGCCGGTCCCCAGACTAGTGCCGTGCCGAGCACGGGCAGGATCGACGCGAAAGCCGTAGCCGTTCCCCAGAAGAATGGATTGGGAAGATCGACGATGTAGAATCCGGTGCCGACGAGCGTGCCCTGGATGACGGCGATGAGGACAGTGCCGAGCAGAGTCGCCTGGGTCACGTTGTAGAATCGATCGCGCAGGGCGTCGGCCGTCGACTCGGAGAACGGGATGTAGCTCCTGATGGTCGACCACGAAGTGGCTTCGGAGCGCAGCATGTAATACAGACCGAAGAAGGCGATCACCAGGTTCAGGATCGCCGACGTCGCGCTGCCGAGGAAAGAGAAAAGCTTGGTCGACAGCCACGAGGCGATGGTGCCCGTCGTTTTCGCGAGCTCCTCGCCGACATCGACGCCGGCGACAGTGAGCTGGCTGATGGCGGCGACGACGGCGCTGCTTTGCAAACGGCGCAGCGCGTCAGGCGCCTGAGCGATTACGATTCCGACCAGCCAGCCGAGTGGCAGCGCGATGAGGACCAGAGCGATGGTGAGGATAAGCGCCGCGGCCAGACCCGGCTTCATCATGCGCTCGAGGCGGTGGTACGGATTGACGAAGACGACGTAGAGAACAGCGGCGCCGAGTAGTCCGCTCGCGAACGGCGAGAGCGCGACAAAAATGGCCGCGGCGAGGACGAGGATGAGCAGGCCCGCGCGATCCCTCGGCTTATCGAAGAACGACAGGCGATCCTCTCTGTGTCGACGGGGCGTAGAACGTGACCCGGACCGGAGGCGTCGTCAAGCGCAGCCAGCGCCCTTTGAGCGCCGACCCGCAGATGTTACACAGACGTCGTGTTGACTTCAGCTAATGCGACGACGAGCTCGCCACCTGGAAGGCTGGGGTGAATAGGTCGGACTCGCGCGTGTCTTCGTCGTCAGGTATCGGCATCGGCATGATGAACCGATACGTCCCGACGGCGATTCCTTGCGGCAGCCGGAATGGGTGGACGACGGTTTGGCCTGGCTCGAGGAAGCCGAGCGAGGACGGGCAAGCAGCGGGCTGGTCGGCTACCTTCAGCCAAGCGTTGCCGCTCTTGCGCTGCAGCTGGGTTTTGCAGAAGGCATCGGGATAGAACAACGTCACGTCGCTCAGGTTGGCGATGGTGATGTTTACGGACTCGCCCGACAGGTATGTGTCCTGTACGAAGCCCGTGGCGACGCGTCTCCCTGGACCGGGATCGTAAGGTCGCAGCGAGGCGCACCCCGATGCAATCAGTGTGAATACGGCAAATAAGCCCAGGTTAGCCGGTCCCAGCGTGCCCCGCATTGACTCCTCCCGAAGATTTCTGGGATACTAAACTGAGCAATAAATTTGCCGAGGTTTTAATTGTGATTGAGTGGGTTGAGCACGTCGGAAATGCGAGTTAAGTGCTGCGGCCACGCCACAACTGAGGGGCATTCGCGCGTTTGCGCCACACGTAGGTGGCGGCGTCGACTACCTGTTTTGCAAACCACAAGGACCTATGCAAAATGCAGCTAAAAGCTTGTCCCCGATTCTCGGGGTGACCGGTCGATTCCGTAAATCAGAGCCGGCATTCCGCCAACTTCGGTACGTCCTTCCAGCTTCTCCCCAAGCTTTTCAGCCACTCTGATCGACGCCTTGTTCTCCGGGTGAATCACGCTGATGACGTGGTCCCTTGCCATCTTTTCGAACGCGTACTGCAGCAGAAATCGACCACCCTCGGTGGCAAAACCCTTTCGCTGGAATTCGGAAGCGATCGTCCAGCCAACCTCGAATCCCGGCCAGCCTTCGGGATTCGTAAATCCGATTCTGCCCACAAAGCGACCGCTGGCTCTCTCAACCGCGGCGAAATATCCGTACCCGAGCAACTCCCAATGACCCACCAGAAACGCCATGTGCCGCCACGCTTCGAACCGCGTCATCGGCTGCCCTCCGATCATGTAGCGCATGACGTCAGGATCGGCGCAAAGCCGGTAGTGATCCTCGAAGTCAGTCAGGCGATAATTGCGGAGGATCAGCCGTTCCGTCTCGAGAGTCAGCTCCTTCACTGCGATATCAATCCCAAACGTTGGGCCTGGCGACTCCGATCGTGCGGAGGTAACCGAGCAGCTGACCGCAATGAACGGCCTCGTGGTAAATGGCTCGCAACAGAAAATCGCCGAGCTGCCGCTTGTAACCGACATCCGAGCGATCGATCACGATCGACTCAAAGTCATCATCCGCAAACGAGCCGACCATTCGCTCGAACTCTTTACGAAACGGAACGGCAAAGGCGAGCTCGTCATCGACGCTTACGAACGGTCGTCCCGCAAACGGTGAACGGTCCTCCGATACGCTCCGCCTCTCCTTCGCCATTTGCATGTAGAGGTACTCGCCCTCCAGAACGTGGCGCACCATTTCGATAGCGCTCCTCGCCGCCGGATCGGGCTTCCACTGCAGTGAATCCGCTGGAATTCCGCGCCACGCGATCTCGCTGCGCCGCCTCACCTCGCGGGCGTTCAGCAATATGACGTCAGCTGGTCGCATGCGACGATTCCTACTTCCACGCTCCGTCGAGGCGGCGGGCGACTTCAGCACGGCAGCCGCCTCCAAACCATTT
>QHUA01000103.1 GCA_003221805.1 Gemmatimonadota bacterium
CTTTGCCTGGTCGCTGCTCGACAACTACGAGTGGTCGCTCGGGTACTCCAAGCGGTTCGGCATTGTGCACGTCGACTACTCGACGCAGAAGCGCACGATCAAGTCGTCGGGACGGTATTACTCCGAAGTGATTGCGTCGAAGGGCGAAATCCTCGCTCGTTGACGCATCTCTGTATGTGGTCGGTGAGGGGGTACTCTTCGGCGACAACGCGAGCTCGGGCGGAGCCGCTAACAACGCTCCCTCGCTCCGCTCGGTCGCGCGTCTCCTTGGTCGCTCGCTCAAGTCGCCTACGAGCACCCCCTCACCTCCCTGCACAGATCTGTAACGGCACGGCGCTTTCGCCAAAGGTTTCTCGCCTTACACCAACACGAGAAAGCCGAGCGAAGCTCGGCGCGCTAGCGCGCACATGACTATGGATTGCAGTGTCCATAGGGCGAGTATGAGAGCTCGAAGCTCAAAAGCTGACTAAGCTTACAGCTCCCTGCTTTGGTTTTGTGGATGCCAGACCTCGCCGAGATCACCGGCCCGCCTTGATCATCGGGCGTACCTCACCGTGACAATGGCTGGAATTTTCCTCACCCTGATCTCCTGCCCGCGGATTGGGGCAGCGACGCCATCGACGGCTGCCGACAGGACCGGCTGATCGAGCGGACTGTAGACCACGATTCCACCCGGCGGCATCCTGATTCCCGTCCGCAGATTGATCGTCACAACTTTTCCGAGGGCGCTCATGTCGTAGTTCAGCGGACCGTACTCCGTGCTCAGGTTCGACACGTGAATTCCCGGCGGCTCCTGCACCCACTCATTGCGCACCCCGGCCCCGATCACGAGCGTGCTGTCGCTCTCGCGCTCATACGCGAGCATGTCCAGAAAGCTTCTGATGTAATCGCTGCCGACCCAGGTGTGCGGCATGTCGCCGATGAACTTCGGTGTCTTCGCATCGCGATAGACCACCTCGGCCCACTCATGCCAGGCTTCGGGGCGCTGCCCCTTGAAGAAAAAGTCGAGCAGCTCGTGTGCTCGCCCACGCTGTCCGAGTTGTACCTCTACTCCAACCGTTCGCAATTCGTATGGCGTGTAGGCATCCCACGGGTTGATACCAACTCCGCGCAGCCTCGCGCTCTGGAAATATTTGTCGAAAGTACGATTCAGTAGTGGTCCGGGCAGGCGACCAGCTTCTCCTCCGGGGGTGACGGCAATCGTCGTCGATGTCGGGTCAAAATCGGCGAGCTCGACCGAGCCGGGTATGTAGTCGATCTTGCGCGTAATCACTACCTGCCGGATGGATTCGAAAAGATTCCCGCGGAAGCTGTTTCGCATTTGCGCGAAATCGTTTGCTTCCGGTTTTCCCAGCTCCTTTGCTATGAACGCGGCGTCCTTGAATCCCCGCAGCGCGAAGAAATCATCCCAGTAGGAATGGACCGGTTTCGCGCTGTAGCCCTCATGGCTTATTGACTCCGGCAATAATCCAAAAAACGGCTTATTAGCGCCGACGGTGTACTGGGCCGTCATCCTTTGGTGGCGCAGCGAATCCATATATGCCACCGCCTTCGCCACATGCGGCCACATCTTCTCCAGCTCCGCCTTGTCTCCCGTGTGTCGATAGTACTCGGCGACCAGATAGATGAACTCGCCGTGGCTGTCGTTCTCGGGCACGGGAGTCGCACCATGCTCATCGACGCAGCATGGAATCTTGCCGTTGTCGTACTGGTAATTCGCGAACCAGTCGATGAAATCCTTGACGTCCTTATCGTGGCCGAGTCGGAGCAAAGCCGTCGAGGTCAGCGAGCCATCGCGAATCCACGAGCGCGAGTAGCTCCGCGAGCCGGGTTGAATCGCCGGCCCATCACGGTTGATCAGAATGTCGGCGAGTTGGGTGCGCAGCGTCTGGGTGTAGCGCGCCGCCGACGGCGGCAGCGTGATGCTCGCTGGCCCCATCTTCTGTCGCCATTCGGCCGTCACTTGCTCGAGCTGAGACGAGACGGCGCGCTCTCCCTGTCCCGGCAACAGCGTGAGTCCAGGCGCATTTCCGGGGGCGGGCTCCGGAGTAGCGCCCGGTCGAGGTGCAACCACTGTGGTCGGCGCCGCGACGTACCCGCTACGCGCTGCGGAAAGGAGCTGATTGATGTTTAGGTCGCCACCATGAAGCGGTACGGCGAGGTCGATTGGACTCGATGTCGCGTGCGGACCCAGCTCCAGCTGATAGGCGAACGCCGCGGAAGCATGCCCCGTTGGATCGACCACCGAGACGGAAACGGGAAGCTTTCCTGCCCGCAACCAATCGACAATGTTGCCGTCGTCAAACGCCAACGCACCGAATCCGCTCGGCGACGCCAGCGCGCGTACGAACTTGTTGCCCGTGAGGCGAACAGTTGAACCCTGGAGCGAGATGGAGTCGATCGTCGCCACACCACCCGGAAGATTCAGGAACTGCCACGGCGGGTTCACCTGGAACGGTCGCATCGCCAGGTAGAGCGTCAGCTTCTTGTAGCTTCGCGAATTGTTGGCGATGCGATACCGCGCGTACAAGACCGACGAATCGACCGGCCCCGCCGCGAACGGAGCGATGGTTAGATCGATGTCCTTGGCGCTCCACACGACCTGTGGCAACGGCAGGCCTTCAACGTTGCCCGCGACCGAAGTCCTGGCGTCGTTCCACGTCACGAGCTTGCCGTCGGTGAATAGGAACGGCTCGATCGAGAATTGCCCGCGCCCAACTTCGATCATCCCATCTTCGTTGACGAGCGCCTCAGCGCTGTCACGATCGACACCGAGGACCGTCCAATACGATTGCTCGCTCGAGAAGGGTCGCGGATAACTCCCACGCGGCGCGTCCTTGGCGACCGCCATGAAGAAATCATTCGCGTTCGCCGCCCAATCCAGCGGCTTGATGGCGATGTCCCGAATGCCGTAGCCATTGGCGACCTCCGGCGAAACGAGAAGGATCCGCAGATAGCGCGCATCACTCTCGGGCAAATAGATGTAGTCGCGAAGCAAAGGCGAATTCATCACCGCCGCCCTGTTCGCTCCCGACGTTTGAGCTAACGGGGAGAGCGACGTGCGGTGCGCGGTATACAGCGTCCGCCAGTTCTGTTTGTCCTGCGACGATTGGATTGAATAAGTGTTGGCGCGTCGACCAGGTTCCCAGGTCAGGACGAGTCCACTAAATTCCCGCCGCCCTAGAAAATCGATGTCGATTGTTTCCGTGCCCGGTGGTACGCTACCAGGCGGTATAAGGACCGCGCCCCCAGTCGTGGCGCTCACCCGGACCGGCGCGCTTCGCCACGCAGACGTCATGTCGGCATCGAACGCGCGACTGATTTCGTAACCCGGCACTTGCGATGATGCCGTCACGTTCGGCGCCGGATAAAAACGCGTCTCGGCGCCGAGTGGTGTAAGCGCGAGATCGTCGAGCCAGATGCTGCCCTTCCCTCCCGATCCGGCGGTGATCGCGATCTCGATCGCAGCGAATTTCTTCAGCTCGCGATCATTCGTTGGTCCCCAGGCGAACGAGATCTGCCGCTTCTTGCGCGTGACCGTCGTCCAGTCCTTGGGGAAATGGAAGTCGGGATTGTTGGACCACCAGACATTGTCACCAGTCGAGTCGATCAACTTGAACTCGAGGGTGTTCGTCGGCGCCTGACCCTTGATGGCAAAAGAAAATTCGTAGTTCGCGGGGAGTGTCAGGTTGAGCGCACGATGGATGACGGCGTATCCGCCGTGCCCATGAAAATCGAAATCGACGCGCATCGCATTCCCGTGCGCGCCGTTCGGATCCGGATGGACTGAGACTTCGACGCCCTCCGCCGGGGCCGTCGTCCACTGAGTCACGGAATCGAAGTTGTCCAGTACTATAGTAGGGACGGCTGTTTGTGCCGGCGCTGCCGTAACCGGGTTCGCCGGTACGACCGTCGGAATTGGCGTCGGCGCGGGCGGATTCGATGGTGGAGATGAAGTGGGTGGCGTTTGCGCTTGCACACGCAATGAAACGATGCCGCCGATCAGCAAAAAAGCGGACCTACAATTCATTGATTACTCCGTAACCCATTGTGCATCCTCTCCATTTCTGTTGCGCCAGTATGAGAGCTGGGAGCTAACGAGCTGACTAAGCTTAAAGCTCCCTGCTTTAGTTTTGTGGATGCCAGATCGCGCCAAGATCCACGGCCCGCCTCGATCACCCCTTCACCGACCCCGCCATCACTCCTTGTATGTAGTACCGCTGCAAAAAGAGAAATACCGCCAGCACGGGAATCACCGTCAACACCGATCCCGCCATCATCAGCTCCGTATCCTGCACGTGCTCACCCGACAGATTTGCCAGCGCAACTGGCAGCGTGTAATGAGCTTCATCGCTCAACACGATCAACGGCCACATGAAATCGTTCCATGTAGCCAGGAAAGTCCAGATCGCCAGTGTCGCCAGAATCGGCAGAATCCCGGGCACCACGACTTCCCAATAAATACGCAGCTCCGACGCGCCATCGATGCGCGCCGCATCGAGCATGTCGTCAGGAATCGACAACGCGTACTGTCGAATCAGAAAAATCCCGAAGATGCTCGCCATCCCGGGGATGATCACACCCCAGTACGTGTTGACGAGATGGAGATTCTTCATCAGCAGGAACAGCGGCAGCATCGCGATCTGCACGGGCAACACCAGCCCCAGCGACAGAAGGCGGAACGTCCGATCTCGCCCGCGGAATCTCAGCTTGGCAAACGCGTAGCCAGCCATCGAGTTCACCACCAGCGACACAGCGGTAACCGTGACCGCGATCAGCGTGCTGTTGAACAAATACCGGCCGAGGTTCAGTCGGGTGAACAACTCACGGTAATGTGTGAACGTGATACGACTCGGGATCAAGTGCGGCGGATAAGTACTCGCCTCGCCCGTCGGCATGAACGACGCCGACAACATCCACAGCATCGGGAACAGCGCGATCAACGCCCCAATGATGAGAAGCGCATACAACACAATCTGAGACACGCGCCGCCGGACCAGCGCTGATTCAAACCCCCCACCACTCTGTCCCGTCGCCTGCAGCGCCGAGCTATCAGCGCTAGAGCTGGCAGCGACCAGCGGTGCAGTTCGCTTTTGCTCTTTGCTGTTCACACTTACGTCCTCTCCTTCTGCAGCCGGAACTGTATCAACGTCGCGATGAGTATCACAATGAACAGCACGAAAGCGATCGCCGCCGCGTACCCCATCCTCCACCACCGGAACCCCTCCTCGTACATCATCAGCACCACACTCGTCGTCGCGCGCAGCGGTCCCCCGCTCGTCATCACGTATGGCTCCGAGAACAGCTGGAAGTACCCGATCATGGTGATGACGCTGACAAATAGCATCGTTGGGCCGAGCAATGGCAGCGTGACGTTGAAGAAGCGTCGCACCGGTCCGGCGCCATCGATCTCAGCCGCGTCGTAGAGATCCTGCGGAATCGCCTGCAGGCCGGCGATGAAGATCAGCATGTTGTAGCCGAACTGCTTCCAAACGGCGAGCAGAATGATCGCCGGCATCGCCCAGTGAGGATTGCCGAGCCAATCTATTGGACTTACACCTACACGGGATAGCGCGTAATTGAGAAGGCCGTAGCGCGCGTGATACAGGTAGCGCCAGACGATGGCGACGGCGACGAGCGTCGTCACGAACGGCGTGAAGTAGATCGTGCGGAAGAAGCTCTTGAAGCGAATGAGCCTGGCGTTGAGCAACAGTGCGGTTGCCAATGAGACGGTGATGGTGAGTGGCCCACCGACCAGCGCGAAATAGAAAGTATTCCTCAGCGCCTGCCAGAATTCCGGCGTGTGCATCAGCTTGGCATAGTTGGCGAGGCCGACAAAGCGCGTGCCGGATGGATTGGCGATAGCGTAGATATCGAAGTCGGTGACACTGAGCACCAGCGACGCCAACACCGGCAGGAAGAAGAAGACGAAAATCAGGATAAGCGCCGGCGCCAGGAACCACCACGCCGCCATGCCGACATCAGCGGGTGTGCGCGCGCCCGGATCCCTCGACCACCGCAACCGCCGCCGCAACCCGCCGAGCATTCCCGGCAAGGGTTCTGACAAAAGCTCGTCGGATGCCGCTCCACTCGGCGGAATCGTCGCACTCATAGATGCACTTTAGGCTGACAGCGGCCAGCGTCTGTAAAAGTCGTAAGCTCACAGCTCTCAGCCATCACGTTCACGACATCGACGAGAGCGAGCAGCTCGTTATCCCGCCAGCTCCCAGCCATCACGGCCGCGATGCCTGGCTAAGCAAGTACCGCCTCTTCTCGAGCATAGCGTTCACATCCTGATCCAAAGATGCCAACGTCTGGTCGACCGTCTTCGCCTTACGAATCGCCTGCTCCCCATGCTCGTATATCGTCGTCGCGATCTCCTCCCACTCCGGCACCTGCGGCGTCGGCACCACCCGCTCGAGCTGATCGCGAAACGCGCGCGTGTACTTGTTGTTGGCGAGCGTCGTGTCTTCCCAGGCGCTCTTACGAGGAGGCAGATCCCCGGTCAAACGATAGAACTCGAGCTGGACCGACGGCCGCGAGAGATACTCCATGACAATCCAGGCCTCTCTCTTGTACGTCGATGCCGCGAACAGTGAGAGGCTCGATCCACCCGCGGTCGACACACCCGGCCCATTGGGGCCCGGCATCGCCGCTGTCATCCACTTTTTCTGCGTTGTGGAGTCGAGCCGATTCTTGAATTCGCCGATGTACCACGGTCCGGAGATATACATGGCGATGTTTCCGCGCTCGAATTCCTGAAAGAGATTCGAGACTTGCGAGCTCGAGACCGGCGAGGCGAGCCCCTGTCTGTAGAGACTCAGATAAAAATCGAACGCCCGTCGGAACTGCGGCTGCTCGAACGCGCCGTATCGTCCGCCGTCCCGCAAAATCGGCGAGCCAACGTTGAGAGCGAAAATGACTGGCTGCGCCCATTCATTGGTCGGCATCAGCAGCGGGAACTGTCTGTCCGACATCTGCGTCTTCATCTTTTTCATCGCCGCGATCCAGTCGCTCCACGTCTTCGGGAATTCCTTGTAGCCGGCTTTGGCAAGCAGATCGGTGCGGTAGAAGATCAACCGCGTGTCGACGTACCATGGAATGCCGTATGTCTTGCCGTTGACGACGTTGGTCTTCCAGATCCCGTCGAAGAAATCGTCGCGTCCGATTTCTCTGGAGTGCAACACGAGGCTGTCGAGCGGCGCCAGCGCATTGAGCGCGACGAACTCCGGCACCCAGGTATTGCCGAGCATGGCGATGTCGGGCGTCGACTCACCGACATAGGCAGTGAGGAGCTTCTCGTGCGCCGCGGTCCAGGGTATTTGCTGAACCTCGACGTGGATGTCGGGATGCGCCTTTTCGAAGTCCGGCATGAGCTGAGAGAGTACTTCCCCCTCGCGCCCCATTGCCCAGATACGTAGAGTAGTCTTGTTGCCCGCCGAGGCGGAGGAGCACCCGAGACTGGTAACGAGCAGCAAGCCCGCCCCGGCGCGCCGCCAGAATTGGCGTGTCATATGCTGGCTAAGCCTCAGCGCCATAGTTCTCAACCCAGTGTTTTCATGCGCTTGCGTCGTCAGAAAGCCTTTCTCGTCCTCGTCCTCGCCATCGTTGCATGCACCGAGCCGAGCGAGCCGGCATCGATATCCGCGCAATTCATCTTGACCGACGTCGATGGTCGTACCCTGCCCGCAGGTTCGCCGCCAAGCGTCGGCTCTTCTGGTCCGACCGTCATCTCAGGTACGATGTCCCTCGACCTCGCCGGAAACGCGGTTACTGCCGAAGATCGGATCGAATCAGATGGAACGCGCGTTACCATCACCACTCATTACACCTACATCATCAAAGATGGTGAAATAACATTTTCGTACGCTGTCCCGTGCGCCCCCAACGCCATCTGCCCACCGCCGCCCACGGGCCAAATTCTCGACAACGGTCTCCGTGTACAGCTTGTGTTCCCTCCGGGATACGCATTTCAAGTCTACAACTATCGAGTATCCGCCACGCTTTAGAGCGTATTCTACTCCCTCACTACGGAGGTTCTATGAACCTGACTCGTACGACAGTTTTGCTCGCAGTAACGGTATCAACGCTGGCGTGCCACGATGCTGGTGCACCGCCCGTCCCTCCAGTCACATTCAGGCTGGACAACATCAACGGAATTTCGTTACCCTATGTCCCAGCGATCCCAGAGGCGCCAACCGTTATATCCGCGGCACTGCTGCTGGAAACCTCCGGTCTCGCTACAATTATCGAACATCGTCGCCAAATGGCAGTCGACGTCACGGATACGAGGACGTACACGTACAAGATCAACGGCAACGAGATACAATTCGCTTACAGTCCTCCCTGTCCCATCAATGCCCTTTGTATCGCGCCTCCCAAGGGTACGATCACCGGCTCGCGCGTTTTGCTGGACATGAGCGGTGGCAACGGTACACTGGTCTACAACTTTCGGCTCATCGCTTCTGACTAGAGATCATAGGCTTCGCCGACGGTCAGTTCCCCAACCAACCGCCGGTGAAGCCGGCTTTTTTCAACCCCGCCTCGATGTACGGATTCTTCCGCATCGTCTTCCAAATCAAATCCGATCGATAATTCTCGATCATCGCTATGATCGGGCCCTGGTCGATGCCGAGATAGTCAGTGTCGAACCAACCTACGCCGGGA
>QHUA01000104.1:0-8421 GCA_003221805.1 Gemmatimonadota bacterium
CCAAAGCTGCGCATGTTCCTACGCACGTCTTCGGCGGATTCCTCGAAGGTGACGAACACGCCCGGCTCACCCAGCTCGATTCCCGCGGCAAGAAAATGGACCGCAAACACTGTCTTGCCGCTCCCAGCCGTTCCCGAAATGAGCGTTGTCCGATTCTTGGGCAGACCGCCCTTGGCGATAATGTCGAGACTCGAGATTCCCGTGCGCAGCTTCTCGACCGCGGGGTGATTTTCCTTTTTCATCATGTCGCCTCGGGTTGAGCCGATGAACGTGGGGATGGGACCGGTCTCACTTCCAGCCCCAGCAGAACTTTGTCTTTGTCAGACAGGTCGCCGATCACGCGTCGGAGCGGCGGCGGGAGCTGTTTGATGAGCGTCGGCGTGGCGAGGATCTTCTCGTCCTCGGCGCGTTGGGGATCCTCGAGCACGTCCACGATCTCCAGCTCGTACCGGCCTTCGAGCTCCTGGGAGCAGATCCGATTGAGATTCTCAATCGCGATCTTGGTTCGCGGACTCGTACCGGTGACGTACAGCGTCAGGATGTACTTGGACAGAAGCCCTCCACCTGGAGACTGCGGGCGTGCCTGGAGAAAAGCGCATTACAACCGCGGGCCGGAGCGAACGGGCCCAGCGGTTGCATTACTGGAACAAAGACTACGCAGGGCTTGTGCCTCAGCCGCGCGATAAGGGGTTCACCCTCAAAGACCGGGTTCGCCTGTGCGATGATCACCGAAACCGAATTACCGACCCAGGTCTCCGCCTTACGGGCGATCATCGAGAGATTGCCCGACGGGATCGTCATCGTCGACACCCATGGGACGATTCGGTTCGCCAATGCTTCCGCCGAGCGACTGTTCGATCGTACCGCAGAGGAATTGGTAGGCACGCCCTTCGGATTCTCGGCAGTGGTCGGTGAGACGACCGAGATCGACATCCTCCAGCGCGGCGGCGGTGCCGTCGTTTACGCCGAGTTGCGGGTGGTGGAGACGGAGTGGGACGGGGAGCAGGTTCAGATCGTCGCGCTGCGCGACATCACCGATCGCAAGCAGGCCCAGGAGCGCGCGCAACAGCTCGCCTACGAGCGAGAAGCCCGTCTCGAGGCGGAAGCAGCAAGTCGAGCCAAGTCGGAATTCCTCGCCATCATGTCCCACGAGCTGCGCACGCCGCTCAACGCCGTGCTCGGCTATTCAGAGCTGATGGAGTTGGGAATCTCCGGCCCGCTCACGGAGAAGATGCGCGAGCAGATCGGCCGCATTCGACTGAGCGCAGTCCACCTGCTCTCACTCGTCAACGACATACTGGATCTGGCGAAGGTCGAAGCGGGTCGCCTTCAGGTGAGCTCGGGGCCGGCCTCGGCGGAGGGAACTGTCGCCGCGGCGATCGCGCTCATCCAGCCGCAGGCGGCGGCACGGAGTCTCGAGCTGTCGGTGCTTCCGCTGCCCGAGCTGTCGCCGATTTATCGGGGCGACGACGAGCGGGCGCGCCAGATTCTGGTCAACCTGCTTTCCAACGCGGTGAAGTTCACGCCGCCGCGTGGAAGAATTACGGTGGAGATCGCCCAGTTCAGGACGCCTGACCCGGACACGCGGCTGCAGCCGAAGCGGTCGTACGTGAGTTTTCGCGTGACGGATACGGGCAGCGGTATTCCTGAAGAGAAGCTGATTTCGATTTTCGATCCGTTCGTCCAGGCTGAGTCGGGGAAGTCGCGTCCACGCGAGGGCAGCGGGCTCGGGCTGACGATCAGTCGGCGGCTGGCGCGCCTGATGGGCGGCGACCTGACCGTGAAGAGCGAAGTTGGTAAAGGCTCGACCTTTACTCTCTGGTTGCCTGCCGACCCTACCGCCAAAAATGTGGAGTCGTCTGCAACCATCGCCGGCGAAGCCGTCACCGTTCAGCGCGAGGTTGAAGGGCTCGGCAATGTCGGTCACGTCCTACTAGAGTCAGTCGAATCAGTTGTAGATACGATCGCAATGAGGATTCGCACCGACCCGAACCTCGCTGTAGCGGGCGGTTTCAGGTTCTCGCAGCTCGCGGATCACCTGGCGGCACTTCTGGCCGACATAGGCGGAGCGCTCATCGTAATGGAGGAGGCGAAAGGCTCGGCGTCGGCAACTCTGGCCGACGCAGTGGAGATTCAGCGGCTGATATCAGAGCGGCACGGCGCCCAGCGCCAACGTCTGGGCTGGAGCGAATCGGATTTACGGCGGGAGTTCATGATCGTTCGTGAGGAGCTAGAGAAAGTGATCCGCAAAGCATCCGAGCTCGGCGAGCCGCTTCCGGTGGAGGATGGAGTAGCAGTTCTCGGACGGTTCCTCGATCAGGCGGAGTACATCGCGTGTAGAGCCCTCAACGCCGGGGTTAGTTGAGCGGGAAGCGGGAAGCGGGAAGCGGGCTCAGTGCGTACCGACCGGCTCCATCGAATACGTAGTCGGATCCTGCTGATAGAATCGCTGCAGCTGCATGAACAACGCAGGATGATTCTGGCGTAGCGCCCGCGGCCGCTCGAAGAACGCCTCGGTGATTACGGCAAAAAACTCCGACGGGTTCGTCGCGCCGTAATCGTCGAGAAAAGTATCGTCGCCGGCTTCCAGAGCTTCGCGCAGCGCGTCGAACTCGGCGCTCATCACCCGTGCCCAGGCTCGATAGTCGCCACTCGTCTCCAGCGCCGGCGTGCCGTCGCTGCTCCGATTCTCGAAATCCAGCTGATGCGCGAACTCGTGCAGCACGAGGTTCACGCCATCATTTGGTTCGGCGGCGCCTTTGCGAACCGCGTTCCACGCCAGGACGAGCGCGCCGAGTCGCTGGCCGGTGTGCCCAAGCCGGGCTTCGCCTCCTTCCTGCCAGATGCCGCCGCCGATGTGGTGCTCTTCATCGGCGATGTAGCCCGTCGGATACACGAGGATCGAGGTTAGCTCCGGGTAGTAGTCGGTCTCGCGATGCAGCAACAGCAGAGACGCCTGGCCGGCGATGGTGACACGAATCTCGTCGGTAAGCACGAGTCCGCCGCAGCCCTCGAAGTGTTTCTCGGCCAGAAATACCTGCGTGTGGCCGAGCAATTCAGTCTGATCTTCCGGCGTCAGTCGATGGAAGACGGGCAGATTGCGCTCGAGAATCTCACGCCACGCTTTGGGCGCGGCGCGTCCACGCAGATGCGCGCGGCGACGAGATTTGAACAGGTCGAGAACCATGTCTGAAGATTAAGCTGGTGCTTCGATTATTGCGCGGCTTTTCGTTCGCATAAGACTGGAACCAGCTGAGTAATCCGCGCGACTTCGGGATTGTCGGCGTCGTGGTTCTGCCGCTTCATGAGGTTGGCTGCCAGCTCGGTGAGAAGTCCACAATTCAGCGCCGGATTCCCCAGCAGTGCGTTGGCGACGGCCCGCTCGTTAGTGGTGCGTGCGATCTCGGTCAGAATTTCTTTCGGCGTCGACGGGTTTCCGGCGAACCATATCTCCAGCCCGGTGATGGTGCGCGGCCGATGATATAGCTCGCGCAAGATCTCGGGCGGCGTATTTCGATGCGCGGCGAGGGCCTGGAAGAAATAGTCCGGATAGGACTTCGTTCGATACACTTGGGCAAGAGTTTCACCCGTCGTGTTGGGATTGCGTACTGCCTCGAGCGCGATGCCCAGGTCGTTGGAATTCGCCAGGGTGTCGAGAATCTCCGGCGAAATCGAGTCGTTGGGCAGAGCAGCGAGGAGGAACGCGCGGTCGTTCGTGCGTGCGCGGATGCTGCTGTCCAGATAAGCCCGCTGGCGTCCGGGATTCTGCTTGAGAGCGGTGGAGATGGAATCGCGATCTCGCGCGACTTCTGCCGAAAACTCAGCCTGTTTGTGGTCGCGTACCCGATACTTCGCGCGCGTTTGCGCGCCCTGGGCGATGTTGAACGAGACGAGGAGCAGTGCGCCCAACAGCCCGAGCCAGGCTCCAGCTTTGCGAACGGGCTCGGTGGAAGCGCGATATCGACCGAATGCGAGGCCGAGAAATCCGGCGAGCGCGCCGAGGAATGGAATGGCGATGAATCCGATGCCGGCGGTCGATGATCGGGATTGCAGGATCGCCCACGCTCCCGACGCTACCGACGCGGCAAAGAAGAACAGGCTGAGGCCGAGTCCTCGCGGATCCTTGCGAGCGAGCGTGGCTAGCACGACCGCCAGGTAGACGAGCGGAAGACCGAAGATCGCGAGGAAGAAAATCACTGCTTATTGGTCCTGGTAATTACTAACGCTCGCCGTTACGGCTTGATCGTCATGGCGCGATAGAGATCGGCGCTTCGGTAGACCACTCCGTTTCTGACGACGGTCTCGACTTTACGAATGTCGCTGATGTTGGTGGAGGGATCGCCATTCACCAGAATCACGTCGGCAACTTTTCCGGGGACGATCGATCCCGAGCTGGAGTCATGCTTCATCACCCGAGCCCCACCGATCGTCGCAATACGCAGCACCTCCGCCGGCGGGATGCCGGCGCGCACGTACAGCTCGAGCTCGCGGTGTAACCCGAATCCTGGCCAGCCATCGGTACCTGCAACGATGGTAATCCCGGATTTGAAGAGCTCGTTCACCATGCGCAACATCGCGTCGTAAGAGTCGCGATATCGCTGGTCCAGGCCGCCTGAAACAGGCAAGCCACCGCTAAAAAAACCGCGACGAACCTGCGCCGGTAACCTGTCGGCGACCATTCCCATGTTGGGTGACATCGTCCCGGCGCGCGCCGTGAACATGTCCTCGAACGTTCCGATAGTGGGGTCGCTGACCGTCTTATGGTCTTTCAGTAATTGCAGAAAGGAGCGCACCCGTGCAGAGGAGAAGTCGAGAGACGCCGCGTCAGAGCCAACCGCGGTGAAGCGTGACATCGCCCGCGTGTCCTTCACCGAATCGATGAAATTCAGAAACAGAAAGTTGACGTGCTGTATTTCGTCGAATCCCAGCCGCACGACCTGCTCGGCGGTCATGAATGCCGGAACGTGTCCACTGACGCGCAAGCCGCGTCGATGCGCCTCGGCGATGATTCCAGGAACCAGCTCCGGCTTGAGCGAGCTGTAGACTTTTATCTGCTCGAAGCCGAGGTCGGCGTACCGATCGACGGCAGCCTTGGCTTCAGCATCCGTACTCGCCAGAAGGCCGATCGGCACCTGAAATGGGCCTGGGGTGTCGATCATTCCGGCGAGGACCATGTGGGGTCCGATTTCGGATCCTTCGTCGAATTTCTTCTTCAGTGATAGAACGGTGGCGGTGTCGTTCCCCATGTCACGGACCGTCGTCACACCAGCGGCAAGGTGCAGCATGCCATCGGTGCCGGGGCTGATGTGGACGTGCATGTCCCACAAGCCGGGCAATAGCGCCCTGCCGGCGGCGTCGACGATCTCGGCGCCGGCGGGAATCTTGGCCGCGGCGTCGGGACCGACCCATGAGATTCGATTTCCCGAGATCACGACTGTCGTGTGCGGGATCATCTGTGCGTGCTCGGCGTCGAACAGATTCGTGTTGCGGAAGACTAGAGCGCCGCTCGGGTGATGCGCGAGCGTGCGCGCCAAGTGCTGGAAGCGAATCGAGGACGCAGAATCCTCCACCGCAATCATGCGCCGCGTGGCGCTCTGCCAACCGTCGCGGATGGTGCTGCTCCACGCCGAAACCGTGGCGAAGAATCGCTTGTCGGAATCGAGCCACAGATAAAAGGGGCTGAAGCCAAACCCGGAGATCGCGTAAAGTGAGACCGTCTTCGGAGGGAGGTTAGGTGCGGTGATCTCCAGGTCACGGACCTTTTCAATCGTCATCTCGCCAACCGGAAACAGCGGGACCGGCTTGCCGGCGGCCTTCAGCAGCGCCTGCACAATTACGTCGTTCTCTGCCGGAGTTCCATCGAGGCTGGAGTAGAACGTGCGGGGGATAGACCTCGATCCTTCACCTTCGACGTGATTCTTCCAGCTGGCGACGCCGTTGATGTAGTTGAAGCGCTCGCTGACGGAGTCCTTTAAATAATTGTGGCCGACGATGTTGACGCTGGTCAGGTATCCCAACTCGTCGCTATTCAGTCGTTCCCGGATGTGGGGACCGCGTCCCCGATCGTTGAACTCGTAATCGGACACGTTATCGGCGCCTTCCTGCCAGACTCTCAGCTGGCCGGCGACTCGATCCGAGAACAGAATGACGAACCGTGTTGTATCACCGTTCGCGGCTTGCTGAGCGGAGGCGCTCGATGTCGCGGTGGCAATGAGCAGGGCGATACCGCAGACGAGGCGCGCGGTCCTTACCGGAAATCGCATGGTCTCACCTCCGAGCGAGAGTAAGCCTGACGTGCACCTAAGCGCGAGATTCGAGCTCGGTGGCTTTCTGGGACGAACGAGTGGCGCCTTCGACTCTGATCTGCGGCTCGTGGAGAACGGGAATCTTCACCGAGGCTGCAATGAAGCAGAGGTCGTGGGCCTGCTCGTGGAGCTCCAGCGCGCGCGTCTCATCGCTGCCCGGGGCGACGGTGACGATCGGCCGCAGAGTCACGCTCTCAAACATTCCACCACCGTTTGGAGTGAGGAGCAGAGTCCCGCTGGCGTGGTCCTCGTAGGCGACGACGTTGATCTTGGTGCGCGCGCAGAGGGCGAGATAGCTGAGTAGATGACATGAGGAGAGCGCGGCGACGAACAGATCTTCTGGATTGTAGACATTGGCGTCGCCGCGGAACATCGGGTCGGCACTCCCTACTAGTTCCGGCTTGCCGTCGATCTGCAGTCGATACTTGCGACCGTACCCAGTGTAGGTCGTGGTGCCAGTCCCGAGATTCCCGTCCCAGATCAGGCGAGCCTTGTAGTCGTGGGTCTTCTTTCCGGAAGTTGTCGACATCTGCGCCCTCACGCGGTTAGAGTTTGACCTCGCCCTATTCTATGGTAACGGACGCAAAGTCGCAGCAGGGAACTCCACCCGCTTGCGACGCCGCGATCATTTCGACAAAGCCGTCGCTATTGGCCGTCAATAACGCCATTGCGGATCGATAACCGGTCGAGCTTCATCAGCTCGACTGGTATGTCAGACTCGCGGGGGACGGCGAGGATTGTTTGACCGAGACCGCCTTGCTGAAGCAGCTCGAGAATTCTGGCACTGCGTTTCGTATCGAGCTCGGCAAATGGATCATCGAGCAGCAGAATCGGCTCGGCGCCGGCCTGCTCACGAAGTGTTGCGGCCTCGAGCATTCGCAGCGCGATCGCAGCAGTACGCTGTTGACCGGCCGAACCGAAGAGGCGGAGCTCGCGGCCATCGAGCGTGAGCTCGAGATCATCCCGATGCGGACCAACGTGGGTGAGACCGCGCCTGATGTCGAGCTCCCGTTTCTGCTCGAACGCGGCGAGAAGCACGTCGTGTCGCGCTTCTGATTCCGCGAACGGACTGATGTAGCGCATCGTCGAGCGTCCCGGCTCCCCGATCATTTCTGAGAGTCGGGTGAATTCCGCGGCAGAGTCTTCCACCCACTTCGCCCGTGCTTCGATGAGCACCGTCCCGTGCTCGGCGAGTGCGGGCTCCCATACTGCGACGCGCTCATCAGCGGAACGTCCACCGCGGCGAGCAGCGTCACGCAGCGCGGCGTTGCGACGAACGAGATTGGCGCGATACTGCTGGAGGGCGTTCAGGTATCGGCGGTCGGTGAGTGCGAGGACGAGGTCGATGTAGCGTCTTCGCTCGGTCGGCGCGCCGCCCACAAGCTCGAGGTCGCGGGGGGAGAACATCACCGAGGGCAGGGAGCCGAGTGCATCGCTCAAGCGCCGAGGACTGGCGCCGTCGATGGTGACTTTCTTTCGTTTGATGGTCTTGTCGAAGCCGACCGCGATCTGGTGCTCCTTCGGCGATCTGGTAATCGTCGCGGACGGATCTCAGAATCTCCAGATAATAAATCGCTTCGAGGAAATTCGTCTTGCCGTGGCCGTTGTCGCCGACAAGGGCGACGCCTTCGGGAGGGAGCTCGAGATCTACTCGTTCCAGATTTCGGAAGTCACGGATCGCGATGCTCTCGAGCCAAACCTTCATTTCCCCTTGAAAGCTAAGGCCCGCCCTTCCGCCTTCATCTACCCTTAAAGGACGGAGGGCGCTTGTCGAGGAAGGCGCGCATCCCTTCGCGCATGTCGTCGGTGGCGGCGAGCAGTCCAAAGTGATTCGCCTCGAGAATGAGTCCTTCGTCGAGGGACATCTCCAGCCCGCGATCTATTGCTTCAATGCAGAGCGCGACAGCGAGCGGACCATTGGCGAGAATGGTTTTCATCATTTCTCTGGCGGTATTCATGAGATCCGCCGCGGGCACCACCTTGTTGACGAGGCCGATGCGGTAAGCCTCGGCGGCGTCGATCATCTCGCCGGTCATGAGTAGCTGTAGCGCTCGTCCTTTGCCGACGAGCCGCGGCTGCCGCTGACTGCCGCCGTATCCGGGTAAAATCCCGAGCT
>QHUA01000104.1:8445-16037 GCA_003221805.1 Gemmatimonadota bacterium
CGCCGAGTGCGAAGCCATTAACAGCCGCTATCACCGGCTTGGGGCAGGTCTCGAATCTCCGAAACACATCCTGTCCCGCGCGCGCACGTGCTTTGCCCAGCACAGGGGTCTGGCCCGACAATTCGGAGATGTCGGCGCCGGCGACGAAGGCGCGTCCAGCGCCGGTGAGGATCACGCCGCCGATCGCATCGTCAACGCGGATTTCGTCGATGGCGTGTCCGAGCTCGGCGATGGTCGCATCGTTGAGGGCGTTGAGCTTGTCGGGACGGTTGATCGTCAGCGTGGCGACGCGGTCCGCGACCTCCAGCGTCAGGAATTTGAAGGGCATGGAGATGTTTTTGTTGGTAGATTTGCGGCGGCCGGCGGCCGGAGTCTTGCGCCGGCAAAAGCCAAATCTACCCAGAAAGTTTCTCTCTTGGGCTGCTGCTTTTTCGGGGCAATCGGAGTAAATGGCGCAGAAGTGGATCGTTCGTGAAGGCACCAAGTCGAAGGGATTCCGATATAAGGCGGCGAGTGGCAGCATGATAAACGATGCGGCGCAGCTCGAGCGCATCGACGCCTTGCGAATTCCTCCGGCGTGGCGCGACGTGCACATCTCGACTGTGGGGCTTCGATGCGCGCGGTCGCAAGCAGTACAAATATCATCCGCGCGCGGTCGAGAAGGGCGAGCTGCGCAAGTATTACCGCGTGCGGCAGATGGCGCGGGATCTACCGACGTTGCGGGCGAAGATCCAGCGGGATTTCCGGAAGAAGGAGCTGACCAGGGAGAAAGTGTGCGCCGGCATCGTTCGATTGATTGCGCACGGATTCTTTCGGGTTGGCAGCGAGAAGTACCAGAAGGAAAACAATACCTTCGGCATCACGACAATGCGGAAATCCCACGTCAGCGTGATAGGCGACATGGTGGAATTCGAGTACAAGGGCAAGAGATCGATCACGCAGCGGAACGTGGTAGTCGCTAAAGACCTCGCTCGTTTCATCTCGGCGTTGCTCGAAACGCCGGGGCCGCGGCTCTTTCGTTACGTCGAGGACGGCAAGTGGCGCGATGTCGACTCACGCGATGTGAACGAGTACATCGAGCGCGTCGCGCAATTTCCCTATACGGCGAAGGATTTCCGGACCTGGGGTGGAACGCTACGTGCGGCGACGGTGCTCGCTGAGCTGGGGGAGGGGAAGAGCCAGAACGAGCGGAAGAAGAACGTCGTCACAGCAGTGCGGTTGGTCGCGGCAGAGCTGGGCAACACACCTACTATATGTAGGAAGTCGTACGTGCATCCGGTGGTGGTGATGAAGTACCTGCGCAGCGGAACTACCATCGCGCTGCCCAAAAACATTCGCACCTCGGACAATGGAATTGGCCATGCGCCGGAGGAGGAAGCACGGCGCAAAGAACTTCGTCCTGAGGAAACCTTTTCCCGGCGTTCAGGGGAGCGTGGGCAATGACAGAACCCGCCGTCTCCCGAGGCGAGGGCGTCTTTTTTCCGGCGCGTCGGGTTGATACGGCGCAGAAGCACGTCCTCGCCATCGATCAGGGCACGACCGGCACGACGGCGCTGATGCTCGCCGCCGACGGCCGGGTGACCGGACGCGGGTATCAGGAAATAACTCAACACTATCCGCAGCCCGGCTGGGTCGAGCATGACGCGGAGGAAATCCTCGAGCGGACACTGTTGGCGGCGCGTGATGCAATCGCCATGGCCGGTGTCCGTCCCGATGTGATCGGCATAACCAATCAGCGCGAAACGGTCGTGCTCTGGCACCGCGATACGGGGAAGCCGCTGGCGCGCGCCATCGTCTGGCAGGATCGTCGCACGACGGAGCGCTGTCTGCAGCTGCGCAACAAGGCGGCGTTCATCGCCCAACACACTGGACTGCGCCCCGATCCTTACTTCTCGGCGAGCAAGATCGAATGGCTGCTCAAGAAACCCGAGATCGCATTCGTCGCTCGCAACGGTCGATTGCTGGCAGGGACGATCGACACCTGGCTCATCTGGAAGCTCACCGGGGGGAAAGTGCACGCGACGGATCCGACGAATGCGTCGCGCACTCTCTTGTTCGACATCACGCGCCTCCGCTGGAGCAAAGAGCTCTGCGATCTCTTCCACGTCCCCACCGACATCTTGCCCGAGGTTCGTCCGTCGGCGGGAGATTTTGGCAAGACGGTCACGTCGTTCTTCGGCAAGGCGATTCCGATCACCGGAGTCGCCGGCGATCAGCAGGCGGCGCTGTTCGGGCAAGGATGCTGTGGCGCCGGTCAAGCGAAGAACACTTACGGCACCGGCGCGTTTCTCCTGCTCAATACCGGCAACAAGGTTCCACGTCCGGGCGACGGGCTCCTGGCGACGGTTGCCTGCGATGAAAAGGGCGGCGCGGCATACGCTCTCGAAGCGTCGATCTTCGTCGCCGGCGCGGCGATTCAGTGGCTCCGCGATGGACTGGGCATTTTGTTCAATGCTGAGGAGAGCGAGCGCCTGGCGCGATCACTCGAATCGAACGACGGCGTCTACTTCGTACCGGCACTGGTCGGACTCGGCGCGCCGAACTGGGAGCCGCGGGCGCGGGGAACGATTGTCGGACTGACAAGAGGGACGACGAGGGCGCATTTCGCGCGCGCAGCGCTCGAAGCAATGGCTTATGGATCCGCTGAGATGCTCGCGGCGATGGCAAGGCGCGCTCGCGTGAGTTTTCAATCGCTGCGCGTGGACGGCGGCGCCGCGGCAAATAATTGGTTGCTTCAATTCCAATCGGACGTGCTCGGCATTCCGGTCGAGCGTCCGGACATGATCGAGACGACCGCACTCGGCGCGGCCGGCTTGGCCGGCATTGGTGGCGGAGTATGGCAGGACGTCGCGGAGTTCATCGGCACCAGACAGTTCACTCGATTCACGCCGGCTATGGAGAAGCCCGCCGCGACTGCCTTGATGCGACAAGGGCGAGGAAGCTGGCAAGACTAGCAAGCGCCGTTCAACCGCAAAGAAGGCCGCTCGTGTGAGCGGGTCGAAGACCCGAGCAAAATCGAAATCGGCGGGCCGGCGTTCGAAGTGAATTCGATTCTCAATCTTTGCCTGGCGATCAATATCTTCTACGGACAGATCGCGGCTCCGCAACCGCACCCGGACGCCTGGTTTGGCATCGACAAGATCAAGCACTTCTTCATATCGGCGTTCATTGAAAGCCTTTCCTACAGCGCGCTGCAGGCGGCGCGCGTGCATCACCGCGCGGCGATGACCGGGGCGATCGGAATCACGATTGGATTTGGAGTGGGTCGGGAGATCCACGATCAGCGGACCCCCGGAAATTTCTTCAGTGTGCGTGACCTGACCTGGGACTTGATCGGCACCGGCGCGGGAGCCGCGCTTCTATCGCATACTATAAGGTAGTGCCGCTCTCGATTCGCCAGATCCTGACGGCGATGATCGGTCTGGCCATGATGATCGTGGTGCCGGCGATTCTGGTTTTCTGGGCGCGGCGCCGCTGGCGGCCGTAATTTGGTCCGACCTGAAACTGGGGATCCTGATGACTCGACTCACTCTGATTACTATCGCAGCGGCATGTGGCTGCGCGTCATCGAACACCGCGCCAGGCTCGGCGAGTACTGAGACGGCGCGCGTCATCGGCAGCACCGCCGAAGGTGGGATGCACGCGATTTCGCATGGATCTGCACCTATCGCCGGCCAGTCGAGCATCGCAGCGCCGGTCGCGAAACTATGGACTGCGATTCCAGCAATCTTTGATTCGCTCGGCATCGCGCCGGGTACTGTCGATCCAGCGAGTCACATGTTCGGAAATCGCGGGCTCCAGATCCGCCGCCAGCTCGGCGGCGTTCGACTGAGCAAGTACATCGATTGCGGCAGCCCGCAGGCGCGCCCGAGCGCCGATTTCTACGACGTCAACTTGTCGGTGGTTACTCAGCTCGCGGCTGTCGACTCAGCCAATACCAAGGTCACGACGACGGTCGACGCGATGGCGCGACCAGTCGCGTTCACCGGGGAGTACATTCGCTGCGCGACGACGGGCGAGATCGAATCGCGCATCGCTAACCTGCTGCAAGCGGCGGCGACACGGTAAATCGGCCTCCCGCTACGAGCGCCGCCCGACCCGGAATCGCGCGGCGGGCGGTGAATGTGTTGTTGAACGCGATCGGTATCGTCCTCGGTGCGTTTGGTATCTGGTTCGCGATCGAGTTGGTTCGCAGCACGATGATGCTTGTATCGTGGGTACATCCGAAGCAAGCGACAGGTCCGGCGGGTTTGGCGGTTGCCACCGTTTCACTCATTGGACTGTTCGGGGTTTTCGTGTTCGGACTGCTGTCGGTGGTCTGCATTACGATCGCGTGCTGGATCCTCGAGCCACTGCGTCGGTGGCGAGAGTGGCGAGCTCGACGATGTTGGGTGTGGTGATGCTGAACGGAGTCGATGTGCCCGATGGACGAAAGAGCACCGTATCCGCCCTCGTCGAAATCAAAGTCCCGGATTGACAACGATCGCCGAGGACGGCGGAGAGGATTCTGACTTTCGAGCCCGAGTCCAGTGGCCACTCTGGGGCGGGCGCATTTTACGCTGCCGCCAGGCCGGGAACCAGTCCAACCACGATGACGCAGCTTCTGAGAATTCGCATCCTGGCCTCCTTTGCGGTTTGGCCGATCTCGCCTGACGGCAACGCGGGAACAATTACAGTACTGAGGCGGCGTCCAAATACGTCAGATGACGTAGGAGTTGTGATAAGGCGCCAAGCTTCATATGGCGCTCCTCATTCATCTATATTCAGGGCGTGAAGCCACGCACCAAGTTCATCATCGGCGGTGTGCTCGTCATTGGCACCGCGGGCTACCTCGCCGCGAGCGCAATTCGCGACACCGGCGTCTACTACCTCACCCCAGGCGAGCTGTCTGCCAAAACCAAGGCGGATCCGACGTTCTATAACACCGGCGTGAAGGTCGGGGCGCGCGTCGTCAATGGCTCGATCGTGCGCGACCCCGGCGGGCGCGAAGTCGCGTTCAGGATGACCGACGGCGCGCAGACCTACGACGTCGTCTACCGCGGCATCACTCCCGACACCTTCACCGACGGCGTCGACGTCGTGGTCGAAGGACGACTCGGCCGCGACAACACCTTCCGCGCGACGACGCTGCTGGCCAAGTGCGCGTCGCGCTACGAGAACGCACCCGAGAAATACAAAAACACTCCGGGCTACAAGAAGGCGGAGCAGAAAGTCGTTTCCACCTAGCGTCACCGAGTCTAACGCGGTCACGCGAGCGACCTTTCACGGGAGAGCCTATGTCAAATCGTCTGCGCAGATCACGCGTCACAGCCGTCGGACTCGGTTTTGCTTTTCTCGGGATCATGGGGTGCGCCAAGAAGGAACAGGCAGGGAGTGATACGCTTGCCGCGAGCAGTACGGCGGCCAGGACTGATACCACCGCCAACAAGTCGCTCTACGACAGACTGGGAGGCAAGGCGGCGATCACGGCGGTGATCGACACTTTCGTGGCGAAGGTGGCAGCCGATCCACGCATCAACAAGAAGTTCGCGCGCAGCAATATCCCGCGCGTGAAGACTGAGCTCGTAGATCAGGTTTGCGCCGAGACTGGTGGTCCTTGCGCTTACACGGGCCGGTCGATGAAGGAAACGCACCGCAACATGGGAGTGACCGAGGGTGAGTTCAACGCGCTGGTCGAGGACCTCACCGCGGCGCTGAACGTGTTCAAGGTTCCGGCGCGCGAACAGAACGAGCTGTTGACTGCGCTTGGATCCATGAAGGGCGATATCGTCGAGGTAAAGAGCAATGCGACGGGAACCAAACTGCCGGCGACCTTCAAACCGGCGCCGCCGTTGACGGCGATCATCACGAAGAAGTGATCATTCGAGAGGTAAGCGACGGCAGATGATACTGGTTGGTGAGCTGTCCCTGTGGGTCGCTCTACTGATGGCGGCGTGGGCAGCGACGGTTTCGTTCGCCGGCGGACAGCTGCGCCGCGACGATCTGATCGAGAGCGGCGAAAGAGCTATGTACGCGACGCTGGCGATGGTTGTGCTGGCGTCGCTGGGACTATGGACGGCGCTGCTGACGCATGATTTCTCGATCAAGTACGTCGCGTCGTTCACGAGTGCGAATCTGCCGAAAGTCTACACCATCACTGCGTTCTGGGGCGGCCAGTCGGGGTCGCTGCTTTTCTGGGCGCTGATTCTTTCGATTTACTCGGCGATCACGCTGTACACGAATCGCACGAGCAATCGCGAGTTGATGCCCTATGTCTCGGGCACGCTCGCCCTCATTCTCTTTTTCTTTCTCGCCACGATCTGCCTCGGATCCAATCCATTCGAGCGACTGGACTGGATTCCGATCGATGGGCGCGGGCTCAATCCGCAGCTCCAGAATCCGGGAATGGCGATTCATCCGCCCAATTTGTATCTGGGCTACGTCGGAACTTCGATTCCGTTCGCCTTTGCGATCGCCGCGCTGCTGACGCGTCGTCTCGATGCCGAATGGCTGGCCGCCGTCAGACGATGGGCGCTGCTCGCCTGGTTCTTCAATACCGTCGGCATCGTGCTCGGCATGTGGTGGGCGTACGTGGAGCTGGGGTGGGGCGGCTACTGGGCGTGGGATCCAGTCGAGAACGCGTCGCTGCTGCCGTGGCTGGTGAACACGGCGTTCCTGCACTCGATCATGGTGCAGGAGAAACGCGGGATGCTGCGCAAGTGGAACGTCACGCTAGTGGTCTCGGCGTTTCTGCTGGCGATTTTCGGCACGTTCATAACACGCAGCGGTGTCATCTCGAGCGTCCACTCCTTTGCGCAGTCGCCGGTGGGGAAGTGGTTCGCCGGGTTTTTGATTCTCGCGATTGTGGTAACTGCCTATCTCGTCTCGACTCGCCTCAACGATTTGCGGTCGCACGCCGAGCTGGAGAGCATGGTCAGTCGAGAGGCGGCGTTCCTCTACAACAATCTCGTGCTGGTCGGAATCGCGTTTTCGGTTTTGTGGGGGACGCTGTTCCCGATAATCTCCGAAGCGGTGCGCGGAAACAAGATCACGGTCGGTCCGCCGTTCTTCAACACCGTCAATATTCCGCTCGGGCTGCTGCTGTTGTTGTTGACGGGTATCGGACCATTGATCGCGTGGCGCCGGGCGTCGGTGGCGAATCTCAAGCGGCAGTTCCTGGTGCCGACGGCATCCGCGGCAACGGTCGGGATTCTCTTCTTCGCGCTCGGGGTGCACGACCTGGCGGCGCTACTCTCGTATTCATTCGGCGCGCTGGTGCTGGCGACGATCGTCCAGGAGTTCTACAAGGGCGTCAATGCGCGGCACCGCATGTACGACGAATCGCGGTTGATAGCCCTGCCACGGCTGATCGCGCGCAATCGGCGGCGCTACGGCGGGTACATCGTGCACGCAGGAGTGGTAGTGGTGTTCGCTGCCTTTGCCGGTCTGGCGTTCAAGCGTGAATTCGATCTGACCTTGAATGCGGGCGAAACGAAGGCGGTAACCGACGCGTGGGGACATCGATGGACGTTTCTCAGCCAGGGAATCTCGCGGTATAACGTCTTGAACCGCGAAGTCACGGCGATCGCTCTCGACGTCACGCGAGATGGGAA
>QHUA01000104.1:16042-17656 GCA_003221805.1 Gemmatimonadota bacterium
CGGGGAGCGCCGACGTTCGAGCCGTCGACCGAAGTCGGGATCAAGGGGTCATTCAAGCAGGATGTCTATGTCGTGCTCGCCGGAGTACGTGGAGCGGATGCGGCGGAGATTCGTGTAACGTTCAATCCCTTGGTGCGCTGGGTCTGGCTGGGCGGAGCGTTGATGGCGCTGGGAGGGCTGGTCGTGATGTGGCCGGCGGCGGACAGGAAGAGGGTGCAGGCGGGCTATGCGGCTGTTCTGAAGCCGAGGCGGATCGGGGAAATAGGGGATCTAGTTGGAGCGTGAAGTCGCGGGTAGCGGGGCCAACGGGATTACGAACTGCGAGCTAATTGCGAACTACGAACTCGCTGCGAACTGCGAACCGACTGCGAAGGGAGAGCTGAGAAGTTGTGATAAGTAGACGCGATTTTGTTCTGGGACTCCCCGTGTTCGGGATTCTTGCTGCGGTTCTGCCTCGGCGCTCGCTCAGCGCGCAAGCGGCGGCGGTGCAGACGTTCAACGGGCCGATGGCGGATGCGAACGAGGTCTATCGGTCGGTGACGTTGCCCGCGAAAGCCAATGCGACCGCATCGATGACCGACGCGCAGCGGGACGAGCTGGAGCACCAGATACACTGTCAGTGCGGGTGCAACCTCGATGTCTACACCTGTCGCACGACCGACTTCGCGTGCAGCGTTTCGCCGGCGATGCATGCAGATGTGACGGGACTCGTCGCCGGTGGGCACACCGCGCAGGAAATTCTGGCGGCGTTCAAAGCCGTTTACGGTGAAAAAGTTCTGATGGCGCCGGTGAAAAGCGGATTCAATCTCGTCGGCTATTCGATGCCCTTTGTCGCCCTCGCCGCGGGCGCGGTGATCGTCAGCGCACTACTCAAGCGGTGGAAGTCGCGCGCGCCTCTGCCCGCCGCCGTCGCTGCGCATCCGATTGACGCCACTGAGGGGGAGCTTGCCGCGCTCGACGCTGAAGTGAGACGTGACACGTGACAGCGCTCATAATCGGGACGGCGCTGGCAGTGGCATCACTTTGCTACGTGCTGTATCCACTTTTTCGCACCGAAGTAGCGACGGTGCCGCGCGCGCCGCGGCTGGGAAAAGCGGGTCCGAGTCCAACGCTCGATGCACTGCGCGAGCTCGAGTTCGATCGACAAACCGGCAAGATCTCCGACGCTGATTATGTCCCGCTCAAAGCGCGATACACGGAGCAGGCATTGGCGGTGATGCGCGCGGGGAATGCGTCCGTCTGCGAAAAGTGCGGGCCTCGCCCGGAAGCCGATGCGGAGTACTGCTCAAATTGTGGGACGGCGGTTATCCGGTAAGAATCGCTCGGTCGGCGGCGCCGGTAATCCGAAATCAGGCCGTCCAACTGCCATTTTTCTATCATCTACTGTCGTTTTTCTATCACAAACAAATAGTCCCCTCTTGACGCGCAGCCCGGGCGCTTGAACTATGTGGACGCGAAATCGAGTACGGACGCCATAAGACTTTCTGGGGGAAGAAGTTAGGCCGGACCCCGGCCCCCTCGCTCGGCTCGTGTGTACGGTTTTCGCAATAGAGACAACCATACCGTGCACCGTGGAGGAACGGGCTGATGGCAGTACGAGATTTCGTCGACGAA
>QHUA01000104.1:17676-18687 GCA_003221805.1 Gemmatimonadota bacterium
GATCCACCCAAAAACTGCGGCCGAAGATTACCTCGGCGACTACGGCGAGGGGTGGCTCTGCTTCGAGTCGCAACACGAACGCCGCCGACTGGCGCGCTTTCCGGAAGACTGGGACAAAATGGCGGACGGAGATCTGGTTAAGCTGCTCGCCAGAGCGGCCGTCGTTCCGACTCGCGGCAGCGGCAGGACGCCTCCCAAACCAGGCGACTCCATCACACCGTAGTCACTGCCCGCTTCAGCTGTCCTGTTAAGGGCAACCATCCTTAATATCCGGGAGTCCAAGTAGTAGCGCTGACTGTCGGTGATCGCCGCGCGGCGCGAAAACCTCCTCTCCGGTCTTCATGCGCCTCAGCTCATTGATCCGCGCAATGCTCGCCGTCTTGGTCGCGTCGGTCGCGCTCGCACTGCCGGCTTCCGCGCAGGTCGACATCATCCGCGGCCAGGTGATTGGTCCGGAAGGTAAGCCACTAGAGGACGCCAAAATCACGGCGACGTCGCTTTCCGGAAACGTCAACCGCAGCGCCCGCACCGATAAGAATGGCCGGTACACCATCACTTTCCCTGGCGGCGAAGGCGACTACTTCGTGGAATTCTCGGCGATTGGATACGCAGCGCGGAGATTCGAGGTCAAGCGCACTGCCGATCAGGAGATTCTGGTCGCTGACGCCAAGCTCCTTCGTGCGGCCGGCCAGCTCGAGACGGTGAAGGTCACCGGCCAACGCGATCGACCTGAGCGCAACGATGCCACGCCCGACATCAGCGGCAGCGAGCGGCCAGTCGACAACAGTGCCGTTCCCGCCGACCAGCAGGGAGACATCGCGGCAATGGCAGCTTCTCTCCCGGGAGTCACGCTGGTTCCGGGACAGGATGGCGATCCCTCCGGATTCTCGGTGCTCGGTCTCTCGCCCGACCAAAACCAGACGACGCTCAACGGGCTGAACTTCGGCGGGTCCAACCTTCCGCGCGACGCCAACGTCACGACTTCATTGGTCACTACGCCATACGACGTCT
>QHUA01000104.1:18699-29207 GCA_003221805.1 Gemmatimonadota bacterium
CTACATCACGCGCACGATGAGTCTCAATCTCGACGCGCCTCAGCTCCAATGGACGGATCGCGCCGCGCAGTCGCTGGGCCAGCAGTACAGCAACGTTTCGGTTGGCGGATTGTTGGCAGGACCGATCAGGCAGGACGCGTCGTTCTACAACTTCGCGTATCAACTTGGACGCCGCTCGAACGATCTGAGATCGCTACTCAATACCGACGCGATCGGCCTGCAGACGTCGGGCATCGCACCGGACTCAGTTACCAGGTTGCTGGCAATTCTGCAGCAGCTGGGGATTCCGACTGTAATCGGAAGATTACCGAGCAGCAGACTGGGTGAGCAGGGATCGATTTTTGGGAGTTTTGACGTTGCGCCGCAGTCATCGTCGAGCGGCCAGGCCTTCAATCTCTCCTACAATGGAAGCTGGAATCAGCAGACGCCGGCGTCATCGCTGACGAACGAATTGCCGGCGCACAGCGGCGACCACACCAACTGGAATGGGGGATTGCAGGCGCGGCACACGAATTATTTCGGCGTCGGGATACTGAGTGAGACATCCCTCGGGCTCAATCGCTCGCGCAACTACAGCGACCCGTATCTCAGCATGCCGAGCGGAACGGTTCTGATCACCTCGACGTTTCCGGATGGATCGACGAGCATCAAGCCGGTGTCGTTCGGTGGCAGCTCGAACATGAACACCAGCCAGACGAACACCGGCACCGAGCTGACCAACCAGCTGTCGTGGTTCAGTGCCAGCAACAAGCATCGCATCAAGTTCACGACCGAGCTGCGGCGCGATGCGTTCAGCTTGAATCAGCAGAGCAACACCCTCGGCTCGTTCACGTTCAACTCGCTGGCCGATCTCGACCGGGAGCCAGTTCATCGGCGGCCTGTCGTTGGGCGATTCGTACAAGAGGAGCGATGATCTCCAGCTGCAATACGGGATTCGATTGGATGGCAACCACTTCTCGGCCACGCCGACGTTCAACCCGGATCTCGAGACAGTCTTCGGCGAGCGCAACGATCGGACGCCGAATCACGTCTACTTCACCCCGCGCATCGGATTCTCATGGAGCTACGGCACGGCGCCGCAGGTCGCCGGATTCGCCGGTGCGGTGCGCGGTCCGCGCGCGGTAGTGCGCGGCGGAATCGGACTCTTTCAGAACACTCCGAACACGACTCTGATCAGCGGAGCGATCGACAATACTGGGCTCGCCAGCGCGCTGCAGCAGGTTCTCTGCGCGGGTCAGGCGACGCCGACTCCCGACTGGAGCGGATACACCAGCGATCCGTCTGTAATTCCCACGCAGTGCACGGACGGGAGCGTCTTCGCCAGCACCGTTCCCAACGTGACGTTCTTCGCCAAGGATTACGCGGCGCCAAGAAGTCTGAGGTCGAACCTCAATTGGTCGGGCCCGCTGCTCAACAATCTCTTCACCGGAAACATCGAGGCGACGTATTCGCGCAACATGAACCAGTCGGGAATCGTCGATCTCAATTTCAATCCGGTGGTGCAATTCACTTTGCCCGACGAGAGTCATCGTCCGGTGTTCGTGCAGACGACGAGCATCGTTCCGGCGACGGGAACGATCGCGTCGCGCGACGCCCGGGTGAGTCCGCTCTTTTCGCGCGTTACGGAGCTGAGATCGGATCTACAGTCGGACAGTCGTCAGCTCAGATTCGGTCTGTCGCCGTCGACGTTCAACAGCAATTACAGCTGGGGCCTTTCGTACGTCTACTCGAATCTGCGCGAGCGCGTGCGCGGGTTCACCAACACCGCCGGCAATCCGCTCGATGTCGAATGGGGAAGGTCTTCCTTCGACTCGCGCCACCAGATCCAGTACAACCTCGGCTACAACTTCTTCGATGCGGTGCGGGTGAACTGGTTCGGCAACTTCCGGTCGGGCACGCCGTACACGCCGATCGTTTCGGGCGACATCAACGGCGACGGCTACGCCAACGACCGCGCTTTCGTGTACAATCCGTCGACGACAGCTGACCCTGCCCTGGCCGCGGCAATGCAGTCGCTCCTCAATAGCGCAAGCGGGAACGCGCGAGATTGTCTTGTCAGGCAGCTCGGTTCTCTTGCCTCACGCAACGGCTGTCAGGGGCCGTGGACTTCGACGGCGACGATGTCGCTGTCGTTCAATCCGCTCAAGTTCCGGATGCCGCAACGGGCAACTCTATCGTTGCAGATCGGCAACCCGCTGGGGGCGGCGGACCTGCTGCTGCACGGGAACGACAAGCTGCGCGGGTGGGGACAGTTCTCGTTCCCCGATCCGACTTTGCTCGCCGTGCGCGGGTTCGATCCGCAGACGCAGCGGTATAAATACGATGTGAATCAGAGATTCGGCTCGACTCTACCCGCTCTGACGGCTGTAAGGGCGCCTGTCACTGTAACTGCAATGATGCGCTTCGACCTCGGACCGACGCGCGAGCGGCAGGCGCTCACTCAGCAGTTGGATCGTGGGCGGACGCTGAAGGGGAACAAGGCACCCGAGCCAATGCTGAAGGCGATTTATGGGAGCGGCGGGATTCCAAATCCGCTCGCGACAATTCTGCGTCAAGCCGATACGCTTGGACTGACAGGCCCGCAGGCGGACAGCATCGCCACGATGAATCGTCGCTATGTGATCAGCCTCGATTCGATCTGGTCGCCGGTGGCGAAATACCTGGCAGCGCTGCCCGACAAGTACGATAAGGACGACGCCTACGCGCACTATCAGCGCGCGCGTGAAGCGTCGGTCGATTTGCTGATCAAGCTAGTGCCGCAGATCAAGAGCTTGCTCACCAGCGAGCAGCGGAGAAAACTTCCCAGCTTTGTTTCCAGCTACCTCGACACGCGCTATTTAGCCTCGATTCGCTCCGGCACCGCTGGCGCCAGCAACGGCCCAATGATGTTCCCCGGCGGCGGCTTCTTCGTCGGCGGCGGTGACCGGGGTCCTGGCGGCGGTGGGCAAGTGATCATTATCAGGAATTGACAAGACGTGCAGTTAGTCATCAATCCGCAGCTAGTCTCCCAATCCGCAATTAGTCAGCAGTCCGCAATGCCGTTGGTCCGCAGCCCGTAATCCGTTACCCGCTTCCCGCAGAAGGTCCTATGAAGAACGCATCCCTCCTCTTAACCGTCATCGCGGCCTCGACAATCGCGGCCCCGCTTTGTCTCGCCCAATCGCTTCCCCCCATTCGTCAGCTTGGCCCCGTCACCTCCGTCGCCAAAGAGCCACTCGGCGCGGTTTCGTCGGTGCGGTCCCTACCCGATGGGAGACTACTGGTGAACGACATCATCGGCAGACGCGTGCTGATGTTCGACTCGTCGCTGGCCAACGTCACCGTAGTAGCCGACACGACGAGCGCGACGGCGAATGCCTACGGGGTGCGACCGGGTGGACTGATCGCCTTTCGCGGGGATTCGACGCTGTTCGTCGATCCAGCGTCGCTGTCGATGCTGCTCATCGATCCGAACGGCAAGATCGCGCGCGTGATGTCGGCTCCGCGCGCGCAGGATGTGGGTTTCCTCGTCGGCGGACCGTTCGGCAATCCGGGATTCGATCCGAACGGCCGACTAGTTTATCGCGCGCCTCCAAATTTCGCTGCGCTTGCTCCGCGGCCGGGCGCCAACGGCATTCCACAGATCCCCGCGCCGCCGGAGTCGGCAGCAATTGTTCGCTTCGATTTGGCCACTCGCAAGGTCGATACGGCGACTTTCTTCAAGACCCCGAAATTCAGTCTGAACATCGTTCGGTCCCCGAACGGTGGCATTAACATCACCTCGATAACGAATCCGCTGGCGCAGGGCGACGATTGGGCACTTCTAGCCGACGGGACGATCGCACTCGTCCGCACCAAGGATTTTCACGTCGATTGGCTTAGTCCCGAGGGCAACATCACCTCCTCGCCCAAGATTCCGTTCAACTGGGAGCGGCTGACCGACGAGGGCAAGGTGGCGTTCATCGATTCGGCGAAGGTCGCGATCGAGAAGGCGCGCGCCAGCGGACAACTTGGGGGTGGCGTGCAGTTCCAGACCCGCGGTACCGACAGTGGCGGTCCGGCTGGTGGTCGCCGCGATGGACCGGCAACCGACGCCCCGCGTAGTGGATCAGCACCGGCTCCTGCGCCCAATGCACAACCCGGAACGATGACAGTAACGTCCGGTGGCAACACCACTGTCACCGCAGTCGGGCCCGGCGGTGCCGGTCCAGGTGGTCAGCTCCCGCCGCTGCAAATGGTTTCGCCCAGCGAGCTGCCCGATTACAAGCCGGCATTCCAACCGGGATCCACGCGCGCCGACGCCGACGGAAATCTCTGGATCAGAACCAGCCAGAACGTCGATGCGCGTCCGGTTTACGACATCATCAATCGCAAAGGTGAGGTGATCGACAGAGTGCAGCTGCCGGCGAATCGAGTGCTGGCCGGGTTCGCACCGGGTGGCGTGGTGTATCTCGCCGTCCGCGACGGCACGACCGCGCACCTGGAGAAAGCCCGCATCAAGTGAACTTCACTTCGAGGTGAGGGGCTAGTGTCTCATCCCCTTCGCGACCTTGAGTGCGAGGGCCATGATGGTGATCATTGGGTTCACTCCCGACGAAGCGGGAAACAGGCTGGCATCCGCGACGTAAGCTCCCGATAAGCCGAACACCGCGCCATGCTCGTCGCACACTGCCGACGCGCGGTCGGAACCCATGCGACACGTCCCCAGCTGGTGTGCGCTGAACAACGGCAGTCGATTCGGAGAAGTTGGCGCCGACGCAATCTCCCGGCAGAATTTCTCGATCGGGACTCCGGACTCACGTTCCCATACCAATCGAGTCGTGTGCAACGTGATAATTCGGTCGGCGCCGGCGGCGTGGTGGATCCGCGCCACGGTCGCCATGCCGTGCTTGATCAATTTTTTCTCTTCGCTGCCGAGCCGGTACTCGAAATACGGCTGACCGCTCTTATCGAATCGCACGCGTCCAGGATTTGAGTCACGGGTGAGAACGATGGACGGCGCCACGCTTTTGATGCGCTGCATCTCGCGTCGGTGATCGCGCGCGTTCGCCCACGGAATTCCCACTGACAGCAAGCCCGGATGCGCCGGCGCCGCTTCGATCCTGTAGCCGTATCCCTCCGAAATGTTGCTGAATTCATCGCAGACGGCCGTCTGCGGGGGTCCCTTCCACGACTCGATTGGCGTCTGGTAGAAACCCATCAGGGCCACGGTGGGGTGTACGAAGAGATGCTGCCCCAGGTGGAGCGATTTGAGTCCGGATCGAAAGAGAATCGCCGGCGTTTCGAGTCCGCCTGCCGCCAGCACCACTCGGGGTGCGACAATCCTGACCGGCCGTCGCTCACCCTGGGGATCGGCATAGTTGCCTTCGACACCGGTGACTTTTCCTTTGCTCTCCACGAGCTTCGTCACCATGAACGGCGCTACGACCCGCGCTCCCGAGCGAATCGCATCCAGCAAATACGTCGTCGCCGCGCTCTGCTTCCCGCCGATTCTGCATCCGAACATGCAGTTCCCGCATTGGGCAGTGTTGCAACCGAGCGAATTGCGCGAGATCACGCTCCAGCGATAGCCGAGTGATTGTGCGCCGCGACAGATGGCGTCGTTGTTCTCGTTGATCTCACTCTCGTCGGTGGAGGCGCCAATTCGACGCCAAACTGCGTCGAGGCACTCACTGAATGAATCCGCTGTGAAGAAACTGCAGCCGGAGAGGTCCGCCCATTCCTCGCGGACATCGTCGGGAGTTCGAAAGCACGACTGCCAGTTGACCGTGGTGCCGCCGCCGATCGACGCGCCGGCGAGAAGGGACATGCTGAGATCGCGTGTGCCGGCGAGCCCGCCCTCGCGAAATAGCTGGTGCATGCCGGTGAGCTCGTGCTGATCGAACTCGCTGGCGCTCCAGATTCCGCCTGCTTCGACGACGACAACGTCGTGTCCGCTCGCTGCCAGCTCCGCGGCGACCACACTGCCCGCCGCGCCCGATCCTACGACGCAGACTTCGCATTCGATCTTCGACTCATCGCCGATCTTTGAAATCGGGATATGCGGCGCAGTCGATTTGGGATTGAGCTCTGGCTCGTAGCCGATCGCACTCAACAACGCATCGGACTCCGGAGTACCATTCGCTGCATACGTGTGCAGCATGGCGAGACTGCGCGCGCCCTGATAGGCGGTCCGCAGTTGCGGGACCGCGCTGCGCGCCAGTCGTTGCAACACGCGCTCGCGCTGCGCCTGCGACAGCTGCGAAAAGCGTGATGCGCTGCGGGACACGCTCGCCATAAAGAGCGGATTACCCAGCAAGCGCAGAAAAAATCGGAACGAATCGCGCTTGGCCGCCTCAATCATGTCCAGCGCCTGCATCACTCTCCCGCTCACGCCGAGGTCGGCCGCCGACATGCTGAAGAGCGCCGGATCCTCGTCCTTCTCGAAGGCGAGCGAAGGGACGAAGGTGTCGCAAAGGGCGTCGAGGGCTTCGGTCTCCCTATGGGTGAGGTTCACGGTGGTCCCCTCCCGTTGAGTCGCTCTAATGCTTTCTGCCGCCAATAAAGGTAGCAGCGACCAACAAATCCTTGCGAGATCGACCTCAGCAGGGAATTTTAGGGCTCGACGAGGAGGGCTTCTGGCGGGTTACGACTTCACAAACCGAGTGCGTGGTGCGCTAATCAAGGCGCGGGACGAAGCCCACCGCCGCAATCACCAATACGTTGGCACCGAGCACCTTCTGCTCGGCCTGCTGGCGGAAGAAGACACCCTGGTGATGGACGTCCTCGAAAACCTGGGCGCCAGGTCGGTCGACATTCAGACGACGGTCAATCATCTGGTGGAGGACGGCCCGCCCTCGGCCAAGTCGCGCATAGCCGACCTCCCCTACACGTCGCGAGCCCGGGTAGTGCTCGATCAGGCAATCGGCGTTGCCCACGAATTCGGCGACGGCTACGTGGGGACTCAGCATCTCCTCCTCGGTCTGGTTCGGGAGCGACACGGAATCGCGGCAAAGGCGCTCACGATTGCCGGCTTGAGCGAGGCATCGCTACGACGGGAGATCGTGAGATTGCTTCAGGGTGAGGGCGTCGCCGCGTTGCTGGAAGTCGACGCGCCGCTACAGATTCAGGAGAAGCACGTCCCTTTGAGCGTCGCAGTGGAAATCCGCTACGACGACGGGACCCTGGCGAAAAAAGTCTTTACCTCGAACGACGACGCGATCGTCTTCCTGCGCGAGAAGACGCAGGAATAGCTACCGCTCCAGCTCCGTCATTCGACGCACGGCGATCCGGATTGGGATGAACGTCGCCGCCAGTGAAATCGCCGTCGCCGCGCCAAATCCAAACCACATCTCCATCGGATCGGGATCGACTTTCATCATCCGGGCACCGACGTACTCGTAGACGGGGCGCGCCTCGAGGACGATCACCAGTCCAATCAGAACGACCGACGCCATCATTAGAACCAAACCTCCGAACGACGTCGGAATCTGCGCCGCGTTCTCGGTATTGAACTTCGGGAACAAGGCACCGAACCCGAGGGCAAGACCGGCGATGGCGAAGGTCATCATGGTGATGGTGAAGATGGAAACCCCCATCATGAAGCCGCTCACCTGCAGCAACACATCGGTGGCGAACACGAGTATCAAGGCGAGGCCGAGCAGCGGGATCGTGCCGACCCAGAACTTCGACCATAGCAGCTGACGCATCTCCAACGGGCTCGAACGCAACAACCACAGCGTGCGGCCCTCGAGACTGATTCCCGGGAAAATGAATCGGGCCGCGATCGACGCCAGGACGAATCCCGCCAGAATCAGGTTCACGAACGGGATCACGTTGGCAAGAAAGAACGTGACACCTTCCCCTCGCAGTGGCAGGAACTTGATGTTGAAGACGTAGACTACTACCAGCACCGCCAGCAGAATCAGCTGCGACCACTGAGTCGTGTCGCGGAAGAACAATCGCATTTCCTTGAGAACCAGCTCGCGTCTCATCACGCCCCATGGCGTCAGGATGCGGGAAACGAACTTGCCGAGCGTGCCCTGGCGAACCCAGCGCTCGCCGCTCTCCTGCGACTTGCTGAATCCGCGTGTATAAAGCCAGCGATGCAGTAATGCTCCGAACACGATGGCGGCGGCGGCAGTTGAGATCAGCAAGTAGAAGGGAAGGATCTCGGGATCGTTGCGCAGCCACGTCATGATTCCCTGTGCTGCCCACTCACTCGGCAACCAGGGCGATGTCGGGCCGCGGAGCAGCGAGATGAACTCGACCAGCGAACGGAATCCCTCGGGCCGCGCCAGCCGCTCCGGCCGTACCAGGCGGAAGATCAACACCACTCCCGCCGCGGCGAGCACGGCGATGACGCTGAGGATATCTCGCGTTCGTCGCGCCGGGAAAATGTTGACCAGCAACAGCGTCACCGCGCTGCCAATCGCCGCCGGAATGAAGAGAAATGGCACCAGAGCAGCAATTGCGATTAACGGATAAAGAAATCCGCCCTGATACGTGATGCCGTAGGCGGTGAGAACGGGCGTCGCCACCAGCACGACCATCCAGCTCGAGTGCGCAGTGGTCTCGAGAAGCTTTGCGCCGTATAGTCGCAGCCAGTCGACGGGCGCTGCGACAAGGAGATCCAGATCCTTGGCCAGGAAAAAGCTCGATAGGGCTGTGACGACGTTCGACAGAATGAGAATGCCGAACAGGCTGACGAACATCAGCCCGAGCAGCTTCGCCGCCAGTAGCGCGCCGATTTCCGGAATGCCGCGGAAGTACTTCAGCAGCCGGTACAGCAAGCCGAAAACAAAGACCCAGAAAAGCGCGCCGATTAAAACGAACAAAATGAGGCGGCCGGAGCGGTTTTCAGTTTTACCGAGTGGCCGCGCCCTTGCCGAGATGAATTTCGGCGACAGGACGTGCGTCAGCCCTGGCGATACCGAACGCTCCGACGCTTGCTGGCTGATCGCGTCAGAGACGTCCCGACGTAGTGAACTGGTCACTGACATCTCTGCCACTCGCACCTCGCACCCGTTCTGTTGCAGTTGCAGTTACGCATCGAGAACGTCCATGGCTTCGCGCGCCGCGCGCTCACCCGTGAGCTTAAGGAAGATTTCTTCGAGCCCGCCACCACCTGTAGCCTGCGTCCGCAACTCCTCGATCGTTCCCACCGCTCGAATTCTCCCGTGCTGGATAATGGCGATGCGATCGCAGAGCGTTTCGGCGACCTCCAGAGTGTGCGTCGACATCATGATGGTGTGACCGCGCTTCACGTACTCGCGGAACAGATCCTTCAGAATTCGCGCCGCCTTGGGATCGAGCCCGACCATCGGCTCGTCGACGACGACCACTTCGGGACGGTGGATGAACGCGCTGGAGATGATCAGCTTCTGCCGCATGCCGTGACTGTAGCTCTCGACCAGCTCGTCGGCCCACTCCTCGAGATCGAACAGCGCCATCAGCTCGCGTCCGCGATGCTCGACCTTGTCGCCATCCTGCCCGTAGAGTCCAGCAACAAAGCGCAGGAACTCCGCGCCGGTGAGCTTCTCGTAAATGAATGGTCTGTCGGGAATGAATCCCAGCTTCGATTTCGCAGCCAACGGATCGGTGGCGAGATCGATCCCGGCGAGATGAATCGACCCCGATGTCGGCTGCAGAATTCCGGCGATCATGCGCAGTGTCGTCGTCTTTCCCGCGCCATTGGGGCCAAGGAAGCCGAACAGCTCGCCGTCGGGAACGGAGAGGTCGATGGAATCGACGGCGGTGAACGATCCATAATTCTTGGTGAGACTATTCAACTCGATCATCTGGTTCTGGATTTCCGGCGGTGGAGGCCCAACGTGTCTGTCGGAGCCTTGACGTTCTTGAAGGCAATCTCGAATGCGGTGCGAACGGTGGAGAGATCGTCCAGTCGAGATGCGACGAGGCGACCCTCGGCGTCGACCCAGGTGGTGAGGCCACGCGATTCGTCGTCGATGCGCCAGGCGCGGACGGTGTCCTTGTGCGCGACCGTCCAGGCGCCGCCGAGACCGGGTGCCGCACTGTCGACGACCGTGAACAGTGACTCTGCCTGGATTCGTAGCTCGGGTCGGATCACCAGACGCGTCGTCGGATCGAACACCGACATTGTCTGCCGGCGACCGATCTTCGGTGGCGCCGCCAGCATGAATGCAACCGGCGCTAGCGAAGGCGTGAATAAAGGCGGCATGAAAGTGTAGCGAGCTGGAGGGTGGCCTCCCGTCGTTTTCGTTCCGGCGATGAACAGCGACGTGTCCTCTTCGACCGCCGCGTTGATGGAGAACGGACGCGTCTTGCGCGCGATGTCGATGGTGAGATCGGCGAGGCGAAAACCCCGGGTGAGTCTGGTCTGCCACCGCGCCGACGTTCTTTCGAGGCCCGATCGCGCCGGATAATCGCCGACGAAATACTCTTCGCTCACCAACGTTTTCGCGGTCGTGTCGAGCGCCGAAGACGCCGCGCCGATCTGCTCGCCATTGCGCTCAACGATGTAGTAGAACGTCGCCGGCTGAACCCTCAGCGCCACCTCCGAGAGCTGC
>QHUA01000205.1 GCA_003221805.1 Gemmatimonadota bacterium
TCCCAGCGGACTATGCGACCACGCCGGGAATGTTCAGCGGCGTCATCATGGGCGTCACGCGCCTCGGATTGAGTGGGGCGTCGAAGTGGCGGGACCTCGAGCTGTCGGGCGATGTGGGAGTCAATCACAATACGAATGACGGACACGTGACCGGCGCTACGCACACCGGTTTCGAGGGAAGAGTAAAGCTCGCCATAGAGCCGCGGTGGAGCATTTCGTTCTAAAACGATTGCTCGGCATCTGTCGGGACTGTAGCGTCCAGACATGACGGCAGCGCCAGTAACAGTCACAATGGACCGCGCCGGCGGCGAGGTCGACCGCTCGCTGGAGCGCGGTCACATCCTGGCGCTGGATGGCTTGCGGGGAATCGCGATTCTCCTCGTCGTCTTCTCGCATTTCGTTTCCAACCTGCGCCTCACGGCCAACGGAATCGCGTACGTCCCGATCGCGCTGGCACATGCGGGCTGGGCCGGGGTTGACCTGTTTTTCGTTTTGTCCGGCTTCCTCATCACCGGAATCCTCGTCGATGCGCGCGGCAGTCCGTACTACTTCAAAGCGTTTTACGCGCGACGGGCGCTCAGAATTCTGCCGGCGTATTACGGATTTCTGCTGGTGATTTTTGTCGTGCTACCGCTGCTGAACATCGGCGCCGGAAACAATTACATGCTCGCCCGTCAGCACCAGGGTTGGTATTGGCTCCATTTGACGAACGTTATGATGGCGATCGGCGAGATTCCCGGACACGGCCCGTATCCGTCAACACTCTTCTGGTCGTTGGCAGTGGAAGAGCAATTCTATTTCATGTGGCCGGCGATTGTGGCTCTATCGTCGCCCAGGAATCTCAGAAAAATCTGCATCGGTGGTCTGATTGCCTGCATCGTGCTTCGTATCGTCGGGACACTCAGCGGGGTGACAGGCCTCGCGATATCAGTGCTTCCCTTCACGCGCGGCGATACTCTCTTTGCGGGCGGCTTGTTGGCGATCGAGTACCGGCGCGATGGTCTGTCACGATTTGTCGGTGCGGCGCGCGCGGCATCCGTTGCCGCGGTTCTGGTTTTGATCGCTCTACTATTCCACTACAACCAACTCGATTACCTGGATGCGGGCACGGCGATGTTCGGCAGTGTCGCGATCATGGTGCTGGGTGCGTCGGCGGTGGTGATCGGCACTTCTCGAGAGTCCTGGTTCAGCAGAGCGTTACGGTCTTCGCCCCTGAGATTCTTCGGGCGCTACAGCTATGCGATTTATATCGTTCATACCGCGGTGCTGGCGGGGCTGAACTATTATCGGCCGTTCGCGCAGCTGCCTTTGCTCGGTGGATTCGCACTACCCTCACAAACGGCGTGGTTTTTGGTGTACGCCGGAGCGTCGACAGGCGTAGCTGTCCTCAGTTGGCACCTGGTGGAAAAACATTTCCTGCGATTGAAGAGATTGTTTCCCTATCGCCCGCGTCGCGCCTATGGGTAATTCCTGATGCCGAAGTTGGAGAGCACAGCACGCCGCGTTATTTTCTTCGAGGCGCCGGGCCCTTAGCTCAGTCGGTTAGAGCAGCGGACTCATAATCCGACGGTCGCAGGTTCGAGTCCTGCAGGGCCCATTTATCTCTACCGCTAAAGCGGTTTGCGCTATAAAGTTATAATCTGTTTTTCGGCTCCCGGCGTTCCGGTGCGGGGGCCTTTTCGTCGGGTCGCGTAGCTCAGCTGGTTAGAGCGCTGCTTTCACACAGCAGAGGTCCAGGGTTCGAGTCCCTGCGTGACCATTTCCATCCGCAGCAACTCCATTTCACACAATCGAATGACTCGCTCGAAGCTCAGCTCGCTTCTACTGGTTGCTGTCCTCGCAGGTCTCTCTACGCCAGCCGCTGCGCAGAATCCGGCGCAGGCGCAGCAGATGCTCCAGAATAATCCAGCGCTGCTCCAACAGCTTCGGCAAAGGATCCTTACCAGCGGTCTCACTCCTGACCAGGTACGGGCGAGACTCAGAGCAGAGGGTTATCCTGACAACCTCCTCGACGCTTATCTCCCCGGAAGTACGGCAACTGCGGCTGATGTAGGAACGCCGAATCCGCAGGTATTCTCGGCGATAACAGCCCTTGGCATCGCCGACCAAGCCGATGTCGCGTCAATGCGCTGCGGAGTCGAATCCGAGCCCATAAACCCGGGTGATACGCTTCCCTCCAACGCGGTCGAAACTCTGAATCGCCAAACGTTGCGGGCTCGCTGCCTCGCCGAGGAGGACTCGGTCATTCGTGGTCTGAAGCATACCAAGGCCGACGTCGACAGCGGGTTCGTCATCTTCGGACTCGACTTCTTTCGGGGGAGAACGACTCAGTTTAATCCGAACCAGGCGGGACCCGTCGATGCGAGTTACGTCATCCATCCAGGTGACGAGCTGGTCCTCGTTCTCACCGGAGACGTAGAACTGTCGTACACCCTGCCTGTCACGCGTGAAGGCTTCATTGTGATTCCTCAGGTGGGCCAGGTCTGGGTCAACAATCTCACGATGGGGGAATTGGAGAATAATCTTTATCAGCGACTCGGGCGTGTTTACTCGGGGGTCA
>QHUA01000206.1 GCA_003221805.1 Gemmatimonadota bacterium
GATCAGTTCCTGACCCCCCAAGACGCCGAAGCTGAGGACGTCGATCTCGAGCCGAGGAAAGCCGAACCAACTGGCGCCGGGGCGTTTTTGCGTCGCGTTCGTCATTGGCTGGACACGCTATCGTTGCGGTATCAGGAATCGCTCGAGCGCGTCTTGCACCACCGGCGACAGGTCCTGATTACGGCCGTGATTCTGATTGTCGCGGGCGTAATTGCGCAGCGATTCGTCGGCACGGGATTCCTTCCCGAGATGGACGAAGGCGCGTTCGTGCTCGACTATTGGACTCCCGGCGGAACCGCGCTAACCGAGACGGATCGGGAGGTTCACATCGTAGAGCGGATCCTCGCCGGGACTCCCGAGATCGCGGGCACCTCCCGCCGGACGGGCGCGGAGCTCGGACTTTTCGCAACGGAACAAAACAGAGGCGACATCGTCGCGCGTCTCAGACCACTGTCAAGCCGTTCACGCTCGATCTTCGAAGTAATAGATGGAGTTCGAGTGAAAGTCCAAGCCGCCGTGCCTCGGCTGCGAGTCGAGTTCGTCCAGATCCTCTCCGACGTCATCAACGATCTGGCGGGATCCGCACGCCCCGTCGAGATCAAGCTTTACGGTCCGGATCTGAATCGTCTCGAGGACTATGCGCGAACTCTCGAGGCGAAGATCGCGGCCATTCCCGGCGTCGAGGATCTGTATAACGGGGTGAGCGAGCCGAGCGCCGAGCTCGACATGCGCATCAACGAGGCCGAGTCGAACCGGGTCGGTCTGACGCCGCAGAGCATCGCCGAGGCCGCGATGGGCGCTTTACTTGGCGCACCAGCGGGCGAGGTGCGTCTCGAGGATCGATCGATCGCTGTGCGGGTGCGCGCGCCGGACTCGGTCCGCTTCAGTCGAATGGCGCTCGGCGCTCTCCCAATTGTGTCAACGCAGACGGGCGCCACCGTTCCGCTCGGCACCCTTGCGACATTCGAACCGGTCGAAACCCGCGCCGAGTTGTTGCGAGAGAACCAGCAGCAGATGATCGCGATGACGTCCGACGTCAGTGGTCGCTCGCTTGGTTCAGTTATCAACGATGTGAAGAGCGTTATAACGGCGCATCCGCCCCCGCCGGGAATTCGACTCGAGTTGGGCGGACAGTACGCGAGCCAGCAGGACGCATTTCGTGGACTGCTGCTGGTGCTGGCACTTGCAGCCGCCAGTGTCGTGGCGGTGATGGTGCTCCAGTTCCAGTCATTCGTCGAAGCGCTGATCGTTTTGCTGGCAGCCCCGTTGTCGTTTATCGGAGCGATCGGGCTGCTGTTGATCACCGGCACTCCCCTCAACGTTTCTTCGTTCATGGGACTGATCCTGCTGGTCGGACTGATCGTCAAGAATGGAATCATCCTGCTCGATTTTACGCGCCATCGAATGCAGACCGCCGACCTTCCGTTGGAGAGAGCGATCACCGAGGCAGCACGCGTCAGGCTCAGGCCAATCCTGATGACGACGCTGTGTACCTTGTTCGGCTTGCTGCCGCTGGCACTTGGACTCGGCGCCGGCAGCGAGCTGCAGAAGCCGCTGGCGCTGGCGGTGATCGGCGGATTGACGCTGTCGACGCCGATCACGCTTTTCGTAGTCCCGACGCTTCTCGTTGCCATCAGGGGTCGCGGCTACAGGCTGGTCCACACCCACTAATAGTTTTAGGGTATGACGCCGCCGATTATCGCGCATCCCCCGGAAACCCTCGAGGGGTGGTACGCGCTGCACCAGATCTTTCGATTTGCAACCGGCAAGCCGGACTCAGCTCGACTCAAGCGCATTGCTGCAAACGCGAGGTCCGCGTTGGCGCCGCCGCGCGCCAACAAGGCGAGGTCGACAAAATCGAAATCCGGAAAAGCGGGGTGGACATCCTTCGTTCGACTGATCGGATCGACATCCGACTTGATGGCCATTCACTTTCGCGACTCCCTCGACGCAATTGGGAGTGCAGAGGAAGCGCTGGCGAAATCGGAATTGGCGAAAGCGGCCACCTGCACCTACTCGTTTCTAAGCGTAACCGAGGCGGGTCTTTATCACATCACCGCGGAGCTGGCGCGCGCCGCCGAAGCGCGGGGCGGCAAAGTCGGAGACGCTGACTACACCAGAACACTGGCAGGCCGAGTGACCGCGGAGCGCGATAGCGATCACGTCAAACGGCGGTTGTATCCGGAGCTGCCACCCGACATGTCCTATGTCTGCTTCTATCCGATGTCCAAGCGCCGTGACGCGATGCAGAACTGGTATACGCTATCGCTCGACGAGCGAAGCAGGCTGATGCAGTCGCACGGACTAACCGGACGCCGCTATGCCGGAAAAATCCAACAGGTCATCACCGGCGCAATTGGTCTTGATGCGTGGGAGTGGGGCGTGACGTTGTTTGCGCGGGATCCGCTCGATTTCAAGAAGCTGGTGACCGACATGCGCTTCGACGAGGTGAGCGCGAAGT
>QHUA01000105.1 GCA_003221805.1 Gemmatimonadota bacterium
CGATCCTGCAGGAACGGCAACGATCGCAGCAGATCGTCGCGCAGGGCAAGGGGATAGCGCTTGCCGGCGTTGTAGTACGAGATGATCTGCTGCACGAATCCGTTGTGAGCGAAGTCCTTCACGTACATTGTCACTGGCTCGCTTTCCTTGGCCTGTAGGCGCGTGTTGAGGCCGAGGTTACCGACGATGAAATCGACTCTTCCGGTGCCAGTGAAGTCGCCAGCGATGATGCGGTTCCACCAGCCGTTGCTCTTCTCGAGTCCCGGCACGCTCATCTTCGCCAGCTTGCCGTTACCCTCGTTGTGGAAGATGGTGATCGGCATCCACTCCCCCACAACGATGAGATCGGGCCGGCCATCGCCGTCGATGTCCTTCCAGATGGCGTCGGTGACCATCCCGATGTGCGACAGCCCCGGCGCTGCCTTGTCAGTCACGTCGGTGAAATGCCCGCGGCCATCGTTCTTGAGCAACACGCTCTGGGGATCGAGGCCGTAGCGTCCTGGAATGCTGCGCCCACCGACGAACAAATCGATCGCACCATCGCCGTCGAAATCCGCAGCCGCCACCCGCGATCCGCTGATCGGCAGCGGCGGCAGCGCACCAACTGCTTTGCGGAAATTTCCCTTGCCATCATTCAGATAGAGTCGGTCCTCGAGCAGTGGACTTCCCTCCGAGAACTCGCTGCCGCCCGTGACGACATAGAGATCCGGATATCCGTCGCCGTTGGCATCGAAAAAGACGGCCCCGATATCTTCGGACGCACTGTCCTGCGCCAGCAGCTTCTCGTTGCTCCTCACGAAGCTGCCGTCCGACCGCTGGATCAGAATCGCGCTCGGCTGGTCCTTGGCGCCGCCGATGAAGATGTCGTCGAGGCCGTCGCCGTTGACATCTGCCACCGCCATCAGCGGACCCTCTGTCGAAAGCATTTTCGGCATCAGCCGCTCGCGATCGAAATCGACGTAGTCGTTCTCGTGATGAACGAATGGCAGCGCTGTCTGGCGCGTGATGTCGGTGAGGAGGCGGGAAGCGGGAAGCGGGAGGCGGGCGGTCCATCTTTAGTCGACTGCGATTGTTTGACCGTCATCCGCTGGTTCGCAGCGACGTTTTGAAGGCTACTCACGCGTCCATCCGGCCACTCAACCCTCACCGTCTGCACTGTGTCGATCTTGCCAACCCCAAACGTCAGCACGTAATCGCTGCTCGACTGAAATCCGCGCGTCGGTGACAGCTCCTGATAGAACATCTGCTGGCCGTTCTGCAGCGTCACCTTGGCGCCGACACCGAAGCGGTTGTGTCCTTCGCCCTGCAGGCTCACCTGCAGGTAGTGATTCTCCTTGTGCAGCGACCGGGCGTTGTTGCGATAGACGAACGCCTCATCGTTGACATTGTTCACGACGAGATCGAGCGCCCCATCACCGTCCAGATCAGCGTAGGCGGCGCCACTCGCGAAGCTCGGTGTGGCCAGACCCCAATTGGCGGTCTCGTTGGTGAAAGTGAGATTGCCGTTGTTGCGGAATGCGTAGTGCTCGAGCTTTGTCGACGGCATGGCGTCGGTGAGCAGCTTGAAATCGACGCGCTTTCCCGTGGTGGCGGTTGCCATTGTCCGGGCGTCGGCAAGGAACGCGATATAGTCCTGCGACGTCACGTCCTTGGCGATGCCGTTGGTGACGTAGATGTCCTTGTTGCCATCGAGATCGAAGTCGGCGATCAACGCGCTCCAGCTCCAGTCGGTGCGCGCCACCCCGGCCATCTGTCCAATGTCGCTGAACGTCCCGTTGCCGTTATTCAGCTGCAGCATGTTGCGCATCAACTGGTAGTGGAACCCGTTGCGCACCTTGGTCTGGTAGCTCTCCCATCCCTCGAAGGCTGATGTAGTTCTGAGCCTGTACTCGTCCGACGGCAGCATGTCGGTGGTATAGATGTCCGGCCAGCCGTCGTTGTTGATGTCGGCGATGTCGAGACCCATCGAGAAGTACGACAGGTACGGCATCTCCTTGTCGAGCCGTTCGTCGAACGTTCCGTCGTGATTATTGATGTACAGGTAGTCGCGCTCGAAGAAATCGTTCGAGACGTAGATGTCGGGCCAGCCGTCGCGATTGACATCGCTCACCACCACGCCGAGTCCGAACGCGATCTCGCTGCCGTAGATGCCGGCCTTGGCGCTTACGTCGGTGAAGTGGCCGTTGCCATCGTTGTGAAAGAGCTTGTCGCCACCCAGTGGATCCCGGACGTTGCGGATGTTGCGCACGCCAAAGCTGGTGACGGGGCGGAACGAGTTATTAATCAGGAACATGTCGAGGTTCCCATCGTTGTCGTAGTCGAAGAACGTCGCCTGGGTGGAGTAGCCTTCGTCGGCGAGGCCGTACTCCTCTGCCATCTCCTTGAACGCGGGAACGCCGTTCTTGTCGAGGCCCTGATTGATGTACAGCTCGTTCGCGCGTTGCTTGCCGGCGATGTTCCCGGCATAGCAGACGTAGATGTCGAGCAGCCCATCGCCGTTCACATCGGCGAAGGTGACACCCGTCGCCCATCCGTCTTTCTTTCCGCCAACTCCTGCCTCGTCGGTGATGTCCTGGAATTGGAAGCGGCCCTTGTTCAGGTAGAGATGATTCCCGTGCTGATTCGAGGTCAGCATCACCTCCGGCAGTCCATCTCCGTTCAGATCGCCGACCGCGACGCCACCGCCGTTGTAGAAATTGCGGTAGGTAAAGACGTTCATCTCTGGCGAATCCTGGACGCGATTCTCGAAATGCAGCCCGGTGTAGCCCGATGGCAGCAGGGTGAAGAGATGATTGTCTATTGGAGGTTCTGGAGTCTTACCGCTGGCAATTTCCTGCTTTTGCTCATTGCCGGCACAGGCGGCGGCGAGATACAGCGCGGGAAGGAAATAGCGAAGCCTCAGCCTCAAGGCCGCGTTCATCGATTATTGACCACCTTAGCGCATCATGGCCTGCTCTCCGAAGAGAACAGGCCATGATGAAGAGTTAAGAGTTAGACTGCCGGAATCAGTATCCCGGGTTCTGCTTGAGTTGAGGATTCGTTTCGATCTGGGTCTGCGGAATCGGCATCAGGACCTTGTACGGCGCAAAGACCGTCTTCGCGTACCAGGTGCCCGAAGTGTACTTACCGAAGCGAATCAGGTCCTGGCGGCGCTTGCCCTCCGCAGTGAGCTCGAAGAGACGCTCATTGAGAATCGCGTCACGCAACTGCGCTTGCGTGAGTCCGCTCGCAATCGGTTTCGGCGGGTTGAAGGCGCGCGCGCGAATCAGGTTGATGTCCGCAGTCGCGGCTGCAGATTGCCCGAGCTCGTTCTCCGCTTCGGCACGAATCAGGTACATCTCGCCGAGGCGGAAGAATGCGTAGTCGTTCCCGTTGTCCTGTTGCACGTGGTTGGGATCGGCCGGCCACTTGGTGATACGCACACCCGCTCCCTCCGTCGCAGCTGTCACGTCGGGAATCGCTGGAGTGAAGACCAGCGGATTGCCCTGTCGATCCGTGACCGGCTGGCCGGTGAGGACGTTGAACTGCGGGCCGGCGAGGAAGATCTGGGTGCGCTGATCGGCGGGATCGAATGCGGCGTAAGTGTCTGCCAGCGTCGCAAAGCCGTTCCACGGTGACGGTGTGAACTGGTTGTAGTGGAGCGCGCGCATCAGGAAGTTCAGTCCCAGACCACTCACGGCGATGTACTTGATCGCGAAAATGATCTCGGGCGAGCTGGAGTTGTCTGCGGTAAAGTTCTTCCGCCAGCCGCAGCCAGCCGTGCTGCAATTCATGTTGGCCGGGTGCCAATCCAGTTGCCGACACAGTGCCGGTAAAGACCTGCGCGTTTACATAGAGACTGGCCAGCATTGCATCTATGGCGCCCTGAGTGAGACGGCCGTTCATGTCGGCAGACCAGGTTGCAGGCAGGTCAGCTCTTGCTGCCTTCAACTCCGCTTCGACGAATCTGAAAACGGAGTCGCGGGACGCTTGCGGCCGTGCGACGATCGCCGCGTCTGTGGCGATTGGCACGTTGCCGAACATGTCCAACAGCCCGAAGTAGTACCAAGCACGTAGTGCGTGCAGCTCCGCCGTCACCGTCGCCTTGCTGGCAAAGCTGGTGTTGGCGATACCGTCGAGCACGACGTTGGCTCGGGCCACGCCAATGAACAGGTTCGTCCACGCTCCGTTGATGATGTTAAGCGTGCCGGTGCTATTTGGAGTGAATGTTTGTCGGTGGATGTCTAACCACTGACCGTTGTCGTACCAGTCGGAGCCACGAGTCGGGACTATCATCTCGTCGGTACTGATCTCCGAGGTGTTGTAGTAATCGTCATCCAGACTTCTGAGCTGCGCGTAAACCGACGCCAGCCCACCGATCACTTCACCTTCGTTGCGATAGAAGTTCTCGGGAGTAATCGCGCTTTGCGGAACCTCAGTGAGGTCCGTGCAAGCGGGGGCGAGGACGAGGAGTGCGAACACTCCCGCCGCCGCAATCTTTTTATTCATGAATCGGCTCCTAGAATGCGACACGGAGACCTCCTGTCCACGTCCGCGGACGCGGGTAGTGGAGGTAATCGATACCGCGGGGGGCGATGCCCGGCAGCTGAGAATGTACTTCTGGATCATAACCCGAGTACGGCGTCCACAGACCCAGATTGTCAGCCGATATGTAGGCGCGAGCTCCTCTCCCCAAACCGGTGAACTGCGGCATGTCGAACGTGTAGCCGATGGTGATGTTCGCCAGCCGGGTGAACGATCCATTCTCGATCCAGCGCGACGAATAGACGGCCGGATCATGGATGCTGGTAGGGTCTGTTAGCGCTGATGACAGGAAATTCTTGTCCTGGAGTGCGTTGCTCTTTGTCGAATACACCAGCGCGGTGTTGTTGAAGACTTTCTGGCCGGCCACTCTGTTGATCAGCACGCTGAAATCGAACGACCTAAAGTTGCCGTTGGTGTGAAGTCCGAGGGTGTACTTCGTATAAGCATCCCCGAGAATCACGTAATCGTCACCGCTGGGGGCGAGTGTCGTACCGGCGAGGACGCGACTCGTCTCATTGCCGTTGGCATCACGCGTTACCGTGTAGTGGTTGAACAACTGGCGACCCGTGGCATCCCAGCCCGCGAAGATAGGCCCGAAGAACGTGCCTAGCGGCTGGCCAGGTATGATGCGCTGCGTGTCCTGGTTCGATTGTCCTTGACCGCTGGCTCGGGCGTCCGTAATGAACGTGCGGCCGCCAAGATCGACGACGGTGTTCTTGTCGTGCGAGAAGACGAAGCCAGCGTTCCAGGTCAGAGCACTGCGCTGCATCACCAGACCGTCGAGTGAGAACTCGACACCCTTGTTGCGGATTCGTCCGATGTTCTCCAGACGATCACCGACGACAGCCGGCTGCGGCACCTGAACCGTCAGCAGCAAGTCGTGGGTGTTCTTGACGTAGTACTCGAGACTGCCGTTCAGTCTGTTATTCAGAATGCCGTAGTCGAGAGCGACGTTCGTCTGTGCGGTCTCTTCCCATTTCAGGTCAGGGTTGGCGTTTCGCTGGGGAGTCACGCCCGTGACTGGCTGATCGCCGAAAGCGTAGCGTGAGCCACCATCTGCACCGAGCAAGATCAGCGACGAATACGGAGGAACCGCAGGGTTACCCTGTTTGCCCCAGCCAGCGCGCAGTCTCAGCTCACTGAGTGGTCCGGTGCGCATAAAGCCTTCCTGACTCAAACGCCACGAACCTGAGATCGCGGGGAAGGTCGCCCACTTGTGATTGGCGCCGAACTGTGACGCACCGTCTTTTCTGATGACGAAGGTGAGGAAGTACTTCTCGAGCAACCCCGCATTCGCTCGGCCGAAGAAGGACACGATGCGGCTATCGGTCTTGAACGCATAAGGCGGCTCGAGGGTGTTGCCGCTGCCAAGACTGTTGAAGGTGAAGGCGTCTGTTAGGTAGTTACGCGTCTCGACGCCGAACTCGTTGATGGTGTTTTGGCTGAACTCGTACCCGCCGACGATGTCCAACTCGCGCGAAGCGGCGAAGGTTGGATGGAAAGTGAGCAGTGTTTGTAATTGCTTCGCCGTTTCATCGCGGCTCTTGCGCTGTGCGAGGCCATTGAAATTAGCGCCAAACGCGCTGATTCTCGGCAGGTAGATGCTCCGCGCTCCTTCGGTTCGATCAACGCCGACATTCACGCGAGCAGTCAGGCTCTGGAAAATATCGTAGTCAGTCGAGATATTGCCGAGCGTCCGGTCGGAGGCGCCCTTGTCGAGTATCTGATTGGCAATGGCGACTGGGTTGCGGACTGACTGCGAGCCGGGCCCTATCTCGAAATAACTCGTGACTCCGGTGGCGGGATCAGTGACTGTGATGGGGTGCGTCGGATTGAAGTTCACCATGTTGACGAACACACCACCTTCGAATCCGCTGTTCTCATCCCAGGGCAGGTAGTCGTTCTTGACGTGCGAGCCGGTGAGGTTGAGCCCCAGCCGCAGTTTGCCATCCATTGCCTGGTGTGTGCCGTTGACGCGCGCCTGATAGCGCCGGAGGCCGTTAGCTATGACAGCGCCTTCCTGATCGAAGTAGTTCAGGGAAGCGCGGTACTGGGTATTGGCCGAGCCACCCGCGAAGGAGAGGTCATGGTTGATGGTTGGTGCATTGCGCATCACCGCATCTTCCCAGTTCGTATTCGCTGCCCCCTCTCCCGCCAGCGCGCTTGCCGGCAGATTCCCGGCGGTGACCTGCGATTTAATGAAGTCGATGTACTGCGAACCGTTCAGAACGTTCAGATGACGCGGATTCGACGACGTCCCGGCGGAGAAGTTGTACTCGATGCTTGGCCCGCCGATGTTGCCCTTCTTGGTCTCGATCAGGATGACGCCGTTGGCAGCGCGCGCACCGTAAATCGCTGTGGCTGCGGCGTCCTTGAGTATCGTGACCGATTGAATGTCGGAAGGGTTGATCATGTTCAGCGGGTTACGCGGAAGCGGTGGGTCACCGCCGATGCCGTACCCGGCAGGCTCGGTCTGATCGTTCGACACCGCAACGCCGTCGATCACGTAGAGCGGCTCATTGCTGGCGCTGATCGAAGTACCACCGCGTATCAGAATGTGGGCACCGGCGCCGGGCTCACCACTGTTCTGGGTGACCTGGACGCCCGTAGCGCGGCCCTCAAAGAGCTGCGTCGCGTTGGTGGGGACGGCGACCCTTGCCTGATCGGCATCGACAGTCGCGACGGAGCCAGTAATCGCCAATCGGCGCTGTGTTCCGTAGCCGGTGGTGACGACTTCCTGCAGGACCGCCGCCTGGCGATCGAGCGCGAAGACGACCGCGACCGAGCCGTTGTTGGGAACCGCGACGATCTGCACCGGCGCGCTGAAGCCGATGCGGCGGGCTCGGACCGTCTGCGAGCCGGACGGTACGCCACCGATGGTGAAGGTGCCATCAGCGCCCGAGACAGCGCCGCGGCGCGTGCCTTCGACGAAGACGCTTACGTCGGCGACCGGCTGCTGGGTGACGGCGTCAAGGACTCGTCCAGTGATAGTACCTGTGGGTGGGACCGGGGTTTGTGCGCTCAGTAGTGTCGACGATAACAGGCCGACCACCAGCGCGAGAGCGAAGCGACGAACATCTGCCATACGGAGGTCCTCCACGGGTGGTGAGTGGGACTTTAACCGATCGCTTTCTGTCGATTGGCAGGTGTGCGAACATCTCCGATTCTCCTAAGCGGACGGAATCGGCGAAGTGGTCTAGCCCCGCGAAATCGAACTTGTCGTCATTAAATGCTGTCCGGTTAAGTATTTGTCAAGAAGGAGTAACGATCCCGGAGAGGTCTTAACGGGCGAGATCGGACGACGGCGAACGGTTGTTCTGACCCGGCGAATGGAGAACTGCTTTCGCGGATGACGGCACGAAGTTGCGGGGCGTGCGCGTCCACGGTAGTATCCCGCAAAAAGGGAGACATATATGGTATAGGCACTCAGTTTCGTGCAGCCGTTGGGCGAAGGAGGAGGGCAACATGATTAACGCACCGACGAGAAACAGCAGGATCATGATTGCGGCGACAGCGCTGGCGTTGTGCATTCCCGGCGTCGCGCGGAGTCAGATTTCGGCGGCCACCCATGAGCCGGTCGCGCCACCCGAACCGTCGAGGGTAGAGCTGAGACCGGCGCGCATTCTGATCTGGAGCGACCTCAACGTCCCCGGTTTCGCTCCGGGGGCGACCATGGCGGTGGTGCATGGCGATCCAGGGGCGAACCGCGATTACATCATCAGGCTCCGCTTCCCAGCTGGCTACCGCTTCCCAGTCCATTGGCATCCGAACAGCGAGCACGTCACGGTGCTATCGGGGACATTCCTGCTGGCGATGGGAAATACCGCTGACCAATCGAAGCTGCGCTCGTACGGTCCCGGCGATTTCATCTACGCGCCGGCGAGGATGTCGCACTACGGAGGCGCGAAAACCGCGACGGTGGTTCAACTAAATGGAACCGGTCCGTTCGCGATCAATCTCGGAGTGGCGCCAGCATCTAAGTAGGTCGCTGCGAGCTGGGAAGACATCGCCGGTACGGCGGAGCGGGTCCTCTTCGCTCTGAGATCTTTTTGAGGGACGCACGCTACATGCGCCTCCCGGGGTTTCCGAGTTGGTCGCTCGCTCCTCCAGCTTGAGCGCAACTCTGACTCCCAGCGCGAGATCTCAGAGCGAAGAGGACTCCCTCGCCGACCGCCGACAGAGATACAAAGACAGCTACTTCGCGATTGAATCCGCGGGCTTCAGGCCGCGCTGCTCGAGCAGCGCCTCGACACTCGGATCACGTCCGCGGAAATTCCTGTACAAAGTCGCGGCATCGGCGGTGCCACCGCGCGACAGGATCATCGAGCGGAACCGGTCACCATTCGCGCGGGTGAGCCCACCGTGCTCGCGGAACCACGCGAACGCATCATCGTCGAGCACTTCGCTCCACGTGTACGCGTAGTAACCAGCCGAGTACCCGCCATCCCAGATGTGCGAGAAGTACGTGCTGTGGTAGCGCGGCGGAACTTCGGGCACGTCGACATTGAAGCGCTTGAGTGACGTCGACTCGAACGCGTCCACGTCAGTCGGCACCGCGCCCGGTGCCAGCGTGTGCCAGGCAAAGTCGAGCAGCGAAGCCGCCAGGAGCTCGGTCATCGCAAAACCCTGATTGAACGTTTGCGAGTTCTTGATCTTCGCCACCAGGGCGGCGGGCATCGGCGCTCCGGTCTGATAATGCTTGGCGTAGTTGGCAAACACCGCCGGATCCAGCGCCCAGTGCTCGTTGAATTGCGATGGAAACTCGACGAAATCGCGCGGGACGTTGGTGCCGGAGAGCGTGGGGTACTGGACGTGGGAGAACATCCCGTGCAGCCCATGCCCGAACTCGTGGAACATCGTCGTCACATCGTCATACGTCAGCAGCGCGGGCTGTCCCGGCGCGGGCTTGGTGAAGTTGGCGACATTGTAAACGACCGGCTTGTTTCCCGTCAGCGCTGACTGATCGACGAACTGGTCCATCCACGCGCCGCCCTGCTTGTTGTCCCGCTTGAAGTAGTCGAAGTAGAACAAGGCGAGCGGCTGACCGTTGGCATCGAAGACCTCGAACGTGCGCACGTCCGGGCTGTAGACCGGGATGTCGTGCCTCTCCTTGAACGTCAGACCGTACAACCTGTTTGCGGCGAAAAACACCCCGTTCTGTAGCACGTTGTTCAGCTCGAAGTACGGCATGATCTGCGATTCATCGAGATCGTACTTGGCCTTCCTCACCTGCTCGGCGTAGTACTGCCAATCCCACGGCTGCAGCTTGAAACCGCCATTCTGCGAGTCGATCAGCTTTTGCATGTCGGCCGCTTCCGTTCGCGCCCGCGCCGTTGCCGGCGGCACCAGGTCGGTCAACAGCTTGATTGCGTTCTCCGGAGTTTTGGCGCCTTGCGTCTGCAGCACGTACGCCGCCCAGTTCGGGTAGCCGAGCAGCTTCGCCTTTTCCGCGCGCAGCTCCGCCATGCGACGAATCGTGCTCTTGGTGTCGTTGCTGTCTCCGCGCGCGGTGCGGAGCGTCGAGAGCTCGAACAGCTTCTGTCGAGTGGCGCGATTGGTGAGCTCCGCTTGCGACGGCTGCTGAGTGGTGTTGCGAAGAGGAACGACCCACTTGCCGGTGAGACCGCGCTGCTTCGCTGCCTCGGCGGCCGTCTTGATCTCGTCGTCGGTGAGGCCGGCGAGCTGAGATGGATTGTCGACGACGAGGGCCCCGACCTTGGTCCCGGCGAGCAACTTGTTGGTGAAGTCGGTGGATAGCTTCGACTGTTCCTGGTTGATTGCTTTTATGCGCGTCTTGTCCGCTTCGGATAACTGCGCGCCGGCGCGCACAAAATCGCGGTTGTAGCGCTCGATCAGCGCCAGCTGCTCCGGGTTAAGGTCGCTCGACTGACGCCGGTCGTAAACGCTCTTCACGCGCTGATAGAGCTGGTCGTTCAGATAAATCGCGTCGTTGGTCGCGGCGAGCTTCGGCGCCTCGATCTCCTGGATTTTCTGCAGCGTGTCGTTGGTGTTGGCACCGAAGACGCCGCCGAAAGTCTTCGAGACGCGCGTCAGCAGCGCGCCCGCTTTCTCCATCGCGACGATGGTGTTCTCAAAAGTTGGCGGTGCTGTCTGCTTCGCGATCGCATCGATCTCTGCCAGCTGCTGCCGCATTCCCTCCTCCAGCGCAACTTGATAGTCCTCATTGCGAATCAGATCGAAGCGCGGGGCGTGGTACGGAAGCGTGCTCTCGACGAAAAAGGGATTGCTTCCGATCGCCGCTGGCGCGGGCGCGGTTGACGTCGTCGTTGCAGTTGGTGCGCACGCAGCAGCGAGCGTTGCCGCTGGGAGTAATGCCAGGGCGAGACGATGCCGATAGTTCTGTTTCATTTTGAGGGATGAGGGATGAGGGGGGAGGGATGAGGGATGAGGGGCGAGGGGCGAGGGATGAGGGGCGAGGGGAGCTAAGAAGGTGAAGCAACGAAACTATTATGATTTACACCATGACGCTTTGGATGTCCCTAACGCGCTGGGGATCAATATTCTTGCTTGGCAGCAGCGCGTCGCTCCGCGCGCAGGCACCAACTGCTAACGATTCGATAGTCCGAAACCCCCACGCGGTGCAACCCGAGCGTCCGACCGTTGCCACTCACGCCGGTACCGTCGCGCGCGGCTGGATCGAGCTCGAGGAGGGCGCCGAATGGGACAAGTTTGACGACGGAACGAGAGGCTTCATTGCTCCGACGAATCTGAAGATCGGTCTGGCGTCGAGAGCCCAGGTGAATCTTCTCGTGAACATCGTCAGGGACCAGTCAACAAGCGCGCCGTTCCTGCTGGGTGATCTCACCATCGGCATCAAGTATCGGATCGTCGACGATGATCGCATACTCGGCGACTTCGCCGTGCTGCCCGCCGTGAAATTGCAAACGGGGGCACGGGGTGCAGGAACGGGCACAACCGATTTTTCGCTGCTGTTTATTTCGAGTCGGCAAATCGGACCGGTGGCCGTAGACCTCAATGTCGGTCAAACGAGAAGAACTGGCGACGGAACACAGGCGCCAAAAAACGCCAGCATCTGGACCGCCTCATTCGGATTCCCGGTAGCGGGAGCAGTCGGCGGCGTGTTTGAGGTCTTTGGTTACCCGCACACTTCCGGACCGATCGGCAACAAGGCCATCGCTGCGGTCCTCGCCGGACCGACACTGCTCGCTCGCGAGTGGTTGGCCTTCGACGCGGGTGTGATCGTACCGATCACCGGTCCACAGCCGCGCGCTTTTTACACCGGGTTTGTGTGGAACTTTGGCGCGCTGTAGTACTCGTCGATCGCTGCTCTCACCATCATGTCGGAAATCTGTTTCGCCTGAGTGCTGTCGGCCGCTGCATCGGTGTCACCGGCAAAAGTGATCATCGGTAGTCCACACACTTGCTTGACAGTGACAATGACCTTCTCGGGAGGACTGCCCTCCCGCTTCAGGTCGCGCACGAGAATTCGAACTGCCGAGAGCAGCTCATCAGGCGAGCCAGTTCCGTCGTTGGCACGTTCGAACGCGTTCCGCACGTCGTCTTCGAGTCGATTGGGCATCACGGTCAAGCAAAGGAGTTGCCTCGTTGGTGTGCGGCTGCACACCTACCACAGCAAATACCAGCCAAGTGTTTCCGGAGTTCCAGCGGACGAGGTTGCAGTCACTATTGGCCTGGCCTAGGCGATTGGTGGGCGGAGACGGGCTTCCGGAGAAAACTCACTCGACGGATAACATCGCGCCTTGATGGTGGTGCTGCATCCGAGTCCTACGAGCACACGCGACTATCAATCTTTCCCAACCGCTTCACGGTGCTATGGTAAAGAGTGGAATCCCGTCGTTGATCGAACGCGGCACTCGTAGGAGCTCGGACCAGCCCTCCCCTCGGAATGCAGTGTAGCAACGGTGCGCGATGCTGCGAAGAGTCGCGGGCGATCTTAGCGGTTTCTTAACGACGGCGCTCCGAAACGCATCTCTAGCTTTCGCTCGTACGATCGGCTTTCGTGAGCGACGGCCGGCACAAAAAATCATCCGCCGCGCCGACGATGCCGTGACTCGATTCCGCCCCGCACTCGCATGCATCTGGTTGTTCCCACTCGCGACCGCCGGCGCGCAGAACGTTCGAGACTGTCCGCTGTCGGAGCGGCAACCAGCGTTCGCGCGTCCGGCGGTTGCTACCGCTTTCGTCGACATTCCGCGGAATTAGCTGGTACCGGTAAGTGAGACGGATTTTCGGCGACCTGCGGCTGGTGACGATTGCAGCCACGCTGTCGCTCTACGGAATCGCAATGGTGTACTCGGCGGGCGTCACCGATACACCGACCTTCGTCCACAATCTCTACCGATCGCAGTTCCTCTGGCTCCTGATTGGAATAGCCGGCGCCTACGGAATCAGCCGATCGAGCGTCCGCTTCGTCGAATGGGCGACCTTCCCCGCATACCTCTTCACACTGTTCGTCCTGGCGCTAACGCTCGTCATCGGCAAGGGTGGAGGGACTGCTGCCAGTAGCAAGAGCTGGATTGCGATCGGTGGACACAGGCTTGGCCAGCCGTCGGAGTTGATGAAGCTGACCGTGGTCCTGATGCTGGCCAAAGTGCTGTCATCCCGCTCCGAATCGCCAACCTCGATCGTGGATCTTTGGAAGCCGATCCTCACCGTCGCCATTCCATGGCTCATCATCATGCTGCAGCCGGACCTCGGCACCGGAATCGTGTTCATCGGAATCTTTTTCGTGATGCTGTACTGGGCGGGAACGCCGTGGCCGCTGCTCATTTTGCTGGCGAGCCCGGTGATCAGTCTCGTCTTCAGCTTCAATACCGCTCTGTGGGGCACCTGGTTCTTCATCCTGCTCGCGTTGGTACTGCACTATCGGCCATACCTGATCGAGGGCATCGCACTGCTCTTGATCAATATCGTGGTCGGCGTCATCGCGCCGGTGGTATGGGAGCGGCTCGCTCCGTATCAGCGCAATCGACTGCTCGTTTTTCTCGACCCGTCGGTTGATCCTCGGAATGCGGGTTATCACGTGATTCAATCAAAGGTCGCAATCGGGTCCGGCGGACTGCTCGGCAGCGGATTCCTGATGGGACCGCAGAAGCGTCTGGCATTCCTGCCCGAACAGCATACTGATTTCATCTTCGCCGTCGTTGGAGAGGAGCTCGGTTTCATCGGCGTTACCGCGGCGTTGGCGCTTTTCCTGATGCTGTTCCTGAGGATCACCAACATTGCCGAACGCGCGAACGAGTCCTACAGTTCATTAGTCGCCTTCGGACTGATGGGATGTTGGCTGGTGCACATCATCGTAAACGTCGGGATGACGCTAAACCTGATGCCGATAACGGGGATTCCCCTCCCGTTCTTCAGCTACGGCGGGAGCTTCATGCTGGCGAGCTGGCTGGCAATCGGAATTCTGATGCGCATCTCGTACGAAGGCCGCGGGATGCCCGTATGACGAGCGTGGCCGCCGAACATTACCGGCTCCTCGTCATCGAGGACGAAGTCGATATCAGACGCGCCGTCGGCGCTGCGTTGCGCGACCAGCATCCGGCAATCATCGAAGCTTCGACCGGCCAGGCCGGTGTCGAAGCAGTCGACGCCTCGCATCCCGATCTCGTCATCCTCGACCTCGGCCTTCCCGATCTCGACGGACTCGCGGTTTGCGAGCGCATCCGCGCCATGACCGCGGCGCCGATAATCGTGCTGACAGCGCGCCACACCGAGTCGGACACCGTGGCGCTGCTCAACGCAGGCGCAGATGACTACATCACCAAGCCGTTTTCCACGCAGGAGCTTGCGGCGCGTGTGGCGGCGCAGCTCCGTCGCGCGCGGGTGCCGCACGCCGAGCACGAGGTGATCGTCGCTGATGGCCTGTCGATCGATGTCCACCGCCGGCAGGCGAGCCGCGACGGAAACGTCATTCGGCTGACACCGATCGAGTGGGAACTGCTCTCCGTCCTCGTCTCCGATCCGGGGCGAGTCTTCACACACCAGCAGCTGTTCGCGGCGGTGTGGAAGCGCGCATTCGGCGACGCGCGCCTCTACCTCCGCGTTCACGTGACGAACCTGCGTCGCAAGATCGAGCGGAACCCCGCCGATCCGCGGCTCATCATCACCGAACCGGGAGTAGGATATCGCTTCATTTCTCCGCCGTGACCTGCTGACCGAAACAACGAAGACGGCCAGGTACGTCGACTGGACGCTCTGGCTGGGGATCCTCGTCGTGTCAACGTTAGTCATGCGAGAAGCCAGGCCAAACCTCGAGCAGGCGCACGCCTCATTCGTGTACATCCTCCTCGTGCTCGGCGCCGCAGCGAGTGGAGAGCAGTGGCTCGGAATCCTGGTGGCGGTGCTCGGTTTCCTGGCGATCAATTACTTCTTCCAGCCGCCATTCGACACACTCACTGTTGGAGAGCCGAGCGATCTGCTCGCACTGGTGGCGTTCCTGTCGACGGCGCTCGTCGCCAACACACTCCTGGCGAGAGCGAGGACGGAAGCCGAGCGCGCGCGCAAGCACGCCGAGGAAATCGAAACGCTCTCACAGGAAGTGAGACACGCCGAGGCGCTGCGGGAAGCAAGTCGACTGAAGGACATCCTGATGGCGTCGGTGTCACACGATCTGCGCACGCCGCTCACGGCGATCCGCGCCATCGCCCAGGACATAGCCGCTGATGGCTCGGACGCGACTGCGCGCGCCGAGATCATAGTCGGGCAGGCAGATCGATTGGGAAAAATGGTGGCGGACGTGCTCGACTTGTCCCGCCTCAAAGCAGGCGCGTTCACTATGCACGCCGAAGTCAACACCGCCGAGGACCTACTCGGCGCGACGGTGCGCCAGTTCTCGGGGGTTCCCGACGCCAGGCGTATCGAGACGATCATCGACTACTCGCAGCCCGCGCTGGTGGGAACGTTCGATTTCGTGCAATCACTGAGAGTGATGACGAATCTGGTCGACAACGCACTGCGATGCTCGCACGATGCCGTCACGATATCAGTGACGCAGATGAACGGCTCGCTCTCATTCCAGATCGCGGACCGGGGGCCGGGAGTTTTGGTGACCGAGCGCGACCGAATTTTCGATGCGTTTTATCGGCCAGTCGGACCGGCGGCGGATGCGGGAGCGGCGGGGCTCGGTTTGTCGATCGCGCGACAATTGGCCGAGGCGCAGGGAGGGAGCGTGCGGTATTCGGTGAGGCCGGGAGGAGGGAGCATTTTTACGTTTGAGCTTCCGTCGGCGATGTTGGAGCCGGAAGAGACCTCAGAGTAAATCCGGATCGCCGAGTATCTGCTGCGAACTGCGGACTGATGCGGACTGCGGGTTGCGGACCAAATGCGTTGCGGACTGCTGACCAACTACGAATTGGGAGACCTACTGCGGATTTGGGACACCAGTCCGAAGTTCGCAACCCGCACCTGTGTTCAATTCGCAGTAGGTCTCCAAATGCGCAATTAGTCAGCAGTCCGAAATGCAGTTGGTCCGCAGTGCGCAGTAATCGATCCTCTGTTAGTGGGTCCCCACCGGTTCAACAACCAGCACGGTAAATGACCCCGGAATCATCGGCGGCCGCCGTCGAGGATTAGTGGCCGTCGATTCCGCGGGCACCGGGCCAAACTTGGCGGTCACAAGAAAAATGCGATGCGTCGCCGGATCCAGTCCCATGTTCCGCGCCCGCTCTCCCGTTTGAACGTTCTCGACGACGTGATACTTGTCGGGCGAATCCTGGTGGATCACGGTCAGTGTTCCGTCGCCGTTCGAGGCGTAAGCGTCGCGACGGACCGGATCCCACCCCGCTCCATCGACTCCCTGCCCGATCGGCACAGTCGCAACCACTGTCCCCTTGGCGTAGTCCGAGATCGCCATCACGCCGCTACGGCAGCCGCTGAACAATCTCTGGCGTTTGACGTCAATCGCCATCGAGACCGGGCTCTTGCAGGGCGCGGTCGACCAGTGACGTGACACTGTATTGGTCTTGGTGTCGATCTCCACGATCTGACTGCTGTCGACGAGATTCACATAGACTTTCCCGTCGCGTGACGACTGGCCGTATTCGGGCTTGCCGCCAAGGGCGATGTTGGAGATGACGGTGCCACGGCGGGGGTCGACGACGGTTGAAGTGTTGGCGTCGCCGTTGAACGAGAAGACGTGCTTCGATGCAGGATCGTAGATGATCGCGTCCGCATCTTCTGCCGCGCGAATCTTGAGCAGGCCCTTGTAGGATTTCGAGTCGAACATCAGGATCGAGCTGTCGTTGCCCGATGTCGCGAAGCCGCGCCCGATGTCTGAGACGATCGCGGTGCCGTGCGCACCGTTGATGCCGGCAATCTCCGCGATCAGCTGCCCGGTGTTCATGTCGACCACGCTGACCCGATTCTGCCTGGCTATGAAAAGGCGATGATTGGGCGGGTCGGGGATCACGTAATCCCACCCACCTTCGCCGCCAATGTTGTAGGTGTGGGTGATCTGGTACGACTGCGCAGCCAGCGATGGCGCCGCCATCAATGAAAGCAGCAGAAGCGATTTGCGCATCAGAAATCTCCGAGGGGTGGATGGACTGAGGCGCTTAGGCTCAGCGCCACACTTCTTCGGGGAGCGGCAATGCGTTGGCATCGCCGTTGCCGACGGGCAGCAACCCGAAGTTATCTTCGGTTGTCCGCAGCAAGCTATAGTGCGGAAGCCTCGTGGAGTAGCAGCCCGGCGTCACCATGTCTCCCAGCAGCACACACAGAGAAGCACACTTGTTGCTTTAAGGCCGGCGCGACGGCCATGGACCATAGATATCGCAACAGCCGGTTCGGCGCCGGTTTGTCATTCTTAAGACAGGTCAGCAGTGATCACGCGCCGAATAGCGCAAGCATGAGAAGCTCGAGAACTATTCCTGCGGTGATTGCAGTCGCCGTGCTGCTGCTGGTTGGTTGCGGCCCCGGCAAAAGCAGCACCGGAACGCCGGTGGCATCGGCGGCGTATCGCACCGACCGCGGCACGGTCAATATCTACGCTGAGACAGGCGCGGACCAGCTTGCGCCTGAGGCGAAGAA
>QHUA01000208.1 GCA_003221805.1 Gemmatimonadota bacterium
CGCAGCATTGCTTAACCGCGCTGCGAATCCAGGCAGACCAGTGTAAACGTGGGTCGCCGAAAATCCGTATTTCATCTCTAGTCGGGTCGTTGTGGCAACGGGATCAACTGCGCTCTTATAGTCCACGATGAATCCCGGTGCCCTTGGATCGAAATTGCCGCTTACCTGAACGCAGGCGTCGAGCGGCGCCGTGGTTCGTTGGCAGCCAGCATAAACCATCGTGATCGTACCGAGCGCAAAAACCGACAACACACGTGACATAAAACCTCCGGAAGAATGCGCCTATCGTCGGCTAACGCGGAATTGAGCTGCAAGATTTTCACCGAATCAAAGAAACCGGCGCTGATTGCAAATCCTCCGCAGTCAGCGCCGGTTTAGTACGGCCAGCTCGATTGCCTGTTCGTCAGGCGATCGCGCCGGGTTTAGAAGTTCAACTCCGCGCCGAACTGGAATCGGCGCGCGTCTGACACGACGCAGTTGGCGTTGCCGAAGGTTGCAACATGCGCCAACGCCGCATTGGTGACACCGGTGTCGAAGCATCCCAGATTGTCGTGATTGAGCGCGTTGAAGACGTCGAGCGTGAGGCCAACGGCCGTCGCGCTGCGTCCAAAACGCGGGAAATCCTTGCGCAGCCTCATGTCGATGCTTTGGTACGGGAACGTGCCCGGTATCGTGTATCCACCCGCCTGGAAGCCTGGACAAAACCGAGTGCAACCGACGTCGACCCTTTGCTTTTCGGGATGTCAGCGATCCAGTTCCCAACCAAGCGATACTTCTCGTCGTTTGACGGGTGCTTTGGAATTGAGGACGTGTTGGGGAAAGCAAAGGTGTCGCCCTGGTTGTCGATTCCTTGCAACCAGCGGCTGGCGATGTTGAACGCCAGGCCGGCGCCCCAGCCAAAGGCGTCGAGCGACGGCCGGCTGTAAGCACGATCCAGAGTGGCGCTAACCGCGCTATACCACGTCTGAGCATCGTTCGAGGAATAAATGATGTTCGCATAACCGTGCTGGTTCCACAGGAATGCCGGCGGTCCGAATCCAAAACAGCAGCTCCCGTCAGCATTGAGCCTAACGTTCGCCAATCCCTGCGTGAACAGATCCTTGCTGCGCTGGTTGTTGTAGCTGAGCGAGGCGGACACGCCAGAGGGCAATAGCTGCCTGACTCCGACGCTCCACTGCGTCGAGCGCGGAATCTTGTACTGATTGTCGTACACCCAGAGCTCGGGAACACCAGTCGCGCGTGAAAAAGCGTCTAGAGTAGCCCTGCTGGCGGTGAGGTATGAGTCGTTCCAGGCCACCTGACCATTCGCCGGTGCGACACCCCTCGGCGCGAACTGAGTAAAGAATGTCGGGTGAGTGATCTTCTGCACCTCGTCGACCGCTACGTCGAATGGAATTCGATCGTAGTACACACCCCAACCGCCGAAGACCGTGGTGCGGCCGGCTTGATCAACCGAGTACGAGAAGCCGAGTCGCGGTTGGAATGCTTTCTTAAAGGTGTGACGGTTATTGCCGGTGGCGATGTAACGATTGAGATCGAGCGGCACCAACAAGTTGCTGGCATACCTTCTCAACGTGTCGGCCCCGTTCGGGTCCGTCACGTGATCTGTATTCAGCATGTTGGTCTCGTAATCCCATCGAATTCCTACATTGAGCGTCAACTGCTTGATCGGGGTCCAGTCGTCCTGCAGGTACGTTCCAAATTGCTTGTTACTCGTCTTGAGGAACGGATTCCCGGTGCCGTACTGGAGCCGGAACGGGGAGGCAAAGTTGTATGTCTGATTGCCGTTGCCGGTGTCTTGAGTCTGCGCATAGGTGAAAACAGGCGTCCCGTCGTTGTCCTTGTTGATGTCGTACGTCGGGAAGTCCAGGCTAAACCCACCCTTGATTACATGCTCGCCGGCGAGCTGGAATCCCGTGTACGTAATGTCATCGCGGAATGCGGGGCCTTTCTGGATGTATTCCTGGGTTGAGCGTCCGCTACCGATCTCGAAGCAGCACGCAGTGGGCAATACAAAAACCCGATGTGCGGTTCCCGGAGTCGCGGGATTGAATCCGCGGTGGAAGTGCGTATAGCTAAGTAACGCTTCGTTCAGCCACGGACCGGTGAAGAAACTGTGTTTGAGTTGGACGGCTGTGTTGTAGTTGTGGACGTTGTTGGCCGTCAACAAAGCGTTGTTCCCACCAAAGTCTCGAACGTCGGTCTCGTGTCGATTGCTGAAGGTCAGTTCGGCTGATTGTTTGTCGCTGATCTCATCGCTCAGTTTTCCGAACCAGAGCGATTCTTTGAACGGCGACGTAAAGTTGCCGTTGTACTGAGCGAGATTGACCGAGTCCAGCGCCGGGAATCCCGTCGGGTATCTGGCATCGCCCGGGGCGGGGATGTTCACTCGATTTGCTCGATTCTGGATATTTCCCTCGTACGAGCCGAAGATATGTATCTTGTCCTTTACGATCGGGCCGCCGATGCTCAACGCTGAAAGTGTGCGATTGTATTTCGGCCTGATGAAATTCCCCGCGTTATTGTCCTTGCGCTGGAATGAATCGAGTGCAACCATCGACGCGTTCTGATAGCCAACCAGAGCGTTTCCGCTCCAAACGTTGCCTCCCGATTTGGTCGTCGCGGTTATCACCGCGCTCGTCGCCTTCTGATACTCGGCCTTGAAGTTCTGAGCGATGACACGGTACTGGTCTACGGCATTTCGCGGGAACGGGTTGCCGCGACTGGCATCCTGGCCCACGATACCGCCCTGGGTGAGATCGTTCTTGAAGCTGGTACCATCGACGAACAGATTCACGCTCGAAGCCGCCTGGCCGCCGGCACTAACGGTTCTGAACTGACCGTTGACGCGGTCTTCGGTGACGGTCACGCCCGGCGCAAGCTGAGCGAGATCCAGAA
>QHUA01000226.1 GCA_003221805.1 Gemmatimonadota bacterium
CAAGTTACGGGAGCGCGGCAGGCTCGTGCCGGGTTACTACGCGGACATCGTCATCTTCGACCCGAACACGATTCAGGATCACGCGACATTCGAGAAGCCGCACCAATACTCGACCGGAGTTCGCGATGTCTTCGTGAACGGCGTCCAGGTGCTGCGCAATGGCGAGCACACCGGTGCATTGCCCGGGCGCGTCGTTCGTGGCCCCGGGTGGACTGGGTGGAAGGCGCGACGCTAGGGCGTGGTGGCCTTTGGGGTTACGCCTGCCTGAGGCGCAGCTGCGCGGCCGTTGAGCACGCAGGCGACGGACTCTTTGGCGCCTGCGCTCTCCATAGTGATCCCAGCCGTCGAAGCGTCCCCTGACTTCGCCCACGTCGTGTATTTCTGGGCTTGTGGCGAAACCGAGTATATCAAACCGGGTTTCGTGATTTCCGTGGTTACCCATGTACCAGGCACCGCTTCACCACTGGGTGCGACAATGTCCGCCGACAGGAAGTAGGCGGGGAACTTCACGCCACTCGAGTCGATCGTTTGATCCGACTTGACCGCCCAGGCATTTGCGATCCTGAAATCTTTTCTGATCAATCCGCCTGCGAGATCCGGCATCAGATCCGACGAGAACTGGAGGCATGCATTCGGTGGAGGTGTGCGTTTACAGGTAGCGCTGAAAATCATCGCTAACGCGACGAGCAAAATGCGACCACGCATTATGGCTGTTCGCGTGACTGACCGCTTATCCAACAGACGGAGTGCCATTTTGTCTATCCCCTCACCAGTGCCTCAACGGTCTTCATCGCTAGGAACAATCGTCCCGGAGAAGCCGGAAGCTCCCTGAAGCCATAGTGTTCATAAAACCGTGAGGCGTCGGCGTCAATTGCTCGGACGATCACGAAAGCGGACGCCACGACCCTTGTCGCAAGATACGATCTCTCGAGAGCATTGAGCAGCAGCGCCTCTCCCCAGCCCTTTCCCCGGTACCCGGTGTCGACAGCCAGGCGTCCAAGCAGCGTGGCAGGAATTCCCTCGGCGTAGCGAGGATACCGCTTCATCAGTGCCGGAGGGAGCTCGCCGAAGTCGAGTCGGGCGCTGGAAAGGGTATGGTATCCCGCAATTCGCGCGGCATCATCGACCAGCAGGACGGTAGTAGTCGAAATCTGTTTCCTGCTCTGCTGAGCTGCGAGGGTTCGCAGGTATCCATCCAGTTCTGGGACGCCGCACGAAAAAGCCGCGCGGTCGTGCTGCGGACCGAGCGGCTCGAAACGCGGAAGATCAGTGCGCCTTGCGGTCAACTAACCGAACTTCTCCTTATAGATCCTGTAGCCGCGACGCAGCGCCTTGTTCGGGCGGGGCGGCCTGGCCAGGGCGTCGATCAAGGCTACTCGATCTTTTTCGGCAAGCCTGAACAGATTGTCGTCACGGAGAATCATATTCGCGCGCTCTTCGGCCGCGCGCAGAACGAACTGCGTGACAGTCTCGCCGAAGAGATCGGCGGCATCCGATAGCAGTCGCTTCTGCCGGGATGTAATCCTTGCTTCCAGCCGTTCGGTTTTCGCGCTCTGTGCCATGCGGTAATGTACGGCAATTGGCCGTACAGATCAAGAATGCACTCTTTACCCCCCCTGTTTATGCAGCTGGAATCACCGCCAGGCGTTCTTGCGCCCGCCCTACGGCGTCCGCAGAATTGGGCAGGACGGGCCGGACATCTAATAATCCAACCCCTTCGCCGGAGGTCGTAATGCGGAAAGCCATTTTGGTTCCAGCGCTGCTTTGCGGGGTAAGTTGACCTGCGCCAAGCCCAGCGTCAGTGAGACAGGTGGCGACGGTGCGCAGATGATCATGTTCCAGAGGGCGAACTGTACGTGGGCGACGCCTTTCACGATCGACGGTAGCAAGCCTGGCCGCACCCTGAACGCCTCCATCGCAGACATGACCGGCTCGATGGGCAGAGACCACGGATATAGCACCAGTGTCATGGACAACGGTGACAGCACCTTCGTTCGCTACGAAGGAACAATGTCGATGAAGAAGGATGGCTCAGGAACCTACAAGGGAACGTGGAAGTACGTCCGTGGCACCGGGAAGTTGAGGGGCATCAGTGGCAGTGGTACGTACAAGGGCGCGGGCGCAGCCGACGGCACCTCGTGGGCCGACATCAGCGGTCACTACTCGCTCGGGAAGGGAAAAGCGAAGAAGACGAAATAACTCGCTTCGCGTTTCTTAATCCCGTTCCGCATCGGCCTTGATGTCGGTGAGTTATATCCGCACCAAGCCGCGGCACCGTTGGCAAATGCCGGTGCTAGTTGTTTCCGCAGCTTGAAGAAGTAGCGGTGTCTGCCGATGCGCGGACACGGGCCACCGTACGCCTGCTTTCCCCAATCGTTGGTGCCGTGCAGGGCGTGAACTGGTAATACGGTCGCGCCATTCAGCGGCAGCTTCCTGGTGATCGGGGAAATGTTGTAAATGATCCAGTGGACGTAGACGCGTTCCGGCTTGGCGGGATCCGGAGAATCCGGATCGTCCATTATCAGCACCAGGCTCTTCGTACCGTACGGGGTGTCGGACCACGCCAGCGGCGGCGAGATATCATCCCCATCGCAGGTGTACTGCGATGGGATCGATCCGTTGTGAGCGAACGCGGGGGAGACGAGCTTGAAGGTCATAGAGCCCCGAGCCTGCTGGTGATCGCTGCGCCACCTTAAGGGGATTCTGCCGCGCGGTCAAGCAGAATTTGCATTAATTCCCGGCCTTGAACCGGGTCCAGAGCAGGATCGTCGCACAGCTGCCCAGGGTCCCCCGACTGAGTATGGACGATGCGAAGGCCAGGCACCAACCGGCCGTCTAGATTAAGTCTGACTAATTCCTGGCGGATCTATGTTGTTGATCATCGGCTGCGTGTTACTGGTTCTGTGGTTACTCGGGTTCTTCGTCTTCAAGAAAGTCGTCGGCGGGTTGATCCACATTCTGCTCGTCATCGCGCTGATTGCGATCCTGATCCATTTCCTTGGTGCGGGCGGAGCGCACATCTCGTAGAGTAATCCTCGACCAATTCCAGGAAATGGCATCCGACTGATCCGCGAAAGAATCGGCGCCAACCACAGCCTGCAGCTGCGGCCATTGGTAGTCGCTGCCGTCCTATTTCTGTCGCCACTTGCGATCGCAAGACCGCAGGCGCCTGCCGTACCCGCCGAGCGTCTCGCCGCGCGCGAATGGTACCGGCAGGCCGCGTTCGGAATGTTCATCCACTGGGGCGTTTACTCCCAGCTCGGCGCCGGCGAATGGGTGATGCAGAACAAAGAGATTCCGGTGGCTCCCTACGAGTGGCTGGCCTCGGAGTTCAATCCGATCAAGTTCGACGTCCACGAATGGGTGTCGCTCGCCAAGGCCGCCGGCGCGCGCTACATCACCATCACCTCGCGCCACCACGACGGCTTCTCGATGTTCGCGACGAAGGCCACGCCCTACAACATCGTCGACTGGACTCCGTTCAAGCGCGATCCGCTCAAGGAGCTGGCCGAGGAATGCCAGCGGCAGGGGATCAAACTCTTTTTCTACTACTCGCAGCTTGACTGGCACCATCCCGACTACTTTCCGCGGGGGAGGACTGGCCGGGCGACCGGCCGACCAGAGAGCGGCGACTGGACGCGATACATCGCTTTCATGAATCAGCAGCTCACCGAGCTGCTCACCCACTACGGCCCGATCGGCGGCATCTGGTTCGATGGCATGTGGGACAAAACCGAAGCCGATTGGCACCTCGCCGATACCTACGCGCTGATTCATCGACTACAGCCGGCGGCGCTGATCGTCCCCAACCATCATGGCACTCCACTTCCGGGTGAGGATGTGCAGACTTTCGAGCAGGATCTACCGGGCGCCAACACCGCCGGGTTCAACACCACCACCATCGGGGCGCTGCCACTCGAGACCTCGCTCACCATGAACGATTCGTGGGGCTTCAACATCACCGATCGACATTGGAAATCGGTCCCGGAGATTATCGGGTACCTGGTGCGCGCCGCGGGAAGCAACGCCAACCTGCTCCTCAACATCGGCCCCCGTCCGGACGGTACGATTCAGCCCGAAGCCGCTCAACGCCTGCGCGAAGTGGGAAAATGGCTGCAGGCGTACGGCATTTCGATCTACAACACCCACGGCGGTCCCATCTCGCCACGCCCGTGGGGTGCGACCACGCAGCGCGGCGACACTGTGTTCGTGCACGTGCTGGACTGGCGTGATCGTCTCCTCGCTATACCGCTCGTCGGGCCGCGCGTGACGCGAGCGACCATGCTGGTCAGCGGCGCTGCTTTGGATTACGAGCAAACGTCGGACGGCGTGAGG
>QHUA01000228.1 GCA_003221805.1 Gemmatimonadota bacterium
CGGCGATTTCGACAAGCCGTTCGTCGCGGTGTGCAACTCGTACGTCGACATCATCCCCGGGCACGTGCACCTGCAGGAGTTCGGTCGCGTGGTGAAGGACGCAGTACGCGCCGCCGGCGGAGTTCCGTTCGAGTTCAACACCATCGGCGTCGACGACGGCATCGCGATGGGACACGAGGGAATGCGCTACTCGCTCCCGTCACGCGAGCTGATCGCCGACTCGGTGGAGACGATGGTGCAGGCGCACTGCTTCGACGCGATGGTGTGCATCCCCAACTGCGATAAGATCGTGCCGGGAATGTTGATGGGTGCCGCGCGCGCCAACATCCCCACGATTTTCATTTCAGGCGGGCCGATGCGCGCCGGTGTGGATCGCGGCGGCCAGAAGGTCGACCTCATCTCCGTATTCGAGGCCGTCGGCGCGCGCGCCGCGGGGACGATCGACGACACGCGTCTCGAGGAGCTGGAGATCGCCGGCTGTCCAACGTGTGGAAGCTGTAGCGGGATGTTCACCGCGAATTCGATGAACTGCCTCTGCGAAGCGCTCGGCGTCGCGCTTCCCGGCAACGGAACCATTCTCGCCGTCTCACCCGACCGCCACACACTCGCTCGTGCCGCCGCCCACCAGGTGCTCGAGCTCCTCCGCCGCGGCATCCGCTTCCGCGACATCGTCACCGCCGAAGCCATCGACAACGCAGTCGCGCTTGATGTCGCCATGGGTGGCTCGACGAACACTCTGCTCCACGTGATCGCCGTCGCTCATGAGGCGGGGATCGAATATCCGCTGGCGCGGTTCAACGAGGTCGCCGAGCGCGTGCCGCATCTGGCGAAAGTTTCGCCGGCGTGGGACGGGAATCGGCAGTGGCACATCCAGGATGTCGACGCCGCCGGTGGCGTACCCGCGCTGCTGGCAGAACTGGCAAAGAAGCCAGGCACACTTTTCCTCGACGCGGTCACCGTCACCGGAAAAACTGTCGGCGAGAATCTCAACGGCGTGCGCAATCTCGATGAGGAGTGTATTCGGCCGATCACTCAGCCGCACTCCGCTCGTGGAGCGCTCTGCGTTTTGTTCGGCAATCTCGCTCCCGGCGGCGCGGTGATCAAAGTCGGCGCCGTCGAGCACCACCAGCTCACGTTTCGCGGACCCGCGCGTGTCTTCGAGGACGAAGAGTCGGCGACGGCGGCTGTGCGTGTAAACGGCATTCGGCCCGGCGAAGTGGTGGTGGTGCGCGGCGAGGGTCCGCGCGGTGGTCCCGGTATGCGCGAGATGCTCTCGCTCACGAGCATGCTCAAGGGAATGCCGATCGGCGCCGAGGTGGCGCTGCTCACCGATGGAAGATTCTCGGGCGGCACGCGCGGGCTGTGCATCGGTCACGTGTCGCCCGAGTCCGCCGAGGGTGGTCCCATCGGGCTTATACGTGATGGAGACATAGTCTGTATCGACCTGCCCGAGCGCAGACTCGATGTTGATCTCACCGCGGCGGAGCTGCGCGCGCGTCGCAGGCAGTGGACCGCTCCCGAGCCTCGCTACACGCGGGGATGGCTGTCGCGCTACGCGGCGATGGTGACGAACGCTGGTCGAGGCGCGGTACTCGAGTGGCCGAGGACGGACAACGGTGTCGAAGCACTGACCGAATCGTGGTCCGGCGCGGTCGAGGCAATTGCTCATTCGCCACGCGAGCGGTACAGACCAACTCCGGCCGGCATCGCCAGATGACCGAACAGCCCTGCCCGTTTTCCGTACCCGCTACCCGTAACCCGTAACGCGTGACCCGCTTCCCGCTTCCCGCTTCCCGCTTCCCGACTTCCGAGCGAACCGGCGCCCAGGTGATGTGCGAAGCCCTGCTGCGCGAGAACGTCGAAGTCATGTTCGGCATTCCCGGCGGCGCGATCATGCCGTTCTACCACGCGATGTGGGAATACCGCGATCAGCTGCGTCACGTCCTCTGCCGCCACGAACAGGGCGCTGGCCACGCGGCTGAAGGATACGCGCGATCGACTGGCAAGCCCGGCGTCTGCATCGCCACCAGCGGACCGGGGGCGACCAACTTCGTCACGTGCCTGGCGGATGCGAAGATGGATTCCATCCCGATCGTCGCCATCACCGGGCAGGTCGGCACTCACGTCATCGGCACCGACGCGTTTCAGGAGACGCCGATCGTCGAGGTGGCGCGGCCCATCACGAAGCATCATTTCCTGGTGAACAGGACCGAGGACCTGGCGCGCGTCGTCAAGGAGGCCTTCCACATCGCCACGACCGGCCGGCCTGGGCCGGTGGTTGTCGACATCCCCAAAGACGTTCAGTTCAAGAAGACCAAATATGTCGGGCCGAGATCGCCACGCTGTGCGCGCAGCGGCGAGCCTTCTAACGAACGCTAGCAAGCCACTCATTCTTGCCGGTCACGGCGTGATCATCTCCGGCGCCGTCGCCGAGCTGCGTGCGCTCGCCGAGCGGACAGGCATTCCGGTAGTGACGACGCTGCACGGGATAGGCGCGTTTCCCGAAGACCATCCGCTGAGCATCGGCATGCCGGGCATGCACGGCTGGGTGCACGTCAATCGCGCCATTCAGGAGTGCGATGTGCTGATCAACATCGGCGCGCGCTTCGACGATCGCGTTACCGGCAAGGCGTCCACCTTCGCGCCTCGCGCGCGAGTGATTCACATCGACATCGATCCATCCGAGATCGGCAAGAACGTGAAAGTCGCGGTCGGCATCATCGGCGATGCGCGCGCCGCGCTGACCGCGCTGCTCGAGGAGACTGCGCCGCGTGACGCTCACCTTTGGCTGCACGACATACGAGAAAGTCAGGCGACGCACCAGCACCGCCAGCCGTATCTGCGCCGGCCCGACACGACGGAGCTGATGCCGCACGACGTCTACGCCGCGCTGAATGCGGCGCTCAACGAGCGCGGTGGATATCGCGTCGTCACCGATGTCGGCCAGCATCAGATGTGGGCAGCGCAGCTGATCGAGTGGCGACGTCCGCGCACTCACATCACCAGCGGCGGCGCGGGCACGATGGGCTTCGCCGTGCCGGCGGCGATGGGAGCGGCGATCGCGCATCCCGACGAAACGATCTGGGCGATTGTCGGCGACGGCGGATTCCAGATGACCAACCAGGAGCTGGCAACGATCAATCAGGAGGGAGTCAGGAATGTGAAAGTGGCGATCGTGAACAACGGCTACCTCGGCATGGTCAGGCAGTGGCAGCCACCATCGACCGTATCGAGGAGGCGCAGGATTCAATACGCGCTGCCTGGGATCACGACGGCTCGGCGGTGCTCGACTTCAGGGTCGAGCGCGAGGCGAACGTATTTCCGCTGGTCCCGCCCGGGGCCAGCATCGGCGAGATGATCACACGCGAGGCAGCGCACGCGTGAGACACACTCTCGTCGCGCTGATGGAAGATCGGCCCGCCGCTCTCAATCGCGTGCTCGGACTGCTGCGCGGTCGCGCCCTCGCCGTTCACAGCATCGCGTTCGGTGAGAGCGAGACAGCCGGAGTGCGGCGTATCACCGTCGTCGTGGAAACGACTGACGTGCAACAAACAATCAAGCAACTCAACCGATTAATCGAAGTACTGGAGGTAACTGACGTGACGAATGCGGAGTATGTGGTGCGGGAGACGGCACTGGTGAAGATCCACGCGCCGGAGCAGCAACGAGAAGAAATCAGGACGATCGCCGAAGGGTTCGGCGCAAAGATCGTCGGCAGCTCTCCCCAGACCGTCGTCGTAGAGATGACCGATACGCCGGACCGCCTCGGCGAGATGATCGAGCGCGCGAAAGGTCTGGGCACGTGCGAGACGATGCGGTCAGGAAGTCTGGCGATGGCGCTCGGCACCACCGCGTCGCGAACGGAAGTCCCCGTACGTGAGGATGTTGCGCGGCCATGGTGGCAAGCCGACGGAGCGTGTTGAGGAAACCATGACGAAACTTTTCTACGACACGGATGCTGAGGTCGCTCGGCTCATAGGTCGGCGAGTGGCGATCATTGGCTACGGCAGCCAGGGACACGCCCACGCACTCAACCTGAAAGACAGTGGTGTGGATGTCGTCGTCGGACTGCGCGAAGACTCGCGGAGTCGTGATGCCGCACGAAAGGCTGGACTCGCGGTGGCGAGTGTGGACGACGCAGCCGAGCAATCGCAGATCATCATGATCCTCACGCCCGACACGGGGCAGGCGCGACTCTACTGCGATCACGTTCAGAGCCACCTTGGTCCGGGCAAGACGCTGATGTTCGCGCACGGGTTCAACATTCGCTTCGGGCAGATCGTCCCGCCCGAAGGCGTGGATGTCAGCATGGTCGCGCCCAAGGCTCCAGGCCACCGCGTGCGCGAGGTGTTCCAGCAGGGCGGTGGCGTGCCGGCACTGGTGGCGGTGCACCGAGATGCTACGGGACACGCGCTCGACGACGCCCTTGCCTACGCCAAGGCGCTAGGCTCGACCCGCGCCGGAGCGCTGATCACGACGTTCGAGGAGGAAACGGAGACCGACCTCTTTGGGGAGCAGGCGGTGCTGTGCGGCGGAGTGTCCGCGCTGGTCAAGGCGGGATTCGACACTCTGGTCGACGCCGGTTATCAACCGGAGGTCGCGTACTTCGAGTGCATGCACGAGCTCAAGCTGATCGTCGATCTCATGTACCAGGGCGGACTGAACTACATGCGCTACTCGGTATCCGACACCGCCGAGTACGGCGATTACGTGGCGGGTCCGCGCATCGTCGACGAGCGGACGCGCGAGACGATGCGCGAGCTGCTGTCGAACATCCGCGACGGGTCATTCGCGCGCGAGTGGATCGCCGAGAATGATTCCGGGCTGCCGCACTTCAAGAGCACACGCTCGGCGGAAACGCACCATCGCATCGAGGATGTCGGACGATCGCTGCGCCGGATGATGACGTTCGTCAACGCCAA
>QHUA01000227.1 GCA_003221805.1 Gemmatimonadota bacterium
CGTCACGCGTCAGCCGCGCTCGGAGCGTTTCCCCGTGATAAAGCGCCATGGCCAGGAAGAGCCAGCCCTCGTCACTCGCCCCGACCTCGTGGATGGTACAAAGATTTGGGTGGTCGAGCGCAGCGGCCGCGTGAGCTTCGCGCAGGAAGCGCGCTTTAGCGGAGGCGTCGAGGTTGTAGTGAGGCAGGAGAAACTTGAGTGCGACGACGCGGCCCAGTCGCGCCGAGCGCCTCGCGGAGCTCGAAGTGAGAGATGGTGCGGCCGGTGAGACCGAGGGGATCCGGCTGGCGATCACCCTGAGGCAGGAAAGCGGCATCGATCGGTGCGAGCTGCGCGCTGGCCGCGGCGTCGGCCTCCAACAACGACTCAAGTGCTCGATGTAGTTCAGGGTCGCTGCTCGCCAACATCGCGAGACGGGCGGCGCGGTGCGGCACGTCCAACTCGACAAGCTGGTCGAAGCTAACCTGGATTTCTTCCCAGCGTTGGGCGTTCATGCGAGCCGCTCACCCTTCAGCTCGAGCGCGAGCCACGCCCGAGCGGAGCGCAGCTCCCGTTTGGCGGTAGCGAGCGACACTCCCATTGCTGCGGCGCTCTCCTCGAGGGTCAACCCGCCAAAGTACCGGTGTTGCAGCAGCTGGCCCTGCCGGGTGCTCAACGCGTCGAGACGCTTCAGCGCTTCATCGAGATCGGCAACGGTCTCGAGATTCTCGTCCGAGACCCATTCAAACTCGTCGAGGTCCAACCGTCTCATGCCGCCGCCGCGCTTTGCCGTGAGATGGGAGCGAGCCCGGTCGACGAGCAGATTCCGCATGACGTCAGAGGCCAGCCCCAGAAAATGCGCTCGGTCGGGCAGGTCGATGCGGGGGGCTTGAACGAGCCGAATGTACGCCTCGTGGACCAGCTCTGTCGTGTTGAGTGAGTTCTCGACGGGCGAAAAGCCCAAACGCCGGTGGGCCAATGCGCGCAGCCGATCGTACACGAGGGGAATGAGCCGATCGCGCGCGCTTTCGTCGCCTGCGCTCCACATCCGCAAGAGACCTGTGACCTCAGACGAAGCAAGTGCCATCCCTACCTCCGGGGTTCGGAATGGGGCTTCACCATAAGGGTTGTGCGCACCCACGGCAAGCAAAATGAGCCGGTCCGGGCGGCGATTTCGTTTCAGAAGGGTGAACGAAGACCAACCCTTAATCCCGCATCCGGAGCCATTATGTCGGTCTCACTGCGTCGTATCTCGTTGTTACATGTAGCGGACGTGTTGATCCACGCCGCAAGCCCCCATCGGGTCCTTGTCGCTATGGTGGCCGTCGCCGCCGGGGCGTTCGCGTGCAGAGACACCACGACACCGAAAGAGTTTTCGAAGACGGCACCCACTGGGGCGGCCGAGACGATGGGAGTTGGATTTACCAGCATCCTGATCGCGCGCGGCAACCTCGGCACGTTTCACATGCAATCGAAATTCAATGGCTATGACGTCGAGCTCAAATCGCACGATAACACCGACATCGCGGTCGCGCACATAAGCATAGCAGTCGCTGGGAGCTCAGGTTGGCACTATCATCCCGGTCCCGTGCTGGTTGTCGTAAAAACCGGAGCGATCACTTTTTACCGTGCGGACGATCCCAACTGCGCCGGAACGCGTTACCCCGCCGGTACCTCATTCACCGAGGAAGGCGGTGCTGTAGGGAACGCGCGCAACGAAGGAGCGGTTGAGGCCACATCAGTAGCGACCTTCTTCGCGCCTCCGGGTAGTGCACTGCGTTTTGATGCGGCGAAACCTGACAATTGTTCGTGATCAGATACTTGCGCTGCGGGGAAGGGCCCCTGAGCGGCGCGGAAACGTACTCACACTGGAGGTTGCGTATGTCTTACCGGACAGCTGCACTTGTCGTCTCGCTCGCGGTCGCCACAACGGCGTGTCAGGAATCGTCGACGGCACCGCACGTGGTCTCGGCGAATACGAGTATTGCCGCAGATCGTTCAACGGGTGACACACCGAACTACAATCTCGAAGTCATTCTGCGACCATGTTCTGGAGATGTAGCGGGATGTCTCGTTGGAGGCGACGGTTTCGGTCACGTGAAGTTCCGGCAAGCCGGCAATGACAATGTTCAGAGAATAGATCTCGGCGTCTGGGTGCGAGACCTCGCCCCGAACACCGAGTATTTCCTCCAGAGGGCAGTCGATACGAACCTGAACGGCAGCTGCACCAGTACATCCTGGCTCACGCTGGGATTGGGCACAGCCCTTCCACCACAATCGATTACGACCGACGATATGGGCACCGGCGGTGAAGATCTGTTCCGCATCGTGCCCAATCCCGCTGGGTCGACGTTCGATATCTATTTCCGGATC
>QHUA01000171.1 GCA_003221805.1 Gemmatimonadota bacterium
GGTTTGGCCGCGGGAGATCGAGGAGGTCATTTCATCCCACCCCGCGGTAGCCGAAGTCGGAGTCATCGGCGTTCCGGACCAGATGCGCGGCGAGGTGGTGAAGGCGTTTGTGGTTCTGCGTCCTGGACATTCGGCAACGCCCTCGGAGCTGAAATTTTTTTGTCGCGACCGGCTCGTGCACTACAAGGTTCCGGCCAAATACGAGCTCGTCACTGAGCTGCCCAAGACACAGGTCGGGAAAGTCCTCCGTCGCATTCTTCGGCAGGCGGAAGACAACACCGAAGAAGTGGAGCTGGTCGCGGCGGGGCCCGACGCACCCTAACGCGACTCGGCGCCGGCTCCCTTGTAGATCACTCCGCCTTTCATCACGAAGCCGACCCGCTCGGTGACGTGAATGTCGGTGAGGGGATCACCGGGCACAGCGACGATGTCGGCGAGCTTTCCGGGCGCGAGGGAGCCGACCCTCGCGTCCCAGCTGAGCAACTTCGCTGCGTTGAGGGTCCCCGCGTTGAGCGATGCCATCGGGGTCAGCCCGCCCCACTCGACCATGAGGCCAAACTCACGCGCGTTCGTGCCGTGCGGGATTACCCCAGCGTCGGTTCCGAGTGCGATCGGGACGTGATTGGCGACGGCCAGTTTTACACCCTTCCTCATGGCAGCGGCCGCCGCCAGCGCCTTCTCCGCGCGCAAGCCCTTGAGCACACCGTTCTTGGCAAACTTTTCTACGGTTTCACCGGCCATCAGCGTCGGAACGAGGAACGTGCCGCGTTGCGACATCATCCGCGCACCTTCTTCGTCGAGGAACGAGCCGTGCTCGATCGACGAGACTCCGGCGCGTACGGCCAGCTTTATTCCCTCCGTTCCGTGGGCGTGCGCGGCAACTTTCCGCCCCAGTTTCGTCGCCTCGTCGACCAGTGCCTTCATTTCTTCGTAGGTGTATTGCGTTGCGCCGACGGCATCGCCCTCTGAGAGAACGCCTCCCGTCGCGCACATCTTGATCACATCCGCACCTGACTTGACTTGATAGCGGACCGCCGCACGAACCTGGTCGACACCATCTGCCACACCATCCTCGGGGCCGTAGCGAATCAAACCAGGCCGAAATCCGTTCTCATCGCAATGACCGCCGGTAATTCCAATGAGATTGCCGGCGTTCTCCATCCTTGGCCCCGGCACTCTGCCATCGGTGATTGCTTGACGCAACGCCATGTCGTCGAAGTTGCGCGTACCGACAACCCGGATGCTGGTGAATCCCGCCATCAGCGTCGCTCGCGCGTTCGCCACACCCACGATCGCGCCGTACGACGCGTAGTCCTTGACGACTGCCAGATCGTTGAGAGGGTCGCCCAGTGTCCGGCCAATGATGTGGGTGTGGGCGTCGATGAACCCCGGCAACAGCGTCACGTCGCCGAGGTCGAGAACGCGAGCGCCGGTGGGAACTGCCACGCTCGCCGCTGGTCCAGCGGCTACGATGCGATCGTCGGTTACGAGTATTGCGGCGTTGGTGATCTCCGCAGCACCGGTACCGTCGATCATTCGCGCAGCGCGGAGGACGGTGGTCTGTTGAGCGGCGATTCCGGACGCCAGCGTGAAGACCGAGACGGCGGCAAATGCAACGGACGAACGACGCATGTTGTGCCTCACGAATTCTGACTGTGGATGTGAAGCCGCGACTCTACGGCTTGAGCGCGCGGGTCGCCAGCTCGTCCTCGACGCGGGCGATGAAATCGGAGACTTTAATCACTTCCTGCTTCTTGCCCGCCCCACGCACGCGTAGCGCGATGGAGTCGGATTCTGCCTCGCGCTTCCCGACAACCGCCATGTACGGAATTTTCTGTAGCTCTCCATCGCGGATGCGATAATTGAGCGTCTCCGACCTGTCATCAATGTGTGCGCGCGCGCCGCGCGAGCGGAGGCGCTCAACAACTGACTTGGCGAAGTCCTTAACATCGTCCGCGATCGGAATGACGCGCACCTGTTCCGGCGCCAGCCACAGCGGGAATGCCCCGGCGTAGTGCTCGATCAGTCCGCCAACAAATCGCTCCATCGATCCCACCAGAACGCGATGCAGCATAGTCGGGCGGTGCGGCGTATTGTCCGCGCCGGTGTACTCCAGTCCGAATCGCTCCGGCAGATTGAAATCGAGCTGCACCGTCGGCCCTTGCCACTTCCGTCCGATGGCGTCGATCAATTTGAAATCGAGCTTTGGGCCGTAGAACACGCCGCCGCCCTCGTCGTAGGTGAAAGCCTGGCCGCGTTTCTTCAGGGCTTCCGCCAGAGTATCCTCGGCCTGCTTCCAGCGTTCGGCGTCACCAATCGCTTTATCAGGACGCGTCGCCAGCTCGATCGTGTATGGATAGCCGAACGTTTTCAGCATCTCGTCGCACAGATCCAGCAGTCGGTCGATCTCGGACGGAACCTGCTCCAGTGTGCAGAAGATGTGGGCATCGTCCTGCGTAAAGCCGCGCACGCGCATCATCCCGTGCAGCACGCCGCTACGCTCGTAGCGGTAAACCGATCCGAACTCGGCGTAACGAAGCGGGAGATCGCGATAGGAACGCTGATGTGACTGGTAGATGCAGATGTGGCCCGGACAATTCATTGGCTTGGGCCGATAGGCCGCGCCCTCCACATCGATCGGCCCGAACATGCTCTCCCTGTAGTTCTCCAGATGGCCCGAGATCTGGAATAACTTCTCGCTCACGATGTGCGGCGTGTAAACGAGATCGTACCCGTGACGTAAAATCAGCGCCCGCTCGTATTCCTCGATCTCGTTGCGGATGATGGCGCCCTTCGGATGCCAGAGGATCAGGCCTGGTCCGACGCGGGGGTCAGTAGAATAGAGGTCGAGCTGTTGCGCCAGCGTCCGGTGATCGCGGCGCTTCGCTTCCTCGAGGCGATGGAGATGCTCCTCGAGATCCTCCTTTTTCCAGAACGCCGTCGCGTAGATGCGCTGCAGCATCTGCCGATGTTCGTCGCCGCGCCAATACGCGCCGGCAGTATGCAGCAGTTTGAAATTCTTGAGATAAGAAGTGTCAGGAACGTGCGGTCCTTTACACAGATCGATGAACGGCCCGTCGGTGTAAGTGGAGATGATCTCGTCGTCGGAGAATTCGCTGAGGCGTTCCAGCTTCAGCGGATCGTCTGAGAATCGCTTGCGCGCTTCCGCCTGCGAGACCTCCTCGCGGACGAACGGATGCTTCTCGGCGATGACTTTCCTCATCTCCGCCTCGAACTTCTCGAGATCTTCCGGGGTGAACGGCTGATCGACCTCGAAGTCGTAGTAGAATCCGTCTTCGATCGCCGGACCAAAACCGATTTTTGCGTTCGGTCTCAGCCGGCGAACGGCGGTAGCCAGAATGTGCGCGCCGGAGTGCCGGAGCACGGCGAGTGATTCCGGATCCTTCTCGGTCAGGACTTTGAAGTCGCCGCCCTTTCGCAGCGGAGTATTTAGATCCTGGACTTCTCCGTCTACCTTGACAGCGATAGCGTCACGGAGGAGCCGGGGCCCGATAGACGCGACGAGGTCGCGCGGCAGAGCGCCTTCGGGAACCTCACGGATGGCGCCGTCGGGGAGCCTCAGCGTCAACATTTTTGGGGGATGAATTCGAGTACTGCGGATGGCCTTTCTTTTGCTCCCCGTTAAGGTATCGTTTGCAGATACCCTTCGCCACAGGTTAGCACACCTATGTCTCCCTTCCGCTTTCATAACGAGCCGCCGTACATATTTCGCGAAGAAGAAGAGGAGGAAGAACCTTCTGCGCGCACTGCGGTCCTGATCGCGCTCGGAGCTGCAGCCGGCTTCGCGGCAGGCGTTCTGATGGCGGAGCGATTCGGGGGATTCAAAGGCTTGACAGACAGGATCAAGGACACCTTCGGAGGCGGCACCGAAGGAGAAGACTTCGAGTACGAAGGACTCGACGAAGATGAGTTTGACCCAGACTTCGACGATGAGGTCGACACTCCTAAGGGATCGCTGAACGGTTCAGAGGAGCTCGAGGAAAGAGTCCTCGAAGCATTCCGCAACGACCCGACGTTGAGCGAGCGCGCGATCGACATCGCGGGTGTCGAAGCTGGAATCATCGAGCTCACCGGCTGGGTGAATTCCGAGGAAGAGGCACACCAGGCAGTGGTGGTCGCGCGCGGAGTGCCGGGTGTTGACACGGTGGTGAATCGACTCGCTATCCGCACCGAGGAAGACCTGCTGGACGACGCCGCGCATCGCTACGAGGACGGCGATGCCACCCTTACCGAGCGACACTGGGAGGGACAACAGCTCGGCACCGGTCGTCGCCGCCAGGGAAACTCGACTGAGATCGATCGCCACGCGGATCCCCGCAACAAGCTCGAGGATCGCTCGCTGAAAGAAGACCAGGCGTTCATGGCCGCAGCAGAGGAGATCCCGGACACCGCCGAGCGCCGCAAATCGACGAAGAAGGCGCGTGGCGGGCGCACCGACGGATCTGCCGTCGCACCGAGCGGCGTCCCCAAGGCAGACCACGTCACCGATCCCGAGCACGCACCGCCGACGAATAGCGCGCGCACTCGACCAAACAACGCATAACATCCTCTCGCAGATTCTTCTCGGGTAAGACGCGCGGTCTTACCCGAGAAATTGGCGCCCGTTAACTTGCGCCAGAGATGAGCACAACCCAGCAACTCCGCTCGAATGACGGCGCGTCGGGGCCAGGTGATCTCCCCGCTCAGTACGAGCCGGGACAGGTGGAGCGCGCGATCTACGATCGATGGATCGAGGCGGGAATTTTTTCTGCCGACGAGAAGCGCAGCCGCCGCAACGGAGGTGACCGCGATCCGTTCGTGATCGTGATGCCGCCGCCGAACGTCACTGCCGTGCTGCACATGGGCCACGGTCTCAACAACACGGTGCAGGATGTAATCATCCGCTGGCGGCGTATGGTGGGCGATGAAACGCTCTGGGTTCCCGGCACCGACCACGCCGGCATTGCAACCCAGAACATCATCGAGAAACAACTCGCCGCCGAAGGCAAGACCAAGGCTGACCTCGGGCGCGAAGCTTTCGTCGCGCGCACGATTGCGTTCGTCGAAGAAACTGGCGGCGAAATCCTGCGTCAACTGCGCGCGATCGGTGCCTCTGCCGATTGGAATCGAACCGCGTACACGTTCTCGCCCGAGCTGTCGATCGGGGTGCGTGAGGCTTTCGTTCAGCTCTACGAGCGCGGCCTGATCTATCGCGGCCATCGCGTCATTCACTGGTGTCCGCGCTGCATGACGTCGCTCAGCGACGAAGAGGCCGAGCATGACGAGGAGATGGGGACACTCTATCACATCGCTTATCCAATCGTTGGCGCGAAAGGCAACGCCAGCGTGACAGTTGCCACAACCCGTCCCGAGACGATGCTCGGCGACGTGGCCGTTGCAGTACATCCCGACGACGATCGCTACAAGAAGTTGATTGGCAAAACCGTGTTGCTGCCGATCGCCAACGTCGAGATTCCAGTCATCGCCGACGAGTACGTCGATCCGTCCTTTGGCACCGGCGTGGTAAAGATCACTCCGGCGCACGATGCCAACGACTTCGAGGTCGGCGTGCGCCACAAGCTGCCGATGCCCGTCATCATGGCGCCCGACGGCACAATGGCGAACGGGGTCGATGCCAATTCGCGTGTGCCCGCGGAGCTGATTGGAGCCGACAGGTTCGAAGCCCGAGAGCGAATCATTCGTACCCTCGAAAAGTCCAACCAGCTGATCAAGATGGAGTCGCATCAGCACGCAGTCCGCCACTGCTACCGTTGCGACACAGTCGTCGAGCCGCGGCTCTCCGATCAGTGGTTCGTCAAGATGGAGCCGCTCGCCGAGCCAGCGCTCAAAGCAGTCCACGACGGAACGATCCGCATTCTTCCCGAGCGATGGGAAGCCGTCTACATCAACTGGCTCGAGAATATCCGCGACTGGAACATCTCACGTCAGCTGTGGTGGGGCCACCGCATTCCTGTCTGGTACTGCGACAAGTGTCAGTGTCAGATCGTAAGTCGCACCGACGTCGCTGCCTGCGAGAAATGCGGCGGCGAGGTGCGCCAGGACGAAGACGTGCTCGACACCTGGTTCTCTTCGTGGCTGTTCCCGATCTCCACTCTCGGCTGGCCGGACAAGAACTCGGCGGCACTCGCCGCGTTCTACCCGACTGACGATCTGATCACCGCACCGGAGATTCTATTCTTCTGGGTCGCGCGCATGATCATGGCCGGCTATGCGTTCATGGACGCGCACCCGTTCCACACCGTTTACCTCCACGGGACCGTGCGCGACATGCACCACGTCAAGATGTCCAAGTCTCTCGGCAATGGCATCGATCCGCTTGATGTCGTCACGAGCTACGGTGCGGACGCGCTACGCTACACTGTCGTAGCGGGAATGGGCATGGGGGCCGATCTGATGCTCGACCCCAACGATCTCGAGCGCTCGTTCGCACCCGGACGGAACTTCGCCACAAAGCTCTGGAATATCGGGAGATTCCTGCTGTCCAACGTCGGAGCGACGCCGGTGCGAAGCGTCGACGAGCTGAGTGACAACGAGCTCACGCTCGCCGATCGGTGGATTCTCGGCCGACTCAACCGCACGATCTTCAAGTGTGATGCGGCGCTTGGACCGGCGCGCCCCCAAAAAAGATCCTGGCGGCCCGAGGAGCGTTACGCGGGATTACGATTGAGCGAGTACGCCGAGGCTGCTCGTGGCTTCGTTTGGAACGACCTTGCCGATTGGTACCTCGAGAGCACAAAGGGGCGGATCGGTTCTGCGAATGGCGATAGCGAAGTTGCACGGGCAGTCCTGACGCACGCGTTCGACTACGCACTGCGACTGCTCCACCCGATCATGCCGTTCATCACTGAGACATTGTGGCAGCGGCTTCCCTTCCCGGTCGATGCCGATCGCTGCGAGTTTCTCGCCGTGGCGCCATGGGCGATTCCGCATCCGGATTCGGAAAGCGAGCGCGACGCCATCGCCCACTTCGATCTCGTCTGTGAGGCGGTGACCGCAGTCCGGCAAATCCGCTCCGACTACGCAATTCCGCCCGGAAAATCGATCGATGTCACCATCCAGTCGCCCGCGCACGCGTCTCTGTTCAACGATCACTCCTCGCTCATTGGCCGACTTTCCCGCTCAGCGGTGAAGGTTGGTGACCACGCCACCGGAGCTGGTGCCGCCCACGCCGTCCTCGCCGATGGGAGTGAGCTCACTGTTCCATTGGGCGGGCTCGTTGATGTGACCAAGGAGTGTGGAAAGCTGCGCACTGAGCTCGAGCAGCTTGAGAAGCAGCTCGCTGCGCTGACCGCGCGTCTGCAAAACCACGACTTCACCAGCCGCGCGCCCGCTCACGTCGTCGATGCCGAGCGCAAGAAACAGCAGGACTGGACCAAGCGTCGCGCCCAGATCTCCGAAAAGGTGAAAGCACTTTGCGGCGGCTGATCGCCGTCGCTCTGCTCGGACTGGCGTGTGCGTCGCCGGGTCTGCCACCCGGGGGTCCGCCGGACGTCGCCGCTCCGCAGCTTATCAAGGTTACCCCCGACTCCGGCACCGTCGGCGTGCGGCCCAAGGAAGTTCTTTTTCGCTTCGACGAAGTCGTCGCCGAACGCCCCCCTGCCGCCACTACGTTAGCTGATCTCTTTTTGATATCCCCGCGCAACGGCGTTGCAACCGCATCGTGGCATCGCGAAGTCATCGGCGTAAAGCCCTCGAACGGGTGGCGTCCCAACACCGCGTACACGGTCATCATGCAGAAGGGACTCGCCGATATACGAGGCAACGTCAGGAACACGGGTGCCGCTACTTTTTTTTCAACGGGTACGATCATTCCTCGCACGCGGATCGCCGGAACCGTGTTCGATTGGGTTTCGGGCTCACCCGCCGCAGGCGCGCTGGTCGAGTCATTCGTGCCACCTGACAGCATTCATCCGTACGTGGCGGTGGCGGATTCCAACGGCGCTTTCCTGATGGAGCACATGCCGGCGGCCAGGTACACGATCCGCTCATATGTCGATCGCAACAAGAACCTGGCAATCGACCCGAGCGAGCCGTGGGACAGCGTCTCGATCAGTCTGGCGGACAGTGCGCGCACCACCCTGGTGATTTTTACACACGACACTATTCCGCCCCACATCCGGGAGGTTCGTGCAACAGACTCCCTCTCGCTGGTCGTCTCCTTTGACAAGCCGATCGATCCGAGCCAGACTCTGACCGCTGCCAACTTCGCTGTGATTGGACCTGACTCGGCGCCGCTCGCGATTGTTAGCGCGGGCCCGCCACCGAAGGACACCACTCCTAAAGTGAATCCCGCCGTCCCTCTCCCTCCAGCTGCGCGTCCACCAGCCAGAGCGCGTGCTGATACCGTAACCGTCGTAAAGCCGGTGATGCCGCGGCCGGTGCCGATTAGCGAAGTGGTGGTCAAGATGCAGCGTCCGCTGACTCCCAAGACGGCGTACAGAGTGCGTGCCATCGCCATTCGCGGCTTGCTGGGCAAAGCGGGCGACAGCGAGCGCGTCTATACAGTGCCCGCTCCGGCCCCACCGCCGAAGCAGCCGGCAACGCCCGCCACTCCACCACCCACATGAGAGACGCGCGACGGGATTTACCGAGCGTGAGCTCGCTGTTGGAAACCGCTGGTGTGAAGCAACTGCTCGAGCAGCATCCGCGGAACGTTGTGCTCGACGCTTTGCGAGACAGCGTTGAGGCAGCGCGGAGTGCGGGCGGTAGCCACAAGACGGAGCAGCAGTGGGTCGACACGATAGCGTCGGCAATTCGAAACGCCACCCGGCCCTCGCTGCGGCGAGTGATCAACGCCACCGGTGTGATTCTGCACACCAACCTCGGACGCGCACCGCTTGCCGGCGCTGCGATTCGCGCCATCGAACAGGTTGCCGAAGGATTCAGCAATCTTGAGTACGACATCGCCAGCGGCAAGCGCGGCTCACGCTACTCGCATTGCGTCGGACTTCTGACGCAGTTGACCGGCGCCGAAGATGCGCTGGTAGTGAACAATTGCGCCGCGGCGATGGTGTTGACGCTGAACACATTGGCGCAAAGGAAGGAAGTGCTGGTCTCCAGAGGAGAGCTCGTCGGCACGACCAATCGCACCCACGACGACGACTATCGCCGGGCGATCACTCCGAAAACCGCGGCCATCGTCAAGGTCCACCGCAGCAATTTTGCCATCGAAGGTTTCACCGCCGACGTCAGCGTCGAACGACTCGTCTTCATCGCCGCCGAGCACGGCCTGCCGGTGATTCACGATCTTGGCAGTGGGCTAATGCTTTCGCTCGACGAGTACGGTGTCGGGGGCGAGCCGACCGCACCGTCGGCAGTCGCCTCCGGCGCCACGCTCGTCCTCATGAGCGGCGACAAGCTCCTTGGCGGCCCACAGGCCGGGATCATTCTGGGCAAGTCGGCGTTCGTGGCGAAACTGCGCAAGAATCCTCTCGCCCGGGCGATGCGCGTGGACAAGCTCACTCTTGCTGCACTCGAAGCGACGCTGCGCATTTACCTCGATCCGAAGCAGGCGCTGAAACAGATTCCGGTGCTGGCCATGCTCACCGAGCGGCTGGAGAAAATCGAGACGCGCGCGCATTCGATCGCTGAGGCTCTTCGCGCGCGCGGCATCGACGCCGAAGTGGTGCCCAGTGAGGCGAGTGTAGGCGGCGGCGCATTCCCGACGGCGAAAATTCCTTCTCGCGCACTGTCGATCAAGGCAGACGCTGCACATTTCGAGGAAGCGCTTCGACTCGGCGATCCCGCCGTCATCGGGCGCATCGCCGAGGGAAAGCTGTTGCTCGACTTGCGCAGCGTAACGCCCGGCGAGGACGGCGTGCTTACCACGGCGATAGCAAAGGCGCGAGCGTGAGAAAGACTCCCGACGCGGTCTTCCTGGATCGCGACGGCACGCTCATGGAAGACGCGCATTACATCAAATCGCCGAAGCAGGTCCGCCTGCTGCCGGGGGCCGCCGCCGCCGTCAGGCGCATCAACGACGCTCGGGTGCCGGCAATAGTTGTAACCAACCAGTCCGGAATCGCGCGTGGAATTTTCACCGTCGATGCTTACGAGGCGGTGCGCAACCACTTTGAATCACTTCTCAAAGCCGAAGGCGCGCACATCGATGCCAGTTACTACTGCCCTCAGCACCCCAACGTGACCGGTCCGAACAGCTGCCGGAAACCTGCCACCAGGATGTTCGAGGATGCCATCAGAGATTTCAAACTCAATCCAACGAATGTTGCCTATATCGGTGACCGCTGGCGCGACGTTGTCGCCTCAAAGAGCCTGGGCGGCCGCGGCATCATGATCTCGTCGCCGATGACGACGGCTGAGGACCGTCGGCGCGCGCAAGAGGATGGACTCGAGACGGCGGCCTCGATTTCGGAAGCAATCCAGCTTCTCTTCGACCTTACTGACAGCGACAAGTCCGCGTAAAATCGGGCATGCCGACTCGACTCGCCGTGCTCGCCTCTGGCCGGGGCTCCAATCTTCAGGCAATCATCGAGCATTTCGACAACCTCGCCCGCGAACGGGTAGCGAAGGTCGTGCTCGTCGCCTCGAACCGTGCCGACTCGCCGGCGCTGATCCGCGCTGCGACGGCGTCGATAGACATTGCGAACTTCGACGGAGCTGACGATGGGACCCAGCTCCTCAAGCTGCTGCGCAAGTTTCGCGTCGATCTCGTCGTGCTGGCGGGCTACCTGAAACGAATTCCGCCGTCGGTGATCCGCGAGTACGCCGGCCGCATCATCAACATCCACCCCGCCCTGCTGCCGGCTTTTGGCGGTGAGGGCATGTATGGTGCGCGGGTTCACGAAGCCGTCATCGCTTCAGGCGCGCGGGAAAGCGGGGTGACGGTTCATCTGGTCGACGACGAATACGATCGTGGGCCGATCGTGGCCCAATGGCGAATTCCGGTCGAGCCGTCGGACACCCCTGAGTCACTGGCTTCACGCGTGCTGGCGGTCGAGCACGTCGTCTATCCGCGCGTCATTGAAATGGTCGCCATCCTCCAAAACACCGAATCCAAGATCTCTGTCTGATATGCCAACTGCTCTTCTCTCGGTTTCCGACAAAACCGGTCTCGTCGATTTCGCTAACGGACTGGTGAATCTCGGCTGGGACCTGATATCCACTGGCGGGACCGCCACCGCGCTGCGCTCGGCTGGCATCAAGGTTCGCGACGTCAGTGACGTCACCGGTTTCTCCGAGATGCTGGAGGGCCGTGTGAAGACGCTCCATCCGGCGATTCACGCCGGCCTGCTCGCGCGACGCGACTCCCCAGATCACATGAAGGCTCTGGCGGCCCAGCGAATTGCGCCGATCGATCTGGTCGCCGTGAACCTCTACCCATTCGAGCAAACGGCAGCCCGCGATGGCGCCAAGCCGCACGAGGTCATCGAGCAGATTGACATCGGCGGACCGTCGATGCTGCGCTCAGCTGCCAAGAACTTCGAGGCGGTGACAGTCATCGTCGATCCCGCTGACTACGGTCGCGTTCTCGCTGCGCTCGAAGCCAGGGATGACGATCTCGACCTGCGCCGTCTGCTGGCAGAGAAAGTCTTCGCGCGGACCGCGGCATACGACGCCGCGATCGCGTACTGGTTTGGCTGCGAGCGCTCAGAAATCTTCCCCGAGCGCATGATACTTCCACTCGAGAAAGGCGCCACACTCCGGTACGGCGAGAATCCGGGGCAGCGCGCAGCGGTGTATATGGAGCGGCAACACGATGGAATCGCTGCTCTTGAGCAAAAAGGCGGCAAGGAGCTTTCCTTCAACAACTTGCTCGACCTCGAGGGAGCGCTCATCGCGACCGATCTGTTCGAGGGTGAGGTGTGTTGCGCGATCGTCAAGCACACTACCCCGTGTGGTATCGCCACCGCGAGGAGCGGACTGGACGCGTACAGAAAGGCGCTCGCCTGCGATCCGGTATCGGCGTTTGGCTCGGTCATCTCCTTCACAGTAGATGTCGACGACGCGATCGCCGAAGCCGTGTCCAGTCTCTTTGTCGAATGCATCGTCGCGCCGCGCTTTACATCCGGCGCGTTGGAGATCCTCGGACGCAAAAAGAACCTGCGCGTGCTGGAGGGACGCGCTCAGTGGCGAAACCACGCCCTGGACTACAAGCGAGTTCGCGGCGGCTTGCTGGTGCAGGAACGCGCTCCCCTCGCCGCCAACGAGGGCGAGTGGAAAGTCGTCACTTCCAGGCAACCAAGCGAGGCCGAGTGGTGGGACCTGCGGTTCGCCTGGCGCGCCGTCGGTAGCGTCAAGTCGAACGCGATCGTCCTGGTGCGTGAAGGTGCAACGATCGGAATCGGGGCCGGGCAAATGTCACGTGTTGATGCGGCGTTCCTGTCCGTCCACAAAGCCGGGCTCGCCGGACACGACACGAAGGGGGCAGTGATGGGCTCCGATGCGTTCTTCCCGTTCCGCGATGGCGTCGAGCAGGCCGCGGAAGCTGGTGTGTCGGCCATCGTGCAGCCCGGCGGATCGGTCCGAGATCAGGAAGTGGTCGAGGCAGCCAACGAGTACAACATCGCAATGGTGCACACTGGCAAGCGCCAGTTCCGCCACTAGATGACGACGATTCCTCTCGAGAGCGAGGATCTCGACTACACGCCCTCCTACCGCGCTGCTGCCGTCGCCGCGGCGCTGGTATTCGTTCTTTACCTGATGACACTCGCGCCCTCCACTGCGATGTGGGACACGAGCGAGTATATCCGATTCTTCCCATCGCGCCCAACGTCGCGATGCGCATCAACATCCTCGCCGCTATTTGCAGTGCCGCTGCGGCGGGAATGTGGTTTCTCATCACCGAGCGAGTGCTGGTTGGCTGGCTTCGCGACCGCTGGCAGAGAATCGTCGGCGGCTCTCTGGCAGCGCTGATTGGCGCGACGGCATTCACGGTCTGGGCGCAATCGGTCGTCAACGAAAAAGTCTACACAGTTTCCCTATTGGGCCTGGCGCTCGTGTCGTGGCTCACGGTGCGCTGGTGCGACGAGCCGTACGGATTCAAGGCTGACCGGCTGTTGGTGATGATCGCGTATCTGAGTGGCCTCGGCTTCGCCAATCACATGGCCGGATTTCTGGCCCTGCCCGCCGTCGCCGTGGCGGTTCCGCTGCGCCGTCCCGACACGATGATTCGCTGGCGTTTGCTGCTGGCGATCGCGGGCGCGCTCGCTCTGGGGATGACACCCTTTCTCACTCAGCCACTTCGGGCCGCGCACTTCCCCGCCATCAATGAAGGTGAGCCAACGGGATGCGCGACCGAAATCGGCGTCGGTTGCACCTTGAGCAAGGCGACGTTCGACCGTTTCATGTACAACCTGAATCGCAGCCAGTATCAGAAGCCGGGACTGACGGACCGGCAGGCGCCGTTCATCGCGCAGGTCGAGATGTGGTGGCTGTACTTCCGCTGGCAGTGGCTGAGAGACCCGTTCGACAACCATCCGGGAATTCAGCAGCTGCTCGCGACTCTCCTGCTCTTCCTCGGCGGGCTCGGCGGATATGTGCACTGGAAGCGCGATCGTAAATCGTTCGCCTAGTTCGGACCCCTGATCTTCGCAGGCCCCCGAGCTCGGCGACACGGTGCCGCGCGAGGTGCGCGATCGCGACTATTTCTACCTATGGAGCTTCTCGGCGTGGAGCGTCTGGGCGGCGCTGGGACTCGTGTTCGTCTGGGAGACACTCGCGGCTATTATAGACCCAGAGCGGAGTCGAATTGCTGGCGATTCGTCGGTCCTGCCTCGCCGGCGCAGTTGGCTGATCGCCACACCCGTCCTTGCCATCGCGCTCATTCCGTTACTCGCAAATTGGAAGTCCGCCTCTCGCGCCGGCCAGACCGACACCGCCGATTTCGCCGCCGATCTGCTCAACTCCGTTGAGCCCTACGGCGTGCTCGTTACATCGGGAGACAACGACACGTTTCCGCTTTGGTACGCGCAGGAGGTCGAGGGCATTCGGAAGGACGTAGTCGTGGCTTGTCTCTCTTTGCTCAACACTGACTGGTACACGCGCCAGTTGCTGCGTCGTCCGATCTATGAGTACGACTCATTGCGCGGCCCTGCCCTCTATCGCGGCAGAGTCTGGAAGAAGCCGAGCGGCCCGCCACTGCGGCTCACGATGCAGGAAGCCGACGCCGTCCCGCCGGCAATCGCGCTCTCCTCTTCTCAGACTTTTCGGAAGGAGGGCACCGATCTCGTGGTGAACATTCCGCCGCGGCAGTTTGGCGACTTCGCCGGGCTGGAGCGCGCCGACATCCTCGTTTTGTACATGATTCGCGATGGATTTCCCGACCGGCCGTTCTTCTTCAGCCGGACGACGGGGAGCTATGCCGAGGAGTTGGGATTTTCCCCGTACACTGTCACGACAGGACTGGCGCGGAAACTCTTACCTTCGCGGCCCAGGCCCGGAGCGGCCATCGTCGCCGTGCAGGGCGAGGGCCTGTTCGACCTCGAAAGCACGCGGTCGCTCTGGGAAAACAGCTTCAGGGCGCCGCGATCCATGGCACGGCGTGATCTCTGGGTAGATCGCCCGTCAGCGGGAATTCCATATCTCTACATCCGCACCGGGCTCGTGCTCCAGGTCGCGCTCATGCACCTGGGGAAGCGTGACGAAGCAGCTCGCATTCGTGCCCAGGTCGACAGCATCGCCAAGGCAACCCAGCTGGAGGATGTCATCGCGACCACGTCGCGATAGCGCACTCGGACAACCGGAATTCGTTGCCCGGCCGATTTGTCACTCTTATCTTGAGTGCGGGAGGGTTGGCAGAACGGCTATTGCACCAGTCTTGAAAACTGGCGCCCGAAAGGGCTTGGGGGTTCGAATCCCTCACCCTCCGCTCCTCGAGATGCTTAGGTGGAAATACCCACTCTAGTTCGCACTTCGCAGTAATTCGCCCTTCGCAGTAATTCGCACTTCGCAGTAGTTCGCAGTTCATAGCCCGAAGTCTGCGCGAAAACGCCACTCGACCGCATAACGATCGAGTGGCGTTTTGCTTAGTAAGGTTAATTACTGGCCTTGAACCCTCGGCGCCGGCCCGAGCTGATTCACACGCGACTTCATCGTCGCAAAACCCGAATCGTTCGTCTGCAGGCTGTTGAGCGTCGAGGCCGGGACCTGGTTCAGCATCCGCTGGATGTCGGCGATACGATCCGTCGTACCCGGGTGATCCGCGAACCACGCCGCTGCGTTGCCGCTGCCCGACTGCTGTTCTTCGGCGAGCAGCTTCTGGAAGAACGTGTACATCCCTCGTGGGCTGATTCCCGCGCGCATCACGTTGTTGAATCCGCCTTCATCCGCCTGCACTTCGTCGGTGCGGCTGAACTTGGCGAAAACCGCTGTACCGCCAACGTTTATCGCAGCCTGTGCCAGGCCGCTCTGGCAGACTCCCGTCAACGCGCAGAGAATGCCAACGCCGACGTTGGCGCCCTGCGCCTGCTCCATTTGCTTGACGGAATGCCGCCGCACCACGTGCTCGATCTCGTGCCCGATCACGCCTGCGACTTCGGACATGTTGCTCGCGCGCTCGAGAACGCCGCGATTGATGTAGATGAATCCGCCAGGTAGTGCGAAAGCGTTCACGGTGCTGGAGTTCACAACCTGGAACTGCCAGTTGAGATCGCTGCGCGAAGTGGTTCTGGCGATCCGCTGACCGAGGTTGTTCACGTAGTTCTGGATGATGGCATCCTGAACCATGGGCAGTTGCGCGCTGACTTGCTGCGCCTCCTGCTGCCCCATTTGCACTTCTTGCTGCTGCGAGACGCCGCAGCCGGCCATCAATCCAGCGGCGGCGATTGTGAGTGAGCGTTTGAGCATCCGGACCCCCGGAAGAGTTGTCAGTTGTCGGCCTCACAATGAGCGCCGCGTCGGTCATGAAAAGGCAGAAAGCAAGCCAAAAGACGCTCGCGAGGGCTTATGGATAGCCTTACCTTCCGTACAAATGCCAAAACTCCCCTTCCCCCTGCCGGTGTTCCTAACCGGCGGGCTGCTCCTCGCCCAGCCATCGATAGCGTCGCCGGCGTTGGCGCAGATCGGACGCGGCGGTGACCAGCCCGCGCCAAACGCCGCCGCTAACGCATACCGCACTGAAGTGCGAAATCGCCTTAACCAGCTGGTGATCAAGCTCGCGGAAAAGTGGGACGGGTCCGATCCCGGGGA